>JAJDAR010000109.1 GCA_029261775.1 Deltaproteobacteria bacterium | reverse complement strand
GCCGACGACATCAAAGGGGCCGCGCTGTTCCTGGCCAGCCCGGCATCGTCCTTCGTCACCGGCACCGTGCTGACGGTCGACGGCGGAATCTCGGCCGTCTACCCGGTCCGCAAACTCCCGATCGACCCACCCACCTGACCCTCCCCCAGCCCGCCAAGCAACAACTCAAGAATATGGCCCGGCACTTTGCTCAAGTTGTTCGGGACTGTTGACCGAGAGACCCGACCCCTTCGTCAACATTCGTCAGAGTTGACAAAGGGGTCGGGTCTCTCGGTCAACTGCTCGTTGTGTGGAGGGGCGGGGGTCAGGTGCCGTAGGTGTGGCCGGCGATTTCGATGTGGGCGGCTTCGAGGGCGGCGAGGGCCTTCTCGCGCAGGGGTTGTGGCTGCACCTTCTGGGTTCCGGTGTAGGGCACCTCCTCGGGCGCCAGCGGGAGCACGAAGCGCGGCAGCTTGTAGGAGGCGAGGCGCGCCTTCAGATGGATGCGGATCGCCTCCTCTTCGAGCGCCATGCCGTCGCCGGTCGCCACGGTGCACAGCACGATCGCCTCGCCGAGGGTCGGGTGCGGAACCCCCACCGCATGGGCGGCCTCGAGGCCGGGGTAGTCCGCGAGCGCGCCCTCGATCTCCAGGGGCGAGACGTTGGCCCCGCCGGTCTTGATCACGTGGGAGAGCCGGCCCTTCCAATGGAGCCGACCGTCCGCGTCGAGCCAGCCCGCGTCCTGGGTGTGGAAGAAGCCATCCGCGTCGAAGACCTGCTCGGGATCGACCTTGGCGTAGCCGATCATCAGGGTGGGGCCGCGCACGGCGATCTCGCCCTTCTCGCCCGCCGGAAGCCGGCTGCCCGTGATCGGGTCGAGGATCCGCACCTCGTTGCCCGGCAGCGGCGGGCCGTTCGTGGTGTGGCGGAGTTCGGCCGGCGCATCGGCGGGCAGGGCCGTCGCCAGCGTGAACGTCTCCGACAGGCCGTAGGAGCCATGGATCCCCCAGGTGTCCTCCGTCAGGGGCACCCGCGCAGCCAGCGGCGAGCCGAACTCGAGGTGGCGCAGGCTGCTGAGATCGCACTCCGCCGCCGCGGGGTGCTCGGCCATCGACTTCTCCTGGTGCGGCCATGCATGCAGGGTCGTGACCCGCTCCCCTTCGATCCGTCGGAGCGCGCGCTCGGGATCGAAGGTCGGATCGACCACGAGGGTGGCCCCGGCGGCCAGCGTCGCCCCGAGCGACATGGCGATGCCGGCGGTCCAGAAGAAGGGCTGCGCGGTGTACACGACGTCCGTGCTCGCGAGCCCCATCAGCTCGGCAAAGCGCCAGCTCTGCAAGACCGCGGACCGCTGGCGGTGGATCACGCCCTTCGGTCTCGCCGTAGTCCCCGAGGTGTAGATGACCACCCCCTCGTCCGCCGGGGTGACTTCAGCGATGCAGGCGTCGAGCAACGCGTCGCTCTCGCCCGCGCCTCGCTCCTGCAGCCGTGCCCACGATTCGACGGCGCCGCGGCCCTCCTCGAGGCCCAGGCAGTAGATCCGGCGCAGCTGCGGCAGCGCCTCGCTGCGCAGTCCGCGCGGCCCGGTGCTGCGCAGGCCCGGGTGCCCCGCGAGGAGCTCCTCGAGGAACGCGTGACCGGCCAGCTCACGCTGCAGCAGCAGGGTCGAGACGTCGCCGTGGCGCAGGATGTAGTCGCGCTCGTCCGCGGTGGCGAAGGTGTTGACCGGCACGACGACGGCGCCGGTCATCGAGGCGCCGAACGCCGCCGTCACCCATTCCGGGCGGTTGGCCATCCAGACCCCGACCCGCGCCCCCTTGCCCACGCCCGCCGCGATCAGGCCCTTGGCCACGCGGCGTGCACCGCTCAGCAGATCGGCGTAGCTCCAGGAGTCGTCCCCACTGCGCAGCGCCGTCCGTTCGCCGAAGCGGGTGGCCACGTCCTCCAGGAAGTGGGGCCAGGTCAGCCGAGCCGAAGCCGCGGCGACGTCGCGATCGATCTCCGGCAACGGTCCTCCTCGCAGCCCTAGGCCTCGGGCAGGGTCTCCGACGGAAGCTGTACCTCGGCCTCGCCGGTCGCCATGATCTCGTCGCGCTGGTTCGTCATGACGACCTCCACGGTCGCGATCGGCAGGCCCGTCCCGCGTTGCTCCTGCACCTCCGACACCGTGCCGTTCAAGAGCGTGAGATCGCCCACGAGGGCCGGTGACCGGTAGGACATGCGGCTATGGAGGATGGTGCCCCACTCGCCCACCCAGTTCGACAGATAGTCGAGCACCCAGGCCCCCATCGAGGCGCCGTAGCCGTAGCCACGGGGCATCCCGATCAGCTGGGCGTAGCGGTCCTGGACGTGCCCCCGTGAGGGGCCGTGGTACAGCCCATCCGCGTAGGCAGGGTCGACCTTGGCGCCCTCCAGGTCTCGAGACATCTCGGGCAGCCATCCCGCCCTCCACAGCGAGGTGGGACCGCCCGTGTCCCGGAAGGTCCCCCACACCGAGAACGGGTACGAACGCCACTCCGTGGTGAAGCTCATGACCGTGTGCGGGCCGATCGGGCGGCTGGGGAGCCGGTCTCCCGCCTTCACGAACAGGCGCCGATCGTGGCCCAGATCGAGGAAGCTCTGGTAGTAGTCGAACTTCTGCTTCTCGACCTCCTGCAGCTCGTCGTCCGTCCAGCTCTGCTCGCGGTTCTCCATGAACTGACCCTTCTCCCGCGCCAGATCGGCGCGGTAGCGGATCGAGGTCGAGCGCTGCTTGCAGACCACTTCGCCGCGCTGGTTCACGTAGGTGGTGTCCCCGCGCGAGAACATCGTCGGTCCCGCAAACTTCGTCTCGGTGAGCTTGTAGTCGAAGAGCATGCGATCGTGGCGGAAGGTGTCGCCGGGATGGATGCGCGGGCCGAAGAACCACCACTCGTCCCCGCCGAACAGCATGTGGGTGCCCGGGATGCTCCCCTGGATCGCCGGCGCGGCGCCGTGGCTGTCGTCCGTGCACACCGCGAAGGACTGGGGCGCCACCAACGTGCCGAACCGGCCCTGCTCCGCGAAGAGTTCGTCGTAGTACAGGGGATTGGGGTTCTGCATCCCCTGGGCCCAGCGACGCACGTCGTTCGGATGGACCGGGTCCTTGAGCTCACCACCGCCGAGGGGCACCCCGATCCAACGATCGACGTCGGAGGTGTCGAAGTCCTGATCGGTCATGAAGCCTCCCGCTGGCGAGCCGCGCCCGGCCGATGGGCTCGCGGTGGCGAGCGGGCGGCCCGGTCGGTCATTATTTGACGAACCGTCAGATGGGTCAAGGGCCGCGACGACGATGCCCCTCCGCCCGGAGCCCCACGCCATGGCCATCCAAGCCGTCTCCCACATCGGCCTCTGCGTCGCCGATCTGCCGCGGGCGGAGCGCTTCTACGTGGAGGGTCTCGGCTTTGCCCGGGAGGCCGCGCTCCATGTCGCGGGAGAGCCGTCGAGCCAGCTGCTCGATCTCTCGGACGTCGACCTGCACGCCGTGTACCTGCTCCGCGATGGCGTGCGGATCGAACTGCTCCACTACGTCGCCCCGGAGACGCTCGAGCCCGAAGCCCCGAGACCGATGAACGCACGCGGTCTCACGCATCTCTCGCTCCGGGTCGATGACCTCGAGCAGGAGCTGGACCGGCTGTCCGCCCTGGGGGCCCGGGTCCTTCCGACGTCCCGCATCGCACCGCATCCCGGAACGGGAGCGGTCTTCGTGCTCGATCCCGACGGGACCCGCATCGAGCTGGTCCAGGCGCCGGGCGACCCGCGCCAGCCGCCCGGCGTGGCGGCCGACGCGCACTGAATCCGCCGACCTTCCCTCGAGCCCGAGGTCTTCGCGCGATGCTTCCCGAGCCCTGTTCGATCCCGTTCTTCCTGCGCGATCTCGTGCGCGAGCACGGCGATCGACCGTGCATCTCTCTCGGCGATCGATGCCTGACCTACCGCGAGATCGAAACCGCTTCGCGGAGCTGGGCCAAGGGTCTGCTCGCCCGGGGCGTGGGCAAGGGCACCCGGGTCGGCCTGCTGATGCCGAACGGTCCGGACTGGGTCACGGCCTGGCTCGCCGTCACGCGGATCGGGGCGCTGCTGGTCCCCTTGAACACGTTCTACCAGGCGCGCGAGCTGGGCTGGGTACTCCGCCATGCCGATGTGGACACCCTGCTGTGCGTGGAGCGCTTTCTCTCCCACGACTACCTGGAGCGCCTCCAGACCTTCGCCCCCGAACTCGACGTGTGCGACGGCCCGCCCCTCCGCATCCCCACCCTGCCCTTCCTGCGCTCGGTGCGGGTCCAGGGTGGAGCCGGCCGCCGCTGGACCACGCCCCTCGAGACGCTCGCCGCGGATGGCGAGGGCATTTCGGACGCGCTCCTGGCCGCGGTCGAGCAGGAGGTGACCCCCGCCGATCCGCTGATCGTGATCTACAGCTCCGGGAGCACGGCCGACCCCAAGGGCGCGTTGCACACGCACGGCAGCATCCTGCGCCACGCGCATCGGCTGAACCAGTTCCGCGACCTTCGCGGCGACGACCGGATCTACTCGCCCATGCCGTTCTTCTGGGTCGGCGGCTTCGTGTTCACGCTCGTCTCCGCGCTGCATCTCGGCGCCTTCGTGATCACCGAGGAAGTCTTCGAGCCGGGTGCGACCCTGGCCCTGATCGAGCGCGAGCGCGCGACCGTGGTCGCCGGCTGGCCGCACTACAGCAAGGCCATGGCGGAGCATCCGAGCTTCCCGGAGCGCGATCTGTCGTCGGTCCGCACGGGCAACCTGTACGATCTGCTGCCCGAGGAGGAGCGGCCGCGGGACCTCGAGCTGCGCTCCAACTCGCTCGGCATGACCGAGACCGCCGGGCCCCACAGCATCGATCGGATGGATCGCGAGCTGCCGGAGAAGCTGCGCGGCGCCTTCGGGCGCTCGGTTCCCGGCCTCGAGCACAAGATCGTGGATCCGGAGACGGGCGGGACGCTCGGGCCCGACGCCTTCGGCGAGATCTGCGTCCGCGGGCCCTCGCTGATGCAGGGCCTCGTCAAGCGGGAGCGCGAAGAGGTCTTCGACCGCGACGGCTTCTACCACACCGGCGATGGCGGCTCCCTCTCGGCGGAGGGCTACCTCTTCTTCAAGAGCCGACTCGGCGACCTGATCAAGACCGCCGGCGCCAACGTGACGCCGCGTGAGGTCGAGGTCGTGCTCCAGGCGCTGCCCGAGGTGCGCGAGGCGCACGTCGTGGGCGTGAGCCACCCGGACCGGGGCGAGAACGTCGCCGCGGCGGTCGTCCTGCGCGAGGGCGCGACCCTCGGCGCCTCCGCTCTGCGCGCGGCCCTGCGCAGCGAGCTCTCGGCCTACAAGCTGCCCCGCCACCTGTGGTTCGTCAGGTCGGTCCCGATGACCGACAGCGGCAAGCCCGACAAGAAGCGGCTGCGCGCCGACCTGGAGGCCCGCATCGCCGCCGGGGATCTCGGCGAGGGCGAGTCGGCCTGAACCGGCGCGGCCTGCGAGTCGGCCTGAACCGGCGCGGCCGGCGAGTCGGCCTGAACCGGCGCGGCCGGCGAGGCGACCCGAACGGGCACGCCCCGCGGCTGGGCTACCGTCCCGCGCGGTGAGCAACTTCGGCTGGTTCAGCGGCGGCGTCGCCTCCTGGTTCACCTCCTGGGGCATGAACGCGCTGATCTTCAGCTGGCTGGTCGTCGGCGTGCTGGAGGCTGAGCCCCGTTGGGTCGGACTCGCGCAGAGCTCGACCATGCTGCCTTCGCTGGCGCTGCTGCTGCTCGGCGGCGCCACCGCCGACCGCTTCGATCCCCGTCGTCTGTTGATCACCCTGCACGCTGTCGGCACGATCCCGGTCCTGTTGCTGGCCGGCGTGGTCAGCAGCGGGTCGCTCAGCCTCGCGTTGCTGCTGGGCTAGGGCGCGACGCTCGGCACCCTGTCGGCCTTCGTGATGCCATCCCGCGATGCACTCCTCTCCCACGTCGCCGGCACCGACATCATGCGCGCCGTGACCGGCATGACCCTCTTCCAGTTCGGCGGGCAGGCGCTGGGCACCTTTGTGGCCGGGGCCGCGCAGCCGCTGGGGATCGGCATCGTGCTCGGTCTCCAGGCCGTGATCCTGGGCCTGGGCGGCTTCGCCACGAGCAGGCTTCCCCCGCAAGTCAGCCGACCCGCGGGCCAGGTGCACAGCTCGCCGTGGCAGCAGATCCGGGCCGGCGTGCGGATCGTGGCGGCCACGCCGAACCTGCGGGTCCCGGTCTTTCTCGTCACGCTGGTGGGCATCCTGTTCATCGGGCCCTATCTGGTGATCTTTCCACTGCTGGTCCGGGACGTCTACGCGGGCGGTGCGCAGGAGCTCTCCTGGGTCCTGATGACCTTCCCGGTGGGCACGATCCTCGGCACCTTCGCGATTCGCGCGCGCGGCGGGATCCGCCGCAAGGGCCAGGCCATGCTCCTGGCACTCGGCGCCGGCGCGGCGACCCAGCTCGTGATGGGGACCGCGCTGCCCTTTGCAGCGTTCGTGGGCGCATCGGTCGTCTGGGGGCTCGGGGGTGCGGTGTTCATCAATTGCAGCCGCACGCTCGTCCAGGAGGCGGCTCCCCCCGAGGCGCGAGGTCGCGTCCTCGCGGCGTATCAGGTCGGCTTCGTCGGCGGCGGGCCGATCGGCACCTTGCTCGCGGGCTTCGTCGCCGAGCGCATCGGCTCGCTCGCCACGCTCACGGTGTTCGGCTGCACGATGCTCGCGTGCGTGCTGGCCGTCGGTGTGCTGACCGGCGCCCGGCGCATGACCTGAGCGCCTCGGAGCGTACGCACGGCGGCTCGGACCCGGCTCAGCGCGCGGCGGTCCGCAGCCCGGGTCGCGGGGGCGCCAGGGCCAAGGCCTGGCTGGCCACTGGGATGCGAAGCGACCCACCAGCGGGCAGTAGCGGGAGGGGCACGAACTCGGGACGACCGGAGGCCCCGTACCGCTCGAGGATCAGCCCTGCGCCTGGCGCGTCCCCGCGGTTGTGCAGCCGGAGCTCGCTCGCTCGCTCGGCCTCGAGTGCGATCTCCGCGCGCACGGCCGCCCAGCGCACGACCTCCCCGGCCGTCGCCTGCCAGGGCCGCGCGGCGCGGATCCGGGCGGCCAGCGGCGCCAGCCCAGCGCGGCCCGGCGCCGTCGCGACGCGCTTCGACGAGAGCGCCATCACGAACAGGCCACCGAGGCCTTCGGTGAGCTCGAGCGCGCGCCCGAAACCCTGGCCCGCCGGGTCCCGGTCGCGCCCGATGTCGTCTGCCACCCCTCCGCGCGAGACGAGCGCGATCGGGCGACCCTCGGCGGACACCCAGCGCGGGTACGATCGATCGAAGCCGGGATCGCCGAGGACGTAGGTGTAGCCGGCCCCTCCGGCTTCGTGCAGGGTGAGCTCATCGAAGCGCTCCTCGGGCACGCGCAGGCCGCGCACCTCGTGGGACGAGACGGCCTCGAGCCGCGCCCGGCTCTCGATGAGCTTCTTGCGCTGATGGATGCGGTTGCCGCCCTGGAACAGCGTCCGACGATCCCCCCGCGAT
>JAJDAR010000108.1 GCA_029261775.1 Deltaproteobacteria bacterium | reverse complement strand
GTCGCAGATGGCGGTATCGGTTCCGACCGGCGAGCCCTCGCAGGTCTCCCCGGCCGGCAGGTTCACCCTCCCGTCCCCGCACTCGACCACCGAGCAGTCGTCGTCGCAGTCTGCGGCGGGAGCGACCGCCCGGGCCGGATCCCCCGTCGTGCCGGTGGCGGGATCACAAGCCTCGCCGACGTCCGGGACGCCGTTGCCACAGGCCTCGATCGTGCAGAAGGCACTGCAGCCGTCTCCACCGCTCGCGTTGCCGTCGTCACAAGCCTCGGGGGCGGTGATGACGCCGTTGCCGCAGACCGTGTAGGTGCAGTTCGAGTCGCAGCCGTCGCCGTCCTGCACGTTGCCGTCGTCGCAGGTCTCGCCGACGTCCACGGAGCCGTTGCCGCACACCTCGACGGTGCAGAACGCGCTGCAGCCGTCTCCTCCGAGGGTGTTGGCGTCGTCACAGCCCTCGCCGAAGGTCACGACCCCGTTGCCGCAGGTGGTGAAGGTGCAGTTCGAGTCGCAGCCGTCGCCATCCACGACGTTGCCGTCGTCGCATTGCTCCGCGGGCTCGAGCAGGCCATCTCCGCAGATCGCGTGAGCTCCGGCCGGGGCGAGCAGCAGCAGGAGGCCGGCCAGGCACATGAGCGCCCGGCGAGGCGGCCCCTCCCGCTCACCTCGCGTCGGCATGGCCGAGCTCCTCCGCTCGAGCGTCTAGTTGAGCGCCCCGGACTGTCGCAGCGCCTGCAGCTCGGCCTGCTCCTCCTCGATCCAGAGTGCCTCCAGCGGCTCGTCGATCTCGATCTCGAGATCGTCGAGCACGAAGAGCGCGTACTCGCGGCGCTCGTAGCCCTGGCCCGTGTCGAAGTAGATGTCCCAGAGCTCCCCGGCGACCGAAGGATCGTTGGCAGCCGCGACCAGCTCCATGGCATGCCACCAGAGCTCTGCGTCGCGCATGTAGGGGATCAGGTCGGAGACCGGAAGGCCCTCGAGCCTGGCGAACCCGACCGCGTCGTCGAGAGCCACCTGTGCCTTCTCCCGCACCGCCTCGTCGGCCTCCTCGGCCTCGAGGATCTCCTGCAGGGCCTCCTCCTCGCCAAGGAGACCGAGCGCCTCCACGGCGTGGGCGCGGACCTCTGGGGAGGCATCGGAGAGGGCGAGGCTGCGGGCCGAGAGGGCGAGGCCCTCGCGATCTTTCCGGGCACGCTCGCGAACCGCGGCCGCCCGGCGTTCCGGTCGGGGATTGAGGAAGATCTGGCGCGCCTCCTGTTTGGCCAGCGCGGATCCCTCGCGGGCGATCAGCGCCTCCGGCGCCAGCAGCGGATCCGAAGTCCGGGCGGCGCCCGGACGGGCGGCGTTCGCCACTTCGCGGCCCACAACGCGGGCGGAGCCGGGAGGCGCGGCCGCGACGTCACGTGCAAGACCCTGTGCGGGTGACGGGGGGAGTTCCTCCGAGGCGGTCGACACGGCCGCGCGCTCCCCTGCGTCGGCGTCGGAGCCGAGCGGGGCCGGACGGATCAGTCCGTAGGCGGCGAGGGCGAGGATGAAGAGCACGGCGGTTCCAGCCAGGATCCAGCGAGTCATGATTCGGAGCTCCCTCGAGAGGTCTTGGATTCGGAAGGTCGTCTTGAGCGGACCCGACCGGGGGTCGGTTCCGGAACGAGGAGAGGGCGCGGGCTCCGTGCGGAGCCCGCGCCCCAGGGGAACAGCCCGGGCGCCTCGAAGGCCGGCGCCCGAGCTGACTCCTAGGGGCTCGCCACTACTTGCAGCTCACCCGGAAGAGCGTGCCGCTCTTCTCGGTCGCCTTGCAGCCGGCGACACTGCCGACGCCACCGGGGCCGGCGCCCCGGTACTGGGCATCGGCACACTGGCCGTTCTCACCCTGCAGGCCTTCGCCGGCCTCGTAGGGCGTAGCCACACCCAGAGCGAACTGGGCCTGCATCGGGCCCTGTACCCCACCGCCGATCACGACCGGCAAAGCGGCCAGGGTGCTGTTCTTCACCCTCGCGAGGTACTTCCACTCCCCGGTGGCCGGGTTGAACGAGAGCCGCAAAAGCGAGATGCCATTGGCGCTCGCGGTGCAGACGCCGTCGATCGAGTCCGTCGACGCCGGCACCAGCCCGGACTTGTTCTTGTAGATGTACACGGCCCGACCGTTGCTGCCCTGGACGACCTTCCAGCCGTCCTGGCTCGAGCCACAAGCCGGGGTGGGCGAGCTCTTGAAGTACTCGCCTCCCGGAGCGTGGTTGTCGCCAGGCACGTTCTGGTTGTAGACCGTCCCCGACAGCGGGGGCGATCCCTGCGTGATCTTCACGTGCACACCAGAGCGGCTGGGTGTCGGCAGCCCGCAGGTGCCGGCACCGATTCCGGTGCACTGCGCATCGATCAGACAGGGCGTGAGGTTGTCCTCACACACCAGCGGTCGCGCGGGATTGAACCGGCCCTTCACGATCACGTCGTGGTCGCCCACGTTGTCGAGACCGTTCAGGGTCAGCCGCGACTTGCTCGGGTTCTGGTCCGGAGGCGAAGCCGCCGGGACCGT
>JAJDAR010000107.1 GCA_029261775.1 Deltaproteobacteria bacterium | reverse complement strand
GGGATCGTCGTCGAGGCAGTCGAGCACGTACTGCCACATGCCGACGGATTCCTTGATCTCGTCGGAGACGGGGTACTGCTCGATGTACTTCTGGGCCATCTCGCAGTACTCGCGCTGGATCTCGATCGGCGAGTACTCGCGCCCGTTGTCGAGGCGCAGCTTCCGCTTGCAGGTCGTGTCGTAGGAGATGTCCTTGATCGCCTTGACCGGGTTGCGGAGCGTGAAGTCCTTGTTGATGTAGTTGTCCTCGATCATCTGGAGGACGATCGCGCACGAACCGATCTTCACGAAGTTCGTGTACTCGCTCATGTTCGAATCACCGACGATGACGTGCAGCCGGCGGTACTTCTCGCGGTCGGCGTGGGGCTCGTCGCGGGTGTTGATGATCGAGCGATCGTTCGTCGTGGTGCCCGAGATCTTCTGGTAGATGTGCTGCGCGCGCTGGCTGACGCAGTAGTGCACGCCGTCCTGCGTCTGGAAGACCTTGCCCGCACCGGTGTAGATCTGGCGCGTGACCAGGAACGGGATCAGCTGTTCGGCCAGGTAGTAGAAGTCCACGTCGCGGTCGACGAGGTAGTTCTCGTGGCAGCCGTAGCTGTTGCCGACGAAGTCGGTGTTGTTCTTGAAGATCGAGAGCTTCCCCGCGATGCGCTCCTCGCGGATCTTCTCCTCGGCGTAGTTCTGGAGATCCTCCAGGATCCGCTCGCCGGCCTTGTCGTAGACGATCAACTGGCGGGGCGAGGCGCACTCCGGCGTGGCGTACTCGGGGTGGCAGCCGGTGTCCTGGTAGAAGCGCGCACCGTTCTCCAGGAACACGTTCAGGAAGTGCTCCGTGGTGATCAGCTTCTCGAAGAGGAAGCGAATCGCCTTCTCGACCGGCAAGGTCTTCCGCCCCTCAGGGGTGAAGATGATTCCGTACTCGGTCTCGACTCCGTAGATTCGCTTCTGCACGCTCTCCCACCCGGGTTCGGAGGGCCAATGTAGCCCTTCCTCTATCGGCAGGTACGGCCGGCACCTTGCCCGATGAGTGGCCGAAGGGACCGAGAAAGTTCCCCCCAGGGGGATCCTGCTCTGGCGGCGCCGCGTAGACTTGCCGGATGATGCAAAGCTGCCGGTCGCCGAAACCCGTGACGCGGCGAGATGTGTTGCAGGCCGCCGCCGTGCTCGGCGTGTCGGCGGCATGGCCGTGGTCGATGACCGCCCGTGAAGGAGGCCTCGTGATCGAGCCCGGGCTGCAGCTCTACACGGTGCGCGAGCTGCTCGAGAAGGATTTCGCGGGCACCCTGCGGGCCGTCGCGGCGATCGGCTACCGGGAGGTGCAGGTGTCGCCGCGCGCCGGGCATGGCGCCAAGCAGATCCGGGCGATGCTGGACGATGCGGGCCTCGTCTGCCCGTCGATCCACCTGGCCGGTCCGATCGAAGAGGAGATCGAGGCCGCCCGCATCCTCGGCGCCAAGTGGGTCTTCCTCTCCGCCCCGAGGCAGGTGATCCAGCGACGGGAAGGCCGCTATCACGTCCGTACCGACGTGAGCCTCGATGAGTGGAAGGCCATCGCCGCGGAGCTCGATGAGATGGGCGCGGCCTCCGCCGCCGCCGGCCTGCGCTTCGGCTACCACAACCACGCGTTCGAGTTCGTGCCCGTCGAGGGCAAGCTGCCCTACGACGTGCTCGTCGAGAGCACCGATCCCGACCTCGTCGCCCTGGAGATCGATCTCGGCTGGGCCCAGGTCGGCGGCATCGATCCACTCGCGTACTTCGCGCGCTACCCCGGCCGCTTCCCCGTCTGCCACGTGAAGGACGTGCTCGACGACGGGAGCTTCGTCGACCCGGGAACGGGGACCGTGCCCTTTCGGGCGATCTTCGCGCAGGCCGAGCAGGCCGGCCTGCGCCACTTCTTCGTCGAGCACGACACGACGAAGGACCCGCTCGCCACGGCTCGCGCCGGCTACACCTACCTGAAGGGGCTCAGCGCCGCCTGACGCCGGTGCTCAGCCCAGCAGCGAGGTGATCTCGTCCTGGGTCAAGCGCTTGAACTTGCGGCCGAGCAGGCTGCGGTCGAGGACGCAGACCTCGAGGCTGCTCGGGGGAAGGTCCGGTGAGCCGTTCTCGGCCCTCTGCAGGGCGTCGCGGCCCAGACGCAGCGCGTCCGCGAGCGGAAGCTCCTTGCGGAAGTTCGACTCGATGTGGCTCTGGAGGTTGCCCTCCGAACCTCCGATCACGCAGAAGCCCATCTGGTCCTGGACGGTTCCGTCGAAGCCGATCTTGAACAGCGAGTTGCCCTCGTGCCCCAGGAGCTCCGGATCCCCCACCTCGGCGACCACGATCTCCACCTCGAAGGGCTTCATCGAGCGGCTGAACTCCTCGCCGAGCACCTGCGAGTAGACATTGGCCAGCGCCTTGCCCCGCACGTCGTCGCGGCTGTAGCGGTAGCCCTCGACGTCGGCCCACTGCACGCCCATCTTTCGCAGGCGGTCGAACTCGCTGAACTTGCCGACCCCGGCGAAGGAGATGCGGTCGTAGACCTCCCCGGTCTTGTGCAGGCGGGTCGGGTTCTCGGCGACCATCACCACACCCTGGTCGTACTCGAGAGCGACGATGGACTTGCCGCGAGCGATGCCCTTCCGGGCGAACTCGGCCTTGTCCTGGCTCATCTGCTCCGGGTTGACGTAGAACGGGAACGACATGGCTAGGCTCCCGGCCGGCGGCGGTTGGCGAGAATTTCCTGATACACCTGACCCACCTCGTCGTCGGCCACGTCTTCGATGCCCGCTGCGCTGACGAGCTTGAGGCGCGGGTAGATGGCGCGCTGGAGGTCGACACCCCCCGTGCCCCGGTCCTCGTCCGCGGCGTCGGTCAGTGCGAGCAGCGCCATCTGGATCGCCTGCTCCCGGGTGGCGCTCGTGCTGAAGCTCTTCTTCAGCGACTCCTTGGCGAAGATGGAGCCGGAACCCACGCTGTCGAACTCCTGCTCCTCGTAGCGCCCGCCCGTGATCTCGTACTTCCAGACCCGGCCGGTGCGTCGGCGCCGGTCGTAGCCCGCGAAGAGCGGCACGACCGCCAGACCCTGCATCGCGGCGGGAAGGTTCTGCTTGATCAGCGAGGCCAGCGTGTTCGCCTTGCCCTCGAGCTCGAGGGGCTCACCCTCGATCTTCTCGTGGTGCTCGAACTGGATGCCGAGCAGGCGGGCCATCTCGATCGCCGGTCCTGCGGCGCCGGCGATCGCCATCAAGGAGTAGGCGTCGGT
Organism: Deltaproteobacteria bacterium; assembly: GCA_029261775.1. Lineage (GTDB taxonomy): Bacteria > Myxococcota_A > UBA9160 > UBA9160 > UBA6930. The sequence goes on along the minus strand of JAJDAR010000107.1, from coordinate 3,881 downwards.
CGCGTAGACCTTCTCGATGTCGCGGCTCGCCACCTGGTAGCCCATGGTCGCCAGGCGGTCGCCGGCCACCAGCGCCCCCTCGGCCCAGCGCAGCGCAATGCAGGTCGTCCCGTGCGCGGTCGGCGGAAGCTCACCCGTCGACGCGAACCAGGCGCCCAGCTCGGGCTTGAGCTGCGGGAAGTCGAGATCGAGCAGCTCCATGAAGCTGGAGCCCTTGTATCCATCCCAGAATCGCACAGGTCCCCCCCAGGCGTGCGTGGATGTGCCGTCGCGATCGGCCTACTGGCCGCCCCGCTGCACGTAGTTCTTCACGAACTCCTCGGCGTTCTCTTCGAGGACCTCGTCGATCTCGTCGACCAGGGCGTCCATCTCTTCCTTCAGGGCTTCGCCCTTCTTGGCGAGCTTCTTGCCGCCCTCGCCGCCCTTCTCGCCTCCACCATCACCGTCTCCGCCGCCCTTCTTCTGCTTCTGGGTGGCGTCGGCAGCCATGGCGATGCCGAGGCTCGCGGCGTCTGCGTCTCCGATCACTCGGGTCGTTCGTTGGATTCGCTTCATCTCGTTCTCCTGGCGGGGATCAGGCTCGAAGGTTCTTGACGAGTTCCGCTGCGGTCTTGGACCGGTCGAGGAGCTCCTGTACGTGCTGCTTCGAGCCCTTGAGAGGTTCGGCCATCAGGACCCTCTTGATCGGCTCGTCTCCGATGCCGAACGAGATCGAATCCCAGTTGACGCCGAACACCTCGTCTCCGTATCGCTTGAGGCACTGGCCTCGGAAGTAGGCGCGCGTGTCTTCGGGAGGCTCGGTGATGGCGGTCGTGATCTCCTGATCCGTCACGAGCCGGACCACCTGACCTTGCCGCTCCAGAAGATAGTACAAGCCCTTGTCCGGCCGAAGGTCGTGGTACTGCAGATCCAGCATCTGGGCCTGGGGGCTCTGCCAGTCGTGGCCCTTCCTCTCCAGGAAACGCTCGATCATCACCTGCTTGATCACCCAGTCGATGCGATCCGCGAGCTCCAGGGGGTCTCTCTCGAGCGCGGAGAGCACGGTTCCCCACTTCTCCAGGACATCCGCGGCCCAGGGCGCGACCTCCCGGGAAGCGACGTATTTCTGCGCCATTTCCAGGAACTCGAGCTGCATCTGCACCGCGGTGAGTTGACGTCCGCTGGCGAGCTCGACCGTCCGGCGGCAGCTGGGGTCGTGGGAGACCTCCTTGATCGACCGGACCGGGTCGCGCAGCGACAGGTCCTTGTCGATCGCGCCGTCCTCGATCATGGCCAGCACGATCGCCGTCGCGCCCTGGCGCAGGTAGATCGAGTACTCGCTCATGTTGGCATCGCCGACGATCACGTGGAGCCGTCGGTACTTCTCGCGGTCGGCGTGAGGCTCGTCCCGCGTGTTGATGATCGGGCGCTTGACCATGGTGTCGAGCGCGACCTCGGTCTCGAAGAAGTCGGCCCGCTGGGAGAGCTGGTACTGGCAGGGCTGTCCCCGGTTCTCGCTCCCCACCTTGCCCGAGCCCGAGTAGACCTGGCGACTGACGAAGAAGGGCATGAGGTGCTCGACGATCTGCTTGAAGGACGTGCGCCGGTCCATCAAGTAGTTCTCGTGCGACCCGTAGCTGTTGCCCTTGTGATCGCTGTTGTTCTTGTGGATCAGCATCAGCGTGCCTTCCGGCAGCATCGCTGTCGCCTCGCGTCGGGAGAACTCGAGAATCCGCTCTCCGGCCTTCTCGTGCACGACGAGATCGTGGGGATTGGTCACCTCGGGGCAGGAGTACTCCGGGTGGGCATGATCCACGTAGTATCGCGCGCCGTTCTCGAGCGTCTTGTTGCGGGCGATGTTCTCCTGCTGGTTCGGCGTGTACTTCTCGCCGTCGACCTGGAAGCCCCGCGCATCGGCCAGCGGGTTCTCCTGGTCGTAGTCCCAGAGGATCTTGGCGGCCTGCTCCTCGCGATAGGCGTTCACGAGCAGGACACAACTCGAGATGGGATCGAAGTCACGGTCGTTCTTGACCGTGATCCCGTACTCGATCTCCGTCCCCATCACCTTCGGAATCGCCATGTTGATTTCTGGCGCCGCCGGCGACGCGAGAGGCTCCCTTAGAGGTACTGACCCGAGTCGATGTTCTCGATCGACCGCTCTTTGCGGCTGATGCCGGTGATCAGGGTGCGCACGTTGATGATGCGCTCGCCCTTCCGGCCCGAGATCCGAGCCCAGTCGTCCGGGTTGGTCGTGTTCGGGAGGTCCTCGTTCTCCTTGAACTCGTTGCGTACGGCCTGATTCAGGTCGTCGACGCGGATGCCGCGCTCCTGATGGTCGATGTAGCGCTTCACGGCCATCTTCTTGGCCCTCGCCACGATGTTCTCGATCATCGCGCCGCTGGCGAAGTCCTTGAAGTAGAAGATCTCGCGCTCACCCTTCGCGTAGGTCACCTCGAGGAACTTGTTGTCCTCGCCGGTGGCGTACATGTCGGTGATGGTGTCCCGGATCATGCCGTCCACCATCTTGGCGGGATCGCTCCCGTAGCGCTGCTCCGAGTCGGCGTGGAAGGGCAGATCCTCGGTCAGGTACTTCGTGAAGATCTCGTAGGCCGCTTCCTGGTCCGGTCGGTGCACCTTCACCTTGAGATCGAGCCGGCCCGGCCGCAGCACGGCGGGGTCGATCAGATCCTGGCGGTTGGAGGCACCGATCACGATCACGTTCTTCAGCGACTCGACGCCGTCGATCTCCGACAGGAACTGGGCCACCACCGTGGCCTCCATGTCCGAGGAGATGCCGGAGCCGCGCATGCGGAAGAGCGAATCCATCTCGTCGAAGAAGATCACGACGGGGATGTCCTCGCTGGCCTTCTCTCGTGCGCGCTTGAAGACCTCGCGGATCTTGTGCTCGGTCTCGCCGACGTACTTGTTCAGGAGCTCGGGCCCCTTCACGTTCAAGAAGTAGGCCGGCGTCTCGTTGCCGGTTCGCTCCTCGATGCGCTTGGCCAGCGCGTTCGCCACGGCCTTCGCAATCAGGGTCTTGCCGCAGCCCGGGGGGCCGTAGAGCAGGATGCCCTTGGGCGGCGAGAGCTTGTGCTCGGCGAAGATCTCGGGATGCAGGTACGGCAGCTCGATGGCGTCGCGCAGGATCTCGACCTGCTCGCCCAGCCCACCGATGTTGTCGTAGGTGATGTCCGGGACTTCCTCGAGGGCCACTTCCTCGGCGGCGGACTTGGGCATCTTCTCGAAGGCGTACTGCGTGCGCGAATCCACCAGCAGGTGGTCGCCCACCTTCAGGCGCTCGCTTCGCAGCGGCTCCGAGAGGGTCACGACCCGCTCGTCGTCGGTGTGCCCCAGGACGACGGCGCGCCCGTCACCGAGCAGCTCGACGACGGCCATGATCTCGCCGCGTGCGGTGAAACCCGCGCCCTCGACGATGTTGAAAGCCTCGTTCAGCACCACCAGCTGCCCCTCGGCGAAGTGGCTGGTGTCCACGTTCGGGTGGACGTTGACGCGCATGTTCTTGCCGTCGACGACGATCTCCGCCGTGTCGTCCTTGTTGGAGCGCTGGAAGACGCCGTAGCTGTTCGGCGGCGCACAGAGCTTGTCGACCTCCTCCTTGAGGAGCTCCATCTGCTGCTTGGCCTCTTGCAAGGTGGCCACCAGCTTCTCGTTCTGGCGCTCCGCGTCCGTCAGCTGGTCGCGGGTCAGGTGGTAGCGCCTGCGCAGCGCGTCGTACTCGGCGAGCACGCGATCGAGGCGTCGCCGGAACTCGGCGGAGTCTCCGCCGAAGAAGCGGAGCGCCTCGCGCAGATCCTCGATCTCGTCGTGAAGGGATCTTGCCATCGTCTGCCCGCGCTCCCCTTGCGTAGAGTCGGATGCTTCCGAGCCAGCGGGCGATTCGG
>JAJDAR010000106.1 GCA_029261775.1 Deltaproteobacteria bacterium | reverse complement strand
TGGCCGGCTGGAGCCGGGTCGACGTGCTCGACTACGCGCGCCGTCACGACGTGCCCATGCATCCGCTCTACGCCCAGGGCTTCGCCCGCATCGGCTGCCTGCCCTGCACACGCCCCCGGTCCGGATCCCCCGACGAGCCCGACCGTTGGTGGTGGGAGCCGGACGCCGCGTCGCCGACGCCCGTGGACCCCGGCAGCGGGATCTGAGCAGCCCAGGCCGGCGCGGCGACGGAACCGGCTCCCCCGCAGACGGGGCTGGGCTAGTCTGCGCAGCGCGCTCCCAAAGGAGACCCCTTGCTCGCCTACACCACGATCGGCACCAGCGACATGGACCGGGCCGTCGCGTTCTACGACGCCCTGCTCGCCGACATCGGCGCCAAGCAGCTGTTCGGCATGGACCGCATCAAGTTCTACGGAACCTCGACGGACGCTCCGATGCTCGCGCTCTGCATCCCCTACGACGAGAAGCCCCACGAGCAGGGCAACGGCTGGATGGTCGCGATCCCCGGCGGCTCGAAGGAAGGCGTCGACAAGCTCCACGCCAAGGCTCTGGAGCTGGGCGCGACCGACGAGGGAGCCCCGGGCGACCGCATCCCGGGCGTCTTCTACGGTGCCTACGTCCGCGACCTCGACGGCAACAAGCTCTGCTTCATGGAGATGAAGTTCGGCTGATCCCCGGGGATCCGGTCTCCGGCTTCGACGCGGTCGCCCCGCGAAGCCGGAGCCAGAGCCCGACGCCCGCCGCTCCGATCGCCGGCGACGTGACCAGGCCCGGGAAGTAGCCGCCAGCCGCGACGGCGAGCAGCGGGTGCGCGATCGCGTTGAGCATCCCGGCGATGGCGAGGAACCAGGCGGCGAAGAAGGCCGGCGCTCGCCCAGAGCGCAGACCCGGCACGGAGAGCGCCCAGATCCCGAGCCAGGCGACGTTGAACGCGACGAAGCCCTCGAACGGCAGACTCGGCAGATCGAAGAGGCCGGGAAATCGCTCGTGGAAGCCGGTCGCGGCTTCCTCGGCGAAGTGGAAGGCCTGCACCGCGACGGCCACCGTCAGCGCCCGGGAGGCTGCGCGTCGTTCCGACGACCGAACCGGTGGCGAGTACCGTCGCAGCGCGAGGAGCAGGGCTGCGAGGGCGGCGAGACCGAGCGCAACGACGCTCGGAAGCACGCTCGTCATGGCGCCCTCCTCAGTTGGACCAGTAGATGTACTCGTCGTCCGGGGCGTCGGGCAGGCTCAGGTCCTTGTCGATGTTGACGGCGAAGCTGCCCTGGCTCGGCCAGCGGCTCGGCTGCTGCTCCGCGTTGTGGGCGGTCAGGGCGGCCATGAGCTCCGCCAGCTTGTCCGGTCGCTCCTTGGAGAGGTCCACCTGCTCGTTGGGATCCGCGGACAGATCGAAGAGCCAGGACCTTCCAGGCGGATCGCTCACGTTCAGCTTCCAGCCGTCGACCAGGGCCGATTGCGAGGCCCCGCTGCGCCAGAAGAGCTTCCGGTGCGGGACCTCCTGGGCTTCTCCTCGGGCGTGGGGGACGAGATCGACGCCGTCCATCTTGCGATCCGCAGGCAGCGCGGCCCCGCCAGCCGCCGCGGCGGTCGCGTACATGTCGAAGTGATGGACGGGGCTCGTGATCTCGGTTCCCTTCGGGATCCGCGCGGGCCAGCGCATCAGGTACGGCACGTGGATGCCGCCCTCGAACAGCGTGATCTTCCAGCCGCGGAAGGGGTCGTTCACGTCGGGTAGACCGATGTAGCCGGCCCCGCCGTTGTCCGACGTGAACATCACGAGGGTGTTCTCGTCGAGTCCGTTCGCCTCGAGGGCCTCGAGCACCTGCCCGACGCCGCGGTCGAGGGCGCGGATCATCGCCGCGTAGACCCGCTCCCGGTGCAGCTCGATGTGGCTCAGCGCCTCGTAGTCCTCCACCGTCGCCTGGAGCGGCGTGTGCGGGGCCCAGTGGGCGAGGTACAGGAAGAAGGGGCGGTCCTTGTTCGCCTCGATGACCTTGACGGCCTCCTCGGTGTAGTAGTCGGTGAGGTAGCCACGGGGCTCGAACGGCTCACCTCCGTTGAACGTTGCGGCATAGCGGAGGGCGGCCCACAGGAACCTGTCGATCGGGTCGAAGTCCTGCTTGGCGTTGACGACGCCCGGATCGTCCTCGGGCAGGTAGAGCCCGCTCGCCATCAGCAGGCTCTCGTCGAAGCCCTGGTCCTGCGCCGCCATGCCGTCCGTCTGGCCCACGTGCCACTTGCCGATGTGCACGTTGTGGTAGCCCCGCTCGGCGAGCAGCTCGGCGATCGTGGTCTCGGAGCCGGGCATGCCCATCTCCGTGTAGTCGAGGCTCGGACCGGGCTCCCCCGGAAGCGTGGGTCGGAGCCGATCCGCACTGCCGAGGCGCCGGACCATCGTCTGCATGCCCGGTGGCGTGGGGGTGAACTCGAAGCCGAAGCGAGTGCCGTAGCGGCCTGAAAGCAGCGCCGCCCGCGAGGGCGCACAGGTCCCGTTGGCGGCGTAGCCGTTCACGAAGGAGACGCCGTCGGCAGCGATCGAGTCGATGTTCGGCGTCGGCACCGTGCCCCCGGCGACACCGCCGCCGCGAAAGGTGAGATCGTTCCAGCCGAGGTCGTCGGCCAGGATCAGCACGATGTTGGGCGGGCGCTCGGCGGGGCTCCGGCCCTGGGGATCTGAGCCGGTCGACCAGGCGATCGGCTGGTTCGGACCGGGCGAGGTTCGCAGATCGAACATCAGGCCGACCGCGAAGAGCATGACCGCGGGCAAGTTGATCCAGACCAGCAGACCCACAGCTCCGAGGCCTGCGAGCAGGCCCCATCCCCAGCGCGCGCGGCGGCTCATCGTACCCGCCTCCCGGTCTGGATCGGGGCGCGGTGGGTTTCGAACGGATCAGGTCGCATGATCAAGGCTCCTCGGCGGGGCATGGTAACGCTTGCCCGTGGCTAGTGGCTTCCGCCTCGCTCCAGGAAGGGACGGGCTTCCTCGACCCGACCCACGGCCTCGAGCGTCAGTCCGTAGAGGAGTGCGGAGCGTGGATCGTCCGGCGCCAGGCGGGTGGCCTCGGCGAGGGGCGCCAACGCCTCCGCATGCCTGCCCTGGCGCACACGGAGCAGCCCCAGGCTCTGATGCAGCGGAACCGACTCGGCTCGCGCGGCGCCGACTGCTGCGAGCGCGCGCTCCAGGATCGCCTCTCCCTCCGCGTCCCGCTCCTGCGAGCGAAGCAGATCCACGAGATTGATCGAGGCCGGCACGAACCAGGGCCCGACCGCGAGCGCGCGCCGGTAGTGCGCCTCGGCCGCGCCCTCGCGTCCCTCTCGCCGGTCGAGGTCGCCGAGCTGCGTCGATGCATCGGGCCGATCGAGGTGCCGCAGCAGCCCCGCGCGCAGCTCGTCGAGCGCGCCGGACAGGGCCCTCGCATCGGAGTCGGAGGGAGCCTGGTCGGCCAGCCCTGTCAGCGCCCTTGCCGCCTGGAGCCGGACGGCTCGGGTTGCATCGTGGAGCAGCGGACCAGCGAGCTGCCAGCGGGCAGGCGCAGGCAGGAAGGCCGCGGCCCGGCTGGCGCCGAGACGTTCGAGTGCCTGGCCCCGGGTGGCACTCGACTGCAGCGCAGCCAGGGCCGCGGGGTCCGTCCGTCCCGCGAGCGCGGCGGCAGCGCTGCCCCGGAGCCAGGGTGCCAGACCGTCCATGGCCAGGCGCGCGACCGGATCGGGCCGCAGGGTCGAGTGGTCTCCGGGCTCGCCCCACCACGCTTTCGCCTGCTCCGCGGCCCACGCGTCCTCGCGCCCGGTGTGGCAGCCGGTGCAGGCGTTCGGAACCCCGAGCCGAACCGAGAGATCCGGACGCGGGACACGGAAGCCGTGGTCGCGGCGGGGGTCGATCTGCATGTAGGTCCGCGCGGGCATGTGGCAGCCCACACAGCTCGCTCCCTCGCTGGCCTCGGGATGGCGGTGGTGCGAGGTCTGGGCGAAGACCTCGGCGCGGTGGCAGCCCGCACAGACCGCATCCGGCGATTCGATCTGCAGGCGATGGGGATCGTGGCAATCGCTGCACACGACGCCCGCTGCGTGCATCCGGCTCTGCACGAACGAGCCGTAGACGTACACCTCGTCCAGGATCTGCCCGTCCGCGTGGTAGAGGCCGGGCTCGAGCAGGGCCGGCTCGTAGCCGTCGAGGAACGGCGCTCCCGGCGCCGTGCGACCGATCGCGGCGCGGCGAGCATGGCACGGGGCACACACGTCGAGCTCGCCGACGGCTGCCTGGGCCTGCGGGACGCGCCGCGCGATCGGGTCGTCGCCCTTCCACGACCAGTCGCGGGGAACCGGGCGCGCCACGAGGTGGGCGGCGGGCTCCGCCTCTACTCCGCCGGCTTCGGCCCATGCCACGTGCCGCGATCCCGGTCCGTGGCATGCCTCGCAGCCGACGTCGGGCTCCGCCCACGCGGGGTCGTAGCTCCTGGTGTCGGGGTCGTAGCCCGTCTCGAGACCCGTCGAGTGGCACGCCGCGCACTGCACGTTCCAGTCGCCGCCGGGGCCGGTCCAATGCAGGGGATCTCCCGGTGGGATGCGCTCGTCGCCGTGCAAGGAGAACCAGCGTTGGCCTCCGGCCTTCTGGGTTCGTGCATCCCAGGCAAGGTGCAGGGCCCCGAGCCGGCCCTGGCCCCGATCGAGGAGCAGCTGCTGCAGGGGGGCGACGCCGAACAGGTACGGCACCTCGAACGCGCGGACTTGCCCGTCCTCCGCCTCCGCGAAGACGACGAGGCCGCCGTCGCGCTGCGAGAAGCGGGTCTCCACCGCGCCGTCCGTGAAGACCTCCCCCTCGAAAGGGGCGAGCGCGGTCTCCGGGGTCGCGACCTGCATGGCCAGGTCGTGGTGCGAGCGCTCGAAGGAGGCCGCCTGGTCGGCATGGCAGCCCGCGCAGCGCGTGATGCCGACGAACTGCTTGGGAGCGGGTTCCTCCGTCGCAGGGGTCTGCGCGGCCTGCTCCGGTGCCGCCGTGCCGGCGTCCTGCGGACCGCACGCGGCGAGCAGCCATCCGGCAGCCCCGAGCACGATCCCGAGGCGAGCGCGACTCCGGACGCGGATCTCCCCCATGGCGCGGACGATACCCGGCCCGGCGAGGTTGCCGACCCCGTGCGATGATTCGCCGCCAGGCCGCACTCCCGAGGAGGACTCCATGTCGATGACCGTCCAGCAGCTCTCCGATCGTCTCGAGATCGACGACCTCCTCGTCCGCTACGCGACCGGGGTCGACCGCAAGGACTGGGACCTCTGGGAGACCTGCTTCACCGCCGATGCCGTGATCGACTACACGGCCTTCGGCGGCATCCGGGGCGGCGTGCAGGAGGTCCGCGCCTGGCTCGAGAAGACGATGGTCATGTTCCCGATGAGCCAGCACATGATCCTCAACCGCGAGGTCGAGATCGACGGCGAGACGGCCACCAGCCGGGCCGGCTTCTACAACCCGATGTCGCTCCCGCTCGACGATGGCGACAACCGGCTGCTGTTCTTCGAGGGCGGCTACTACTGCGACCGGTTGCGGCGCACGCCGGAAGGCTGGCGGATCGAGGAGCGGGTCGAGGAGTTCAGCTACTCCACGCGCCTCAATCCCCAGCTGAAGCCCAAGCGAAGCTGAGACGGGTGGCGCTAGGCGGCGCCCCCCATCATGTGCTCGAAGTTCCGCCAACAGAAGCGCTCTCGTGCCTCCGCCGGCGTGTCCTCGAGGGATCGCTGGAAGCGACCGATCGGGTCGCGGCCCCCCTCCGGGTGCGGATAGTCTGACGAGAAGAGGAAGAGCTCGTCGCCGGCCGCCTCGATCGCCGTCTTGGCCGCGGCGCCTGCCGCCCCAGGTACAGGGGCCGGATGCGCTCCCGCAGTCCCGGGTCGGCGTGCGAGACGAGCCACTCGGAGAGCTCCATGATCTGGCTGCCGGCGTCGTAGAGGTGCTTCGCGACGGAGGTGCTCATGCCTCCGAGGATAGACGCGTTCGCCCGCCGGCGCGGGGGCGGCCTAGACGCCGCCTCCGCCGTTCGGCCGGGCCGACCCACCGCCAGCCTGCTTGTTGAAGCCGGTAGCCAGCGCGAGGATCGAGCCGATGTCCGCCAGGTTCGAGGGCACCACGAAGGTGTTGCCCTCCTTGGCGAGCTTGCCGAACTCGGCGACGTACTGCTCCGCGACCCGGAGCTGCATCGCGTCCGTGCCTCCCGGTGCAGTCAGCGCCTGGGCGACTTCGCGCAGGCCTTCGGCGGTGGCCCGTGCCACCTGCAGGATCGCCTCGGCCTCGCCCGTCGCCTCGTTGATCTGGCGCTCGCGCTGCGCCTCGGACTCCTTGATCACCTTCTGCTTGTCGCCCTCGGCGGTGTTGATCGCGGCGTCGCGGCGGCCCTCGGATTCGAGCACGACCGCGCGCTTCTCGCGCTCGGCGCGCATCTGCTTCTCCATCGCGCCCAGCACGTCCGAAGGGGGCGTGATGTTCTTGATCTCGTAGCGCAGCACCTTCACGCCCCACGGGTCCGAAGCCATGTCGAGCTCCGTGACGATCGACGCATTGATCGACGAACGCTCCTCGAAGGTGCGGTCGAGATCGATCTTGCCGACCTCGCTGCGCAGCGTCGTCTGCGCGAGCTGAGAGATGGCAAACAGGTAGTTGCCGATCCCGTACGACGCTCGCTGCGGATCGAGGACCTGCATGTACAGCACCCCGTCGACGCCGACCTGCACGTTGTCCCGGGTGATGCAGACCTGCTCGTCGATGTCGACGGCGCGCTCCTTGAGCGAGTGCCTGTAGGCGATCCGATCCACGAAGGGCATCAGGATGTGGAAGCCGGCGTGAAGCGTGTCGGCGTACTTGCCCAGGCGCTCGACCACGAAGGCATTCTGCTGGGGCACCACGACGGCGGTCTTGGCGACGACGACGACCGCCAGCAGG
>JAJDAR010000105.1 GCA_029261775.1 Deltaproteobacteria bacterium | reverse complement strand
GCTGCTGCGCTTCACGAGCCCCGTCGTCTACATGCGCCGCACGGCGACCCGTGCGACCGAGCTCGGCGGCACGCCCATCGCCGAGGGCGACAAGGTCGTGATGTACTACGCGGCTGCCAACCGCGATCCGGCGGCCTTCTCCGATCCCGAGCGCCTCGATCTGGAGCGCGCTCCGAACCACCACGTGGCCTTCGGTGGCGGCGGCGCGCACTTCTGCCTCGGCGCGCACGTCGCCCGGGTCGAGATCGACGCCCTGCTCGCCGAGGTGCTCGGACGCATGGAGGCCCTCGAGCTGGCATCCGAGCCCGAGTGGCTGCCCTCGAACTTCATCAGCGGCCCGAAGCGGATGCCGGTGCGCTTCCGGCCGGGACGGCGTCAGGCCGCCGCGCCGGCCTCCGGGTCCGCGTAGATCTCGAGATCGAGCTCGCCTTCGCCCTTGGCCACGATGCAGGTGACCGCCGCGTCGCCGGTGATGTTCACGGCCGTCCGCACCATGTCGAGCAGCCGATCGATCCCGATGATCAGGCCGATTCCCTCGACCGGCAGGTTCACCTGTCGCAGCACCATGGCCAGCATGATCAGCCCGACCCCAGGCACGCCCGCCGTACCGATGGAGGCCAGGGTCGCGGTGACCACCACCATCAGGTAGCCCGTCGGCCCGATCTCGACGCCGTATGCCTGGGCGATGAAGACCGTCGCCACACCCTGCATGATGGCGGTGCCGTCCATGTTGATCGTCGCGCCCAGCGGGATCGTGAAGGAGGCGACCCGGTTGTCGACACCGAGCCGACGCTCGGCAGTGCGCAGGGTGATCGGCAGGGTCGCACCGGAGCTGGCGGTCGAGAAGGCCACGACCTGCGCGGCGCGCATCTTGCGCATGAAGAGCCGAGGGTCGAGACGACCGACGAAGATCAGCAGGCTCGGGTAGACGACCAGACCATGGAGGAGCAGCACGCCGAGGACCACGCCGAAGTACTTGAGCAGCGGCTGGAAGGCCTCGAAGCCCTGCTCGGCGAAGACCTTGGCGATCAGGCAGAAGACGCCGATCGGAGCGAAGCGCATGAGCAGCCCGACCAGCCGCATGATGACGGCGTTGAAGTCCTCGAAGAGGGACAGCGTCCGTTTTCCGGGCTTGCCGGCCATCGTCATCGCCAGGCCGAAGAGCACGGCGAAGACGATGATCTGGAGCATGTTGCCCTCGGCCATCGCCTTCACCGGGTTGGTCGGAAAGATCTGGATCAGGGTCTCGGAGAGCGGCGGCGCGGGCCGGCCCTCGAAGACCAGCTCGGTGGGCAGGTCGAAGCCCGCGCCGGGCTGCACCAGCACGCCGGCGCTGATCGCCACCGTGACCGCGACCGCCGTCGTGAACAGGTAGAGCAGCAGCGTCCGTCCGCCGAGTCGCCCGAGCCGTGAGAGATCGTCGAGCGCGGCGGTCCCGCAGACCAGCGAGACGAAGACCAGCGGAACCACCAGCAGCTTGAGGCTCGCCAGGAAGATCGCGCCTCCGACGTGCAGCAAGCCTCCGACCATGAAGTCGGCGATGGCGCCCTCGACGCCCAGCAGGTTCACGACGAGCCCGAGGCCGAGCCCGACCGCCATCGCCACCAGGATCCGCTGGGTGAGGCCGGCGCCGCCGATGTCGCCGCCGTCGTCGCCTCCCAGCGGGTCGCCGTCGTCGTCTGCCCGAACCGGGTCCGTGCTCATGCTGTCCCCCGCCGCTCACGGGGGCCACGCAGGCGCGTCCCCCCGGTCGCTCACGAAGCATAGGAAGATGGCCCCGCAGCGCCGGAGGGAAGATGCCCGCCGGGCTCGGAGGCTTCGGCCGCAGCCTCAGCCGACGATGTCGAAGGCCTCTTCCAGGTCCTCGGGGCGCGATCCACGCCCGAACACCCGGGGCAGGATGGTGGGGATGGAGCGCGGATCGACGGAGATCTTGTCCGCCACCAGGCTGCGCGCGGAGCCGTAGCCCGCGAGGGCTTCCAGGCTCTTCAAGGTCGGAGAGATCATCGGCATGGCGCCCCCGCGGAAGCGGGCGAGCGCATCCTCGGGCCGGATCCACTGGCACTGCACCGTTTCGTGCCCGTCGTGCAGGGCTTCCTGGTGCTCGGGGGCGAGTGCGACGAAGAAGCGCGTGTCGTAGCGGGAGGGTGCGTCGACCGGGGTGATCCAGCGCGCGAGGTAGGCGAGCCGGTCGGTCGCGAGACGCAGGCCCTCCCGCTCGCAGAGGGTCTCCAGGGCGCCCTTCTCTCCGGCGTTGAGGCGGTCCCGGTCCTCGGAGAGGCGCCTGCGCACGTCGGGGTCACGCATCTCGAAGAGGCGGCCGTCCGGGCCCGTCGCGAGCAGCAGCCCCGCCTCCTCGAAGCACTCGCGCAGGGCCGCCACCCACCAGCCGAGCCCGCCATAGGGCAGGTTCAGGATCGTGTCGGCATCGACGGGCGCCGGGCCACTGCACAACGCCATCGCGCGTCCCGCGCCGTCCGCGGGGTCCAGCTTGCCGCCGGGGAACACGTGGAGCCCACCGAACTGCCCGTAGGCGCTGCGCTCCATCATGAAGACCTCGACTCCGAGGGCGCCGTCGCGGGCGAGGATCACGGTGGCCGCAGGCTTGGGAATGGGCGGCGTGCGGGGCGCGTCGCCCGCGCTCACCGGGGGAGCTGCACGAGCTGGCGTGCGATGATCACGCGTTGCACCTGGCCGGTGCCCTCGACGATGTCCATCGCCTTGACGTCCCGATAGAGCTTCTCGATCAGATGGTCGCCCCGTGCCGCCCGGCTGCCGAGCAGCTCCATGCCGAGCGTGGTCGCCTCCTGCCCGAGGCTGGCCGCCATCGCCTTGGACATCGAGGCCTCCACGATGTTCGGCTGCTCGCGGTCCGCGAGCCAACCGGCGCGGAGGCAGAGCAGCCGCGCCATGCGCAGCTTCCGTGTCATCGCCTCGAGCCGGTCGCGCACCCGCGGGTCGCCGAGGCGATCCTCGTCTCGCGCGAAGCGCAGCGCCTCGTCGAGGGCCGCACGGCCGATGCCGACCGCGTTCGCCGCGATCACGGGCCGGCCCGCGTTGAAGGTGCGCATCGCCGTGCTGAAGCCCGCTCGCGAGGTGTCGCGCTGCTCGCCGCCGAGGAGGTGGCTGGCGGGCACGCGGCAATCCTCCAGGCTGAACGACGTGGACTCGTAGGCCTTGAGGCCCATCTTCTTCTCGATCTTGAAGCCACCCAGCCCGGGCGTCCCCTGCTCGACGAAGAAGGCGCGCTGCGCGGCCCTGCCCTTCGTCGGGTCGAGGGTCGCCTGGACCAGGATCCAATCTGCGCGGCTGGCGTTGCCGATGAAGCACTTGCCGCCGTTGAGGACCCAGCCGTCCCCGTCCTTGCGTGCATGGGTGCGGATCGCCGCCGCGTCGGAGCCGGCGCCGGGCTCGGTCATCCCGAAGCAGGCCCAGCGCGGACGGTCGAGCTCGAGGAAGGGCGTGAGGAAATGCTCCTTCTGCTCCTCGGTTCCGATCGCCAGCACGTTGCCTTCGGGCAGTCCGACCCCGGGATTCGCGACGCCGATGCCGCGGTCCCAGTAGGCGTACTCCTCGGCGACCAACAGGGTCTGGACCGTCGTGCGCCGGGGACCTGCCGGGCGCTCTCGCCCCACCGGGCCTCGCCAGCGAGTCCGGCCCTCCCCGCGCTCGATGCAGCGCTTGAAGTAGGAGTGGTCGGGGGGAAGCGGCGCCCCCATCCGATCGGCCTCCAGCCCGGCCGGGCGCACCTCGCGCTCGCCGATCTCGCGGGCGCGCTCGAGCAGGACGCGGGTCGCGGCGTCGATCCCGAAGTCCACGACTAGCGCTCTCCCGCCGAGAGCGGCACGGGCCCGGCGTGGGCGAGCAGCGCCCGTCCCGCATCCTCACGCGCAGCATCGAGGCCGCCGAGCCAGGACGACAGGGCGCGCGCCTCGCGCATGGCCTTCTCGACCGGGTAGTCCTGCATGAACCCGTGTCCCCCGAGGATCTGCACGCCGGCGGGACCGATGGTGGCCGCCGCCTCGATCGTCTGCGCGAACGCACCCGCGGTCTCCCCGGCCGCGGACAGGCCCGCTTCGATTCGCCAGGCGGCGTCGTGCAACAGCAGGCGGGCGCCGTCGACGGCCATGCGCATGTCCGTGATCAGGAAGGCCAGGGCCTGGTGGTGCGCGATGGGCCGGCCGAAGGCCTGGCGCTGGAGCGCATACTCGCGGGAGAAGTCGCAGGCCCCCCGCAGCACACCGAGGAGCAGCGACCCGACGTAGAGCCGTGCGCTCGCGCGAGCCTGCTCGACGGCCGCACGGCCCTCGAAGCGGGCAACGACGGGCGCCTTCTCGAAGACGAGCTCGGCGCTTCCCGCGGCGCGAAGTCCCGCACCCCGCAGAGGCTCGAGGCGGTAGCCGCCCGTCGTCAGCCACGCAGCCTCCTCGCCCAACACGAGCACCACATCTGCGCGCTCGGCGGGAACCCAGGGCACCACGCCCTGCAGGTGCCCGCCCTCGACCTGCAGCTTCGCGTCAGCGAGGTCGACGAGCAGCGCGCGGCCGTCCTCGGGCAGGGAGGCGAGCGCCTGGGTGACGGCTTCCTCACCCCCCAGCGCACTCAGGGCACCGGCCACGGGCCCGGGGCCGTCGAGGGCCAGCGCCGCTCCGGGATCGGCGGCGCCGAGCTCCTCGTTCACCAGAACGCGAGCGACCGGGCCCAGCCCGACGCCTCCGAGGGCCTCGGGCAGCTCGAGCCCGCGCAGCCCGATCTGCTCGAAAGCGGCCCGGGTGGCGGGGGACACGCAACGCGCCGCCTCGGCCTCCCGCAGGGAGGGCGTCAGCCGCTCTGCCGCGAAGC
This sequence comes from Deltaproteobacteria bacterium, assembly GCA_029261775.1. Classification (GTDB taxonomy): domain Bacteria; phylum Myxococcota_A; class UBA9160; order UBA9160; family UBA6930. The sequence continues at coordinate 7,578 of JAJDAR010000105.1, read as the reverse complement.
TCCGCGTGGTCTCGACGAGGAGTGCCAGCTCCTCTCCAGGATCGAGGTCGAACATGCGTGCGGCAGGGTATCGCGCCTCGGGCGCCGCGACCCGCCGACTCTCTCGCAGCGCCGAGGTGCTATGGAAGACGCGGGTGCACCAGGGGCCGCGATTCGGGAGGAAGACTCGTGAAGCTCGCCAAGGACTGCGTGGACGTCGCGCTCTTCTCGGATCGGGCCGATCCCGCGCCCCTTCTCGAACACTGGCAGGAACGGATCGGCCTGCCCTTCGAGGAACCGCTCCCCACGGGCGGCGGCAACTTGCAGCATCGCCACGGGCTCTCCGGCTCCGTGCTCAAGCTCAACCACTCCCGCCAGCCGCTGCCCGCGGCCCCGCCGTCCGGCTACCGCGAGCTGTGGATTGCACGCGACGGCGTCGAAGGGCCCACACCGCTGCCCGACCCCGAAGGCAACCGCGTCGTCCTGGTGCCGCCCGGGCACGAGGGTGTGGAGCAGATCGCCGTGCGCATGGCCGTGCGCAGCGCCGCGGCCTTCGAGACCTGGTTCGGGGAGACGCTCGGTCTCGAGCCGGCCGGCCCCAGCGCCGTCCGCTGCGGTCAGACCCTGCTCTTGTTCGACGAGGACGCGACCGCGGTGCCGCAGCGGGTCTTCCCCGGACCGGGCTTCCGCTACCTGACGATCCAGGTCTGGGACTGCGACGCGGAGCACGCCGCCATCCTGGCGCGCGGCGGCGAGGAGGCGGCCCCGCCGCGCACCCTGGGCAAGGTCGCTCGCTTCTCGATGGTCAAGGATCCCGACGGCAACTGGCTGGAGATCTCGCAACGAGCCTCGTTGACCGGTGCGCTGCCCGGCTAGCCTTGCCGCGACCGGGCCCGGCGGATCGTCGCGCCCAGGGCCGTCAGGCGGAAGCCCTGCAGCAGGTTGCTCGGGCCCTGGAGCGGAGGGTGCTCGGCGAAGGGCGCCGTGTCTTCGCGCCAGCTTGCCGGGAGCGTGCCGAAGACCCGGTCCCAGAAACGCGTCGTCACTCCGTGATGGGCGCGGGGGTTCGCGAAGTGATGGGTGAGATGATGTGCGCGGAGCCGTCTCTCGCGGGCATTCCGGGGCCTGCGGAAGTGGAGGCGCCAGTGGAACCACTCGTAATGGAGAAAGCCCGCGAGGAGCCCGGCCGCGAAGGCCCCGCCGTGCGCCGGGCCGCCCAGCCAGACCGCGAGCACGGCCACGATGGCGAAGCTCGGGACCCAGGCCGCGGGGGAGGTGAACACGGCACGCGGCTCGCGATGGTGCTCCCCGTGCAGCGGCGTCACGAAGGTCCGGAAGCGATGTCCGAGGATCCCGTGGATCAGGTACTCCACGAAGGTCCAGGCCAGCAAGCCTGCAACCAGCGCCGCGACGACAGCCCATCCGCTCACCGCAACGAAGCCTGCGCGAATGCGTCGCGGGTGGGCGCGCGCGGATCACGGCGGGGCTGGCTCCGGGCCCCGGCTCGGCGGCGGGCAGTGCAACGATGCAACGAACGTCCCCCTTCTTGCCTTCTTACCTTCTTGCCTTCTTGCCTTCTTGCGGGTGTGGGGATCAGGGGGCGATGACGACCTTTCCGAGGACGCGGCGCTCGAGCAGGTCGCGAAGGGCCTGGGGGGCTTCGTCCAGGCTGTAGCGGCGGGAGACGTAGGGCTTCAGCTGGCCCGAGGCGGTGAACGCGAGCAGGTCGCGGGTCACGGCATCCCGGGTCTCGGGCTCACGGCTGACCATCGCCCCGAAGAACACGCCGACGATCTGGCAGCTCTTCAGCAGCGTCAGGTTGAGCGGGATCCTCGGGATGCCGGCGGTGAAGCCGATCACGAGGAATCGCCCGTTCCAGGCCGTCGCGCGGAGCGCGGCCTCCGCGTAGTCCCCGCCGACGGCGTCGTAGACCACGTCTGCGCCCTGCCCGCCCGTGAGCTCCTTGGTTCGCTGCTTCAGGTCTTCCTTTGCGTAGTCGATCGTCTCGTCCGCGCCCCGCTCGCGGCAGAGCGCCAGCTTCTCCGGGGTCGAAGCGGCCGCGATCACCCGCGCGCCCATCAGCTTGCCCAGCTCGACCGCCGCCAGGCCGACGTTGCCGCCGGCACCGAGCACGAGCAGCGTCTCCCCTTTCTTCAGGTCCCCGCGGAACTTGAGGCCGTAGTAGCCGGTGCCATAGGCGTAGAGCAGCCCCGTCGCCTCAGCGAAGTCCGTGCCCTCGGGCAGCGGCCGCGCGGCGCCGGCCGGCACCGCCACCTGCTCCGCGAAGCCCCCCACGACACCCGAGCTCCCGATCACCGCGTCTCCGATGGCGAAGCCCTCGACCCCCTCCCCGATCGCACGCACCCGGCCTGCCACCTCGCCACCCGGGATGAACGGGGGCTTAGGCTTGAACTGGTACTTGTCCTCGATCATGAGCGCGTCGGGAAACGTCACGGCGGCCGCCTCCACGTCGAGGACGAGCTGGCCGGGACCGGCCACGGGATCGGGCACCTCCTCGACGACCAGCTTCTCGGGCGGTCCGAATGCACGACACATGACGGCTCTCACGGCAGGCTCCTCCAGCGGGGTTCCGGACGATACACGAACGAACGGCGAGACCGGCTCTAGGCGTCCTCGAAGGTCGGGCGGCTGCGCGGTCGGCCGCCGGGCCCCCTGTAGGCGAGCCCGTAGCCGGGCTCCCGCTCGAAGACGACGGCCGGCATCTGCCGGAGCAGCTTGCGCCAGGCGCTCACCAACGCGTCCTCGGCCGGATAGTCGAAGGGATCCTGAAGCACCGTCTCCTCGGGGCCACCCGGCGCTGGTGGGTTCTCCACCAGCCAGCGCGCCGTCCGCGCCAGGGCCTCGGCCGGCGCCACCAGGTCCCGGTAGCCGAGGCGGGTCTTCAGCTTGGCGAGATCGAACACCCGGTGGGTGGTGAGCGGCATCCCGATCAGCGGCCGCGCGGGCGTCGCCAGCTCCCAGGGCATCGACACGATCTCCAGCTCGGCCTCCAGCGCACGGGCCACGTGCTGGACGACCTGGCGCAGGGTCAGCACCTCCTCGTCGGCGACCTGGAAGATCTCCCCGGCCGCGCGTTCGGGCTGATCCACGGCAAGCAGCACGGCGTGCGCCAGGTTCTCTCCGTACCCGTAGTGATGCAGCGTGAGCCCGTCCTCGGGCAGCACGATGAGGGACCGGCCGTCGAGGATCCGCCGCACGATGCACCACTCGCGCGGGACCATCTGGTAGGCCCCGTAGACATAGGGGTACCGGAAGTGCGCCGCGTCGGGATGGTGCTCGAAGACGGCCTGCTCCGTCCGGACGATCCGGTAGCCCTTCTCGTCCTGCGCCGGCTCCGCGACGAGCGGCGCCTCCTCGGGTGTCGGGACCGGCAGGCCGGGCGGATCGAAGAGCTCGGGGTTCATGAAACCCCGGTACGCGGGAACGCCGCCGAGCGAGAGGAAGCGCCCGGTGCGTCCCTTCAGCAGCTTCGCGATCGCACGCAGCCGGCCGTACGCGACGATCGACAAGTCGAAGCTCCGATCGCCCAGGGTCTCGCGCACCTTGGCCTCGTCGTAGGCGTCGGTATGCAGGTGCTCGACCTCGGGCGGGATCTCCGGAATCTCGTGGTTGCCGCTGTGCAGCATGGTGACCCGGTACCCGCGGTCGAGCAGACCGCGGATCATGCGGTGACCGGTGGGACCCGTCCCGCCAACGAAGAGCGCATCCATGGGCCCCAGGATAGACCGATGCGGCGCCGTGGTCGCTGGGGCCGAGGAGCGTTCAGCCCGCTTCCACGCCGGCGGGGCCCGGACGCCAACGCCCGTCCACGCGCGCGAGGCGACGCAGGGTGAGGACCTGATCGACCAGGATCTCCCAGGTCCAGCTGTACATGCGGTCACTCGGATCGGCACTGGTCGGCGTCGTGCACATCCGGTCGCGCCGGCCCCAGAGCAGGACGTAGGGTCGATCCTCCTCCTTGGCGATCCGCAGCTCGGTGGCCATCGAGAACGAGTCCGTGGTGTGCTCCCCGCAGAGCACGATCACTTCGTCGGAGCGGCGAATCGCTTCGCGACGGTCCTCCTCCCAGAGAGGTCCCATGGTGGCGGCTTCGGAGCGGGACTGGATCTCGAAGGGTGACGCTTGTTGCGACGCCTGCTCGGCGAGCAGGTCGACGAGGTCGCCATCGTGGGCCCGGTCGAAGCTCCCGAAGACACCGATCCGGTCGGCGTGCGTCCCGGCTTCGTCGAGTCGCGCCGCGCCTGCTACGAGCCCGTCGGGACCCTCGTGGTCCCGTCCAGGCGTTCGCGCTGCCAGCACCCTAGAGCACGTCCTCGACGCAGCCGCCGCCTCGGGGCCGGTAGCCCGGATCGCAGCTCCAGCTGTTCCCCGAGTATCCCAGGTGCGCGCGCTCCGGTACCTGGAGGGGCACGCACGAGCGACCGGACTTCTCGAACCCGCGTGCGCAGTCCCACTCGGAACCCCTGGAGTCGAGAAAGGCGTTCGGGGGCACGGGGACCGCGACGCAGGTGCCGTTGCTCTTGCGATAGCCGCGGCGGCAGATCCAGTCGTCGCCCGAACGTCCGAGGTACGCCTCGGCCGGGACGAGAACCTTCTCACAGCTTCCGCCGGCCTCGCGAAATCCGCGCTCACAGGCGAACCGCTCGCCGGAGAAGTCGAGGTAGCCATGCTCCGGAACGACGACCGCGGTGCAGGATCCGCCGACCTTGCGGTAGCCGCGGTCACAGACCCACCCGCTCCCGCCGGCGGCCAGGAAGGCGTTCGCAGGGATCTCGATCTGCGCGCAGGCGGCCCCGCCATTCCGGTAGCCCCGGTCGCAGGCCCAACCGCGGCCGTAGGACTCGAGATACGCGTTCAGCGGAACGTCGATCCGGGCGCAGCCCGAGGCGGACTGCCGGTAGCCCCGATCGCATTCCCACCCGCCCGCATAGCGGTTGCGGTGGGCATTCTCCGGTAGCTCGTCCAGCGCCTGGGTTCGCCCGGCGGAAGCACCCAGCGTCCACGAGCCGAGCACCAGCAAGACCATCAGGAGAGCGTGCGAGCCACCCCGTCGAAGGCGATATCCGATCATTGGCAGGCTCCGTCCTTGGCAGGTGGCTGCGACTGGTCCTCGGCCTCACGGCGTCCCTCGCCGACCTGGTCCCAGAAACGGGCGCGCTCCCGCGCCTCGACGGCCTGTTCCCGGGTCCGCTGCGCGCGGCTCCAGAGCCGCCGGAACGCATCTGCGAGTTGCTCCCACATGGCGGGCTCCCTCACCGCGAATGCGGCGTTTCGCCGCTGTCGCGCATGTTCAATGACCGCTGGTTCCGAGGGCCGGGCCGGCCGCGTTGTCGAGCTCCCCGGTGCTCCCGAAGTCGTCGTAGTTGCGGCATTCCTCGGCGAAGGCCGCTCCCGGCGAGGCCGCGTAGCTGAAGGCGAAACGCGTGTACGAGCTCTCGGCACTCGCCACCGCTCCGAGGGTCGCCCGGGACAGGGGCAGGAGCTGGCCGGGGCGCGTAGCCCAGGCCGCCCGGCCCGCTGGCGCCATCGCGGTCGCATTGCGCCCGCTGGCGACCCCGACCCACCGACGCAGGGCGTCGCCCACGTCCGAGTCGGACCGGCCCACGTAGAACACGACGAAGCTGCCCGCATCCATGAAGCCCAGCGCGTAGTTGCCGGGCCGTCGGAAGGCGACCGCTTCGTCGATGCCCTCGAGGCTCAACGGGTGGGAGCCGTCCATGTCGAGCAGGCGGAGAATCGAACTCCTGGCCTCGCAGCGCGGGCAGACCGCGCTGAACCCCTCGGGATCGACCGGTCGATGGAGCTTCTGGCACCAGATGCAGCGGACCCGATGGGGGACGTCGGCCCGCGTATGCGCGCCGTCCTGGGCGACCTCTGGGCGTTCACTCCGGCTCATGACTTCTCCTGCAGCGGCGCGCTGGACATCGCTGCGTACTATAGTAAATTTGCTAAGTATCACAAGCAGCGACGCTACCGGCGACGGCGCCCAACTGGCCCGCCGCGCCCGGAGAGAGGAGTTCCAGTGCGGATTCGAGTCGGGTACGAGCTTGTCTACGAGTGCCCTCAGCCGACGCCCATGATCCTGAACCTGCACATCCATTCGGAGCGGGTCTCCGACATCCTGGTTCCGGACCACCTCGTCACGCGACCCTCCGTTCCGATGGCCGCCCACCGCGACACCTTCGGCAACTGGTGCACGCGGATCGTGGCGCCGGCGGGCGAGATCCGGCTGTCCAGCGAAGGGCTGCTGAGCGACACCGGAGCACCCGACCCCGTCACGCCGGATGCACGGCAGCACCCTGTGCAGGAGCTACCCGGAGAGACGCTGGGATTCCTGCTGGGAAGCCGGTACTGCGACACCGACCTCCTGTCGGAGCTCGCGTGGGACCTGTTCGACGGATCCGACGAGGGATGGGCCCGCGTGCAGGCCATCTGCGACTTCGTCCATCAACAGGTGACGTTCGGCTACGAGCACGCGCGGGTCACGAAGACCGCCTCGGAGGCCCTGCGGGAGCGAACCGGGGTGTGCCGCGACTTCACCCATCTGGCCGTCGCGTTGTGCCGATGCATGAACATTCCGGCCCGCTACTGCACCGGCTATCTCAGCGACATCGGGGTGGCGCCTCCCCACGGCCCCATGGATTTCGCGGCCTGGTTCGAGGTCTACCTGGGCGGTCGCTGGCACACCTTCGACGCGCGGAACAACACCCCTCGCATCGGGCGGGTGTTGATCGCACGAGGGCGTGACGCCGCAGACGTCGCGATCAGCCACACCTTCGGGCCCAACCTCTTGAAGGGCTTCCTGGTTCGGACGGACGAAGCCGACGAAGCACCGACCGCGCTCCAACCGGAGCTCTGACCCGCGTGAGGAGCGAAGGCCTCTCGCTCGGCACGCTTGCCGGCGGTCTGTCGTTTGCGATCGTCGAAGCCCATGGCCGATGAACGCAAGCGCGCCCCTCGCAGCCGGAAGCCCAACCGCTTCGTGCCCAAACCCGGCGAGCTGGGCGCGTTCCTGTCCGACCTGCGCAGGGCCAAGGGCTTCTCGCTGCGGGAGGTCGAGGAGGCCACTGGCAAGGCGGTCTCGAACGCCTACCTGAGCCAGCTCGAGAAGGGCAAGATCCAGAAGCCCTCCCCGACCATGCTGCACAGCCTCGCCGAGGTGTACACCGTGCCCTACGAGGCGCTGATGGAGAAGGCCGGCTACCTCATGCCGCGGGAGGGCAAGGGGCGCCGACAGCGCGTCGCCGCCTTCGCGATCGACGACCTGACCGTCGAGGAGGAGGAGGAACTCCTGAAGTACCTGGCCTTCCTCCGCTCCCGGAAGAGGCCCTCCTGAGCCGCAACCGCGAGCCCGAACCCGCCGGTTGGCCCGCGCGCGAGCCGGCGATGGGCCCGGCCGCGGGCCGGCAGGACCGTGAGGGCCAGGAGCCGGCCCGTTGGAGGCGCCGCCCGGATTCGAACCGGGGATCAGGGATTTGCAGTCCCATGCCTTACCACTTGGCCACGGCGCCGCGGAACCAGGACCGGCGAGCATAACGGAACCCTGGCCAGGGTCGCCCCCGGGGTCCCCGCCGATCG
>JAJDAR010000104.1 GCA_029261775.1 Deltaproteobacteria bacterium | reverse complement strand
TCGATCTCCTCGGGGACGATCGTGCCGCCACCGCCCCCGTAGACGCGGATGTGCCCGGCGCCGCGGGCGGCGAGCTCGTCGACCAGGTAGCGGAAGAACTCCATGTGCCCGCCCTGGTAGGACGAGATCGCGACGGCGTGGGCGTCCTCCTCGATGGCGGCCTCGACGATCTCCACCACGGAGCGGTCATGGCCGAGGTGGACGACCTCGGCGCCCTGGGCCTGCAGGATGCGGCGCATGATGTTGATCGCGGCGTCGTGCCCGTCGAAGAGCGAGGCCGCGGTCACCACGCGGATGCGCTCGGGCGCCGGGCGAACCGGGGCGACCTCCGCCGTGGCGGTCATCGGGAGCTCTCCTCGGCCAGGGCATCGCGCCGCGCGCCCACGTGGTCCCGGTACTTCTGGATCTCGTCGCGCAGGCTGCCGAGCTCGCGGATGCGCTCGTCGAGATCCGCGGTGTGGCGATCAAGAAGCTCGGCGAGCCGCGAAAGCATGGCGGCGGTCGATCCCTCGATCGCATAGACCGCGTTCAGATCACCGATCTCGCTGAGCGAGAGGCCTAGAGCCTTGAGGCGCTGGATGAAGCGCAGCCGCTCGAGGTCGTCGGAGCCGTAGACCCGTCGGCCCGCCTCGCGCCGCCGAACGTCCGGGAGGAGGCCCAGCTCCTCCCAGTAGCGGACGGTCCGGGCCGAGAGCCCCGTCGCCTTGCAGACGGCGCCGATCCCGAGCATGTCGGAGGAAGGTGCCATGGGGAGTCCATCGGCCTCTTTGCCAGTTGACGTGAGGTGGCATCATACCAAAATGACTCTCAGTCACAACCGACCAGCGGCCCCTAGCCAACCACTCGAGAAAAGGCCCGGCATTTCTCTTGGGAAAGCCGCCTGGGCCCGCCGAGTTGACCGAGAGACCCGACCCCTAGGTCAACACGGGATTCGACTGAGAGCCCCGACCCCCTTGTCACCGAGGGAGTTGACTGAGAGACCCGACCCCTTTGTCACCCGGAGTTGACCGAGAGACCCGACCCCTTTGTCACCCGGAGTTGACCGAGAGACCCGGTCCCTCGGTCAACCTTGGGTCAGCGGCTGACGACGAAGCTGACGCTCGTGGTGCCGCTGCCGCCGATGTTCAGGGTCTGGAAGGTCTTGGCGCCCTCCACCTGGTAGTCGCCGGCGGTGCCCGTGACCTGCTTGTGGGCGTCGAGCAGCTGGCGCACGCCGGTCGCTCCGACCGGGTGGCCGGCGCCGATCAGGCCGCCGCTCGGATTGACCGGGATCTTGCCGTCGATCTCGAGCCAGCCCGCGTCCACGGCCTTCCAGCTCTCGCCCGGCTCGGTGATCCCGAAGTGGTCGATCGCCATGTACTCGCTGGTCGTGAAGCAGTCGTGGGTCTCGATGCCGTCGATACCGGACACGTCCGGGATGCCGGCGCGCTTCATCGCCGACGTGACGGTGCTGCGCACGTGGGGCAGGACGTACCGGTCGTCCGAGCTCTCGGCGACCTTGTCGTCGAAGCGCAGGCGGGCCGTGTTGTGGCCCCAGCCCTTGATGACCGGGATCTCCGCGAGCTTCTTGCCCATGCCCTTGGCGTACTTCTCGGCGTAGTCGCGCGAGGCCAGGAACACGCAGACCGCGCCGTCCGTGACCTGGGAGCAGTCCGCGATGCGGATGCGCCCGCCGACCGCGGGGTTGTCCTCGGTGCGGCAGAGCGCGTGCTCCTTGTTCATGTACCAGGTGCGCGTCTGCGCGTTCGGGTTGAGCTTGGCGTTGTCGTAGTTGAGCCGGCTGATCTCGGCGAGGTACTCGTCCTTCAGCCCGTAGCGCTTGTCGTACTCGTCACCGAGCCGGCCGAACAGCTTGGGGAACGGGAACTCGATGCCTTCGGCCTCCTCCTCGTACCAGGCCGCCGTCCCGAGGAAGGCGCCGCCCTCGGCAGCCGACACGGTCTTCATCTGCTCGATGCCGACCACGGCCTGCAGGTCGTAGCGGCCGGCCTCGATCTCGGCGGACGCCGCGAGGATCGCGATGCTACCGGAGGCGCAGGCGGCCTCGTGGCGGCCGGTGGGCAGGCCGCTGAAGGCGGGGTGGACCTCGGTGAAGAAGGCGCCCAGGTGGCCCTGCATGCAGTAGAGCTCGGCGGCGAAGTTGCCGACGTGAGCGCTCTCGATCTCCTCGGGCGCCACCTCGCAGGTCTCGAGGGCTCCCAGCACGCTCTCGCGCATCAGCGCGGAGAAGTGCTTGCTCTCCTTCGTCCAGTTGCGGGCGAAATCGGTCTGGAAGCCACCCAGCACGTAGACCTCGGAACCAGCAGCCATGGGATCCTCCTGCACAATCTTGGAGACAGAGCCGCCGCACTGCGGCGCCTCGAGAATAGGGATTCAGCCCGCGACGAAGAAGCGCCCGGGATTGATGGTGGGATGCTCGAACAGGTGCTCGGGCGCGCCCGTGCGGGCGGCCTCCGCCAGGTTCGCCGGCACCGGCAGCCCGGCACCCTCGATCATCTCGACGGCCGCCTGCTTGCCCATCGCGTCGACCAGCACCGAGGGGGGCGCCCAGTTGAAGCCCATCCCCATGATGCGGTCGATGCCGTTGATGGTGTCGGTCACCTCGCCGACGCGGTGGAAGGCGTAGCTGATGTACCCGGCGATTACCTTGCGGGCGATCGCCGCGTGCTCGCCCTCGGCGGAGAGGAACACGTGCAGCGCCTCGCCGTAGCGACCCTGCCGGTGCAGCTGGGCGACGTCGTCGATGTAGCCCAGCGCCGGCACCTGGATCTCGGCCTCGGGCTTGTAGTCGCCGCTGACCGGGTCGAGCACGAGCCGCGCCTTGCCGTCCCGCTTGAAGAAGCCGGCGCCGGTCTTGTTGCCGAGCACGCCCTTCTCGATCAGCTTCGCCATGTACGCGGGCAGCTCGTTGGTCGCGTGGGCCTCGTCGCTGGTCTTCTCGTAGACGTTGTCGACGATGGCGCGGTGGATGTCCCAGCCGACCAGGTCGATGGTGGCAAGCGGGGTCAGGGCGCGCCCGGTGTACGGCCCGACCAGTCGGTCCACGAGCACCGGCCCGAGCTCTTCGGCCAGTTGGGCGGCCTCGTTCAGGACCTTGAAGCCGACCCGGTTTCCTGCGAAGGCCGGCGTGTCGGCCGTGCGCACCATCTCGCGACCCAGCCGGGAGCGGGAGAACGCGTCCACGTAGTCCAGCACGGCAGGGTCGGTGTCGTCGCCCGCGATCAGCTCGGTCCCGGTGATCACGTTCGGCGGGTTGAAGAAGTGGAGGCCCAGGAAGTTCTTGCGGAACGAGTCGCTGCGGCCGTCGCACAGGGCGTTGATCGACAGGCCCGAGGTGACCGTGGCGACGATGGCGTCGTCCCGCCGGGCCTTCTCGACGCGATCGAACATGTCCTTCTTGATGGCGAAGTCCTCGGTCAGCGCCTCGAAGACCAGATCGGCCTCGCCCACGGCGCGCTCGAGGTCGTGATCGTAGTCGCCGGTCTCGACCCGGCTGGCGACGGTAGGCGAGCGCACCTGCCCGATCGCCTCGGCCAGCCCCTCGTCGGCCTTGGCCTTCGTCCGGGCGAGGAAGGTGACCTTGGGGACGGCCTGGGTGAACAGCGCACCGCTGCCGTAGCCCATGGTGCCGTTCGCCCCGAGCACCACGACGTGGTCGAGGCTGCGGCTGCGAACCAGCTCGCGGATCCGGGTGGGGGTCAGGGAGTCTGTCGAGGACATGAAAGCTCCGGGCTCCTGCGGCACCTGGTGCGTCCCCAGGGCCGGCAAAACGGGGGAAGTCGGCGAATGCAAAGCCGAAACGGGCGGACGCTAACCCACGAGTGTCAGTGGCGTCAAACCACCGAGGGGTGACGCGGCGCTGACTGCCGGTCAGTGATAACCAAGCGATTTCAGACGGTTGGGCTTCTTGCTCCAGCGCGGCTCGACCTTCACCCAGAGCTCGAGGTGCACGTGGGTCTCGAGCATCTCCTCGATGCTCTTGCGCGCCTCGATCCCGATCCGGCGGATCATCTGGCCGCCCTTTCCGACCACCATGCCCTTCTGCGACTTCTTCTCCACGAGCAGGTTCGCGCGGATCCGCGTGATCGCCGGGTCGCTCTCGTCGAAGGCGTCGATCTCGACCGCGGTCTCGTAGGGGATCTCCTGGGACAGCGCCTCGAAGGCGGCCTCGCGGACCAGCTCAGCCGCCAGGAAGCGCAGCGGTCGGTCGGTCAGCTGGTCGGCGTCGTAGTAGGCAGGGCCTTCCGGCAGGCCACCCACGAGGGCCGCCAGGAAGGCGTCGACCCCTTCGCCGGTCTGCGCCGAGAGCGCCAGATCCACCGGGGCGTCGGGCGGGGGCGGTGCCAGGTCGAGCTTGGTCGCCACGACCAGGATCTTCGCGCCGCGCCGCTCCATGCGGCTGCGCAGGGCTTCGTGATCCTCGTCCCAGCCGATCCGGGGATCGACCAGCAGGACCGCCAGGTCACAGTCGCGCGCCACCTGGTCCACCACGTCGCCGAGCGCCTGGTTCAAGGCCTTCGGGCTGGCGTGGAAGCCCGGGGTGTCCAGCAGCAGCACCTGCGCCGCGGGCAGGGTGAGGATCCCGAGGATGCGGCTGCGGGTCGTCTGCGGCTTGGCGGTGACGATCGCCAGCTTCTGGCCGAGCAGCCGGTTGAGCAGCGTGCTCTTGCCGGCGTTCGGCCGGCCCAGCAGGGCCACCACGCCGGAGCGATGGGAGCGTTCAGCCATCGCCCTGCCCCGCCCGCTCGAGCGCCGCCCGCGCCGCGGCCCGCTCGGCGCTGCGCTTGGTGCGCCCGCTTCCCGTGCCCCAGCTCTCGCCGCTCAGTTCGACGGCGATCCGGAAGCGATCGTCCGCCGCCTCTTCGCCCGTGTCCTCGAGCTCGCGATAGGTCGGCGTCTCGCGGCGATCGGCGTGCGCCCACTCCTGGAAGCGGGTCTTCGGGTCGCGGGCCAGCACGACCTCACCCGAGGCCAGCGGCTTGGCGAAGGCCCGCCGCGTGAACTCGAACACCCGGTCCAGCCCGGCATCGAGATACAGCGCGCCGACGACCGCCTCGAAGAGGTTCGCGAGCACCCGGTCCTTGTCGGCACCGCCCGACCGGAGCTCGGTCTTGCCGAGCCTGATGTAGTCCCCGAGCGCCAGGTCTCGCGCCCGCGCCGCCAGCGAAGCCTGGTTCACCATCGAGGCCCTCGCGCGCGTGAGCGAGCCCTCCCTCCAGTCGGGATGTGCATCGAAGAGCAGGCGCCCGATCACGAGATCGAGGACCGCGTCTCCCAGGTACTCGAGCCGCTCGTTGCCGCCGCTGCCGTCGATCTCGTTGGCGACGGAGGGGTGCATCAGCGCCCGTTCGAGCAGCGCCGGATCCTGGAACTCGTGGCCGAGGCTCGCGGCGAGCCGGGCGTCGGGCTTGCGCACGGCAGTCACGGCACGCGACCCGCCAGCCAGCCGCCGCCCAGCACTTCGTCCCCGTCGTAGAAGACGGCCGCCTGCCCGGGGGCCAGCGCCCGGACCGGCTCCTGGAACGCGATCTCCACCGCGCCGTCCTGCGTCGGGTGAAGCCGGGCCGCGGCGCCCTCGTGCTGGTAGCGGATCTTCACCTGCACCGGCCGGCCTGCCGGCGGCGCATGCCCGCGGGTCCAGGACACGCGCTCCGCCCGACCCCGCTGCGCATCGAGCCCGCGCTCCGGGCCCACGACCACGCGGTTGTGGCGCGCCTCGAGGCGCAGCACGTAGAGCGGCTCCTCGGCGCTCAAGCCCAGACCGCGTCGCTGCCCGACGGTGTAGTGATGGATGCCCCGGTGCTGGCCGAGGACCTGGCCCGCCTCGTCGACGATCTCGCCCTCGCCGGGAGCCGCACCGGGCCGCAGCTCCTCCACGACCCGCGCATAGTCGCCGTCGGGGACGAAGCAGATCTCCTGGCTCTCGGGCTTGTCAGCCGTGGCGAGGCCCAGCTCGCGCGCCTTGGCGCGCACCTCGTCCTTGGTCAGGCCTCCAAGCGGGAAGCGGATCCGCGCCAGCTGCTCGGGCCGCAGATCGAAGAGGAAGTAGGACTGGTCCTTGCGCGGGTCGACGCCCCGCAGCAACCGCGGAGCCCCGGTCCCGGCCTCGGTCTCGATCCGCGCGTAGTGACCAGTCGCCACGCCCTCCGCCCCCAGCGCCCGGGCCCGCGCGACCAGGTGCTGGAACTTGAAGTGCTGGTTGCAGGCGACGCACGGGATCGGCGTCCGCCCGGCGAGGTACTCGTCCGCGAAGGGCAGGATCACCTCCTCGCGAAAGCGGTCCTTGTAGTTGGCGACGTAGAAGCGGATGCCCAGCCGGTCGGCCACCCTTCGGGCATCGTCCGCGTCGTCCAGCGAGCAGCAGCGGCTCTCGCTGCCCGCCAGGTGCAGGGTGACCCCCACGACGTCGAAGCCCTGCTCGACGAGCAGCGCTGCCGCGACGGACGAGTCCACCCCTCCGCTCATGCCCACGACCACGCGGGGGCGAACGGCGCTGGCCGTCACGACGCCACGGCGCGGGCGCGCGCCACTAGATCGGGCAGAAGATCGACGACGCGATCGATCTCCGCCTCGGTGTTTCCGTGTCCGACGCTCAACCGCAGCGCGCCCCGGGCCTGCTCTGGCGTTCGGCCGAGCGCGGTGAGCACGTGGGAGGGCTCGATCGATCCCGACGCGCAGGCCGCCCCCGCGCTGACGGCGACGCCCTCGAGATCGAGCGCCTCGAGCAGGATGTCGCCCGCGGCGCCGATGAACTCGACGTTGAGGGTGTTGGGCAGCATGTGCTCAGCCGAGCCGTTGCGCCGGACCTCCGGCACCTTCGCCTGGATCCCCTCCCACAGCCGGTCGCGCAGGCTGCGCGCCCGCGCGGCGCGCTCGCCCAGCTCGCTGCGGGCCAGCTCGGCGGCGCGACCGAGCCCGACCCGCCCGGCGACGTTCTCCGTGCCCCCGCGGCGGCGTCGCTCCTGAGGACCGCCGAGCACGAAGGGCTCGAGCGACCGGCCGGGCGCGAGGGCGAGAAAGCCCGCGCCCTTGGGCCCGTTGAACTTGTGGGCCGACCCGCACAGGCTGTCGGCACCGAGCGCCTGCAGCGCCACCGGGATCTTCCCCAGCGCCTGGGTCGCATCGACGTGGACGTGGGCCCCGACGCCGTGCGCCGCCTCGGCCAACGCGGGGACGTCCTGCACGACGCCGATCTCGTTGTTGGCGAGGATCACCACCAAGAGATCCGTCGGCTCCGCGAGCGCGGCAGCCAGCGCGGCCGCTTCGAGGCGGCCCGTCTCGTCCACCGGCACCACGTGGACCTCGACCGAGCCCCTGGCCTCGAGGTGGGCGAGCGGCTCCGAGACCGACGGGTGCTCGATCGCACTCGTCACCACCCGCTTCGGGCCCGGCCCGGCCAGCGCGGCGTGGATGGCGCTGTTGTTGGCCTCGGTCGCGCTGCCGGTGAACACGACGTCGCCCGGCTCGGCCGCCACCAGCGCCGCCACCTGCTCTCGCGCGGCATCCAGGCAGCGCCGCGCCGCGGCCCCCTCGGCGTGGGTACTGGACGGGTTGCCGAATTGCTCGCGCAGCATCGGCAGCATCGCCTCGACGACCTCCTCGCGCAGCGGAGTGGTGGCGTTGTGATCGAGATAGATCCGCACTGGCGGTAGGCTAGCTCTCCGGGTTCTCCGGTGAGGCGCCCAGGGCCTGGACCAGGTCCCGGAGGTTCCGGCTCTCCGCGGTCTGGGCGGCTGCGCGATCCACCTCGTCGAGGGTCTCGGCGACCTGGCGCGCGACCTCGGCAGAGCCGAGATCGACCTGGCGCGTGCCGCGCAGGGCCGCCAGGACGTCGGCCACGCGGATCTGCTCGAGGGGACGGGCCGGCTGATAGGCGCCATCGGCCTCGCCTCCGCACTCTCGCAGGATGTCCTTCTCGTCGAGACTCTGGAGTACGTCGCGCACCGTGCGCAGCGGCACGTCGAGGGCGTCGGAAAGGGCGTCCGCCGTCCAAGGCTTGCTGCCGTCGCGGAAGCTGCGCGCGCACTGCACGGCGATCGCCAGCCCGATCGTCTCTCTCGCCGCCGAGCCCGGCGGCTCGCCGCGCACCTCACGCCGGTAGCGGCTCAGCGTCTGGTGCGCGTAGGCCACCTCGGCGCCGAAGAGCACGACGCACCAGGACCAGTAGACCCAGACCATGAAGAACGCGACGCCGGCCAGGGCCCCGAACGCGGCGCCGTAGCGGGCGGATCCGCGGACCAGGGCCACGAAGCCGAGCTGCGCGCCGCCGAAGAGCAGACCCGCGACGATCCCGCCCAGCAACGCGGAGGAGAACCGCACCCGGGTATTCGGCAGGAACCAGTAGAGGAAGGAGAACGCGACCACCGAGAGCAGCAGCGGCGCGTACTGGATGCCGGTCGCGTAGAGCGACTCGATGCCCGGCAGCTGCAGCACGCGCTGCACGAACCACTGGCTCTCGACGCTCGAGCGAAGCGGGATGGCGATGCCCAGGAGCAGCGGCGCCACGATCACGACGGCCAGGTAGTCCGGAATGCGGCGCACCCAAGGCCGCTGCTGCTGGACGCCCCAGATCGCGTTCAGGGCGCGCTCCACCCCACCCACCTGCAGCACGGTGGTGAACAGCACGACGGCGCCGCTCAAGCCGCCGAGTGCTCCGAAGTTGAAATTGCCCACCTGGTCGAGGATGAACTGCGAGGCCTGCGGGGTGACGGCGGCGAACTGGTCGAGGATCTGTGCGACCACCTCCTGCCCGCCGCCGATCAGATCCACGAGCGCGACGGCGATGGCCAGGAGCGGGACGATCGAGAGGACCGTGAGGAACGTGAGCGGATAGGCGCGGAGGAGCAGCTGGTCCTTGACGAAGCCCTCGCCGATCACCATGCCCAGCTGGACGAGCGAGCGCAGCCAACCCAGGAAGGCCGAGTCCAGCGGCTCGCGGCTCCACAGGTCGTCGCGCAGGAAGCCCCGCGCGCGTTCGACGATCGAAGTCGAGGCTCTACTCCAGGACGTTGAGCTCGACGCGTCGGTTCAGCGCTCGCCCTTCGCGGGTCTCGTTGCTGGCGATCGGCTGGGACTCGCCGTAGCCCATCGTCTGCATGCGGCCTGCGTCGATCCCGAGCCCGGCCAGGTAGCGCTTCACCGACGCCGCGCGGCGCTCGGAAAGACCCTGGTTGTAGGCGTCGGGGCCCGTCCAGTCGGTGTGACCGGCCACGCGGACCTTGACGCCCGCTCGGTTGCCGAGCAGCCGTGCGGCCTCGTCGAGGATGACGGCGGCGTCCGGGCGGATCTCCGCCTTGTCGAAGTCGAAGTTCACACCGCGGAGCACGATGCGCTCAGCCACGGCGGGCGGCGCGGGCGGGGGAGCCGGAGCCGGGGCAGCCGAGCGAGGCGCGACGGGAGCCGGCGGCGGTGCCGCCTCAGGCTCGTCGGCGGCCAGCGCGCGGCAGAGGAAATAGCCGGCCGAGCCGAGCAGGGCCGCTCCAGCAGCACCCGCCATGGCCTGGTCACCGTCGTGATGATTCTGGCGCGCCATGGCGCCGCCACCGCCGCCGAGCACGACGCCGATGGTCGCGCAGACCGCGGGCTTGGGCGGTGAGGCGCAACCGGTGAGCCCTCCCAGCAGGACGAGGATCGCGAGCATGCGGGAGGATCTGGGGGTCGAGACCAAGGTTGGTGCTCCTAGGAGGGATGAGATCACCATAGCCGTTGGGGCTAGGCGTTCAATCGCGGGCCGGCTCGCATCGCTCTTCCCAGGGTGGCGGTCGAAGCCAACGACGGATCCGCTCGGCCGTTCGCGGGCCGATCCCGGTTGCACGGGCGAGGTCGCCTGGACGACAGAAGGCACGATCGGTGCGCGCGGCGACGATGGCTGCGGCCCGGGCGGGTCCAATCCCCGGCAGCGCCTCCCACGCGGATGCGGGGGCCGTGGCCGGGTCGAGGCCCTCGCCGAAGAGCAACGACCCCACGACCGGTACGGGCTCGGTGGGGCGAAGGGCCGCCTCCGCCGGGCGATCCGCCTCGCGCAGACCGACGCCGAGCCACAGGATCAGGCCGACGGCGATGGCCACGACCTCGCGCTGGCCGGGCGAAGGGGTGGCCCACCGGGCACGGGGGCGTGCCGGCGGCCATTGGGGGCGCTGCGACACACAGCCTCCGCGGGACCTGTCTCGGCTAGCTCTCGGCCACGGGCTCCGCGGCACCTTGCTCGACGAAGGCGCGGTGAAGGGCGCGCACCGCGAGCTCCGCGTACTTCTCCTGGATCACGACGGAGATCTTGATCTCGCTGGTCGTGATGAGCTGGATGTTGATGCCGTCGTCGGCCAGCACCTGGAACATGCGGGCCGCCACGCCCGCGTGATCCTTCATGCCGAGGCCCACGACCGACACCTTCGCGATGTCCTGATCGCCCTCGACCCGCGCCGCGCCCACGGCGTTGGCGTTGGCCTCCATCAGCGCGAGCGCGCGCGGGTAGTCGTCCCGAGGCACGGTGAAGGTCATGTCGGTCGTCCCGTCCTGGGACAGGTTCTGCACGATCATGTCGACGATGATTCCGCTCTCCGAGAGCGGGCCGAACAGGGTCGCGGCGATGCCCGGGGCATCCTTCACGCCGAGCACGCGGATCTTCGCCTCGTTGCGGTTGTAGGTGACTCCCGACACCACCAGGCGTTCCATCACGTCCTCCTCGCGCACGACCCAGGTGCCCTCGCCCTCGTGGAACGAGGAGCGCACATGGATCGGAATGCCGTACCGCATCGCGAATTTCACGGAGCGGATCTGCAGGACCTTTGCCCCCAGGCTCGCCATCTCGAGCATCTCCTCGTAGGAGACCCGGTCGAGCTTGCGCGCGGCCGGCACCAGGTTCGGGTCCGTCGTGAACACGCCGTCCACGTCGGTGTAGATCTCGCAGACGTCGGCCTCGAGCGCACAGGCCACGGCCACGGCCGAGGTGTCGGAGCCCCCGCGGCCGAGCGTCGTGATGTTGCCGTGCTCGTCCACGCCTTGGAAGCCCGCGATCACCGCCACGCCACCGGCATCGAGCACACTGCGAATGAGAGCCGCATCGATGCTGTGGATCCGCGCGCGCCCGTGGGCCTGGTCGGTCACCATCCCCATCTGGGCGCCCGTGAAGGAGCGCGCGTCTTGGCCGAGCTGCTGGATCGCCATCGCGAGCAGCGCGATCGTCTTCTGCTCGCCGGTCGAGACCAGCACGTCGAACTCGCGGGGGTTGGGCTCCTCACCGCCGAGCTCGCGGGCGAGCGCCACCAGGGCGTTCGTCTCCCCCGACATGGCCGAGACGATGACCGCCACCTGATGGCCTGCCTGCCGGGTCGCGACGACCCGGCGCGCCACGTTCCGGATGCGCTCGCCGTCGCCGACGCTCGTGCCGCCGTACTTCTGGACGATCAGCGCCACAACCGATCCTCCCCTGCAGCCGGCGCGCGACCCGCTTCCGAGGCGCTCAGGAGCATGCCTGGCTCCAGCGCTCGAGGGCGGCTTGCGAGCGCGGGCCTCCGCTGCGGGCGGAGAGTGCCCGCGCCTCGGCGTCGCCCGCGTCGCGGCTCAGCTCCACCTCGAGGCGGTCGCCGGGCAGCGCCTCCGAGAAGCGATCCCCCCACTCGACGAGCAGGGAGGTGCCGACCTCGAGCCAGTCCGAGAGGCCGGCGGCCTCGAGATCGCGCGCACTGTCGAGCCGGTAGAAATCGGCGTGCACCAGTCGCCCACCCTCGGGTAGGGACCACTCGTTGGCGATCGCAAAGGTCGGGCTCGTGACCTCGCGCGCGGGCAGGCCGAGCCCCTCGGCAACGCCCTTGGCGAACTCGGTCTTGCCGGCCCCCAGCGGCCCGATCAGGCTCACGACCCATCCTTCCTCGGCGGCGACCTCGTGCAGGGCGCCGGCCATGGCGCGCGCGAGCGCGCGCGTCTCCTCAGGGCTCCGGGAACGCCAGGACATCGCCCCGCCACTCCCTCGGCCGTCGCCCGGCCGTGCGCAGCGCCGCCAGCACGTCGGGCAGTCTCTCCACGACGTCTCCCGCCAGCCCTCCTGCATCGCCGTGCTCGGCCGCCAGCGCGTCGCCGGCCGCTCCGTGCACGAAGGCCCCCAGGGCCGCGGCCTCGAAGGCACTCACCCGCTGGGCCAGCAGCGCGCCGATCACGCCGGCCAGCACGTCGCCCGTACCGCCCGTGCCGAGCACCGGACCGCCCGTCGGGTTGAAGACCATTCGCCCGCCCGGCTCCGCCGTCACCGTCCCTGCTCCCTTCAGCACCACCACGGCGCCCGTCGCGGCGGCCAGGGCCTGGGCTGCAGCGGGGCGATCCGCTTGCACCTCGGCCGGGGTGGAGCCGAGCAGGATCGCCGCTTCTCCCGGGTGGGGCGTCACGATAGTGGGCGCCCCGCGGCCCATCAACACACCGGGCGCCTCCCGCACGGCGTGCAGGCCATCGGCGTCGAGCACCAGCGGCACGGGGACGGCAGGAGCCACCTCGAGTACGAAGCGGGCCGTCTCCGGGTTGCGCCCGATGCCCGGGCCCAGCACGACCGCGGCCCGGCTCCCCGCCAGCTCGAGCACGGCCTTCACCGCCGCGAGCGCAAAGCCGTGCTCGGCGTGCTCGGCGACGGGGTGGGTCATCGCCTCCTGGAGCAGCGCCTCGAGCGGACCGTTGGTGCTGGCCGGGCAGGCCACCGAGACGAGCCCCGCGCCGCTGCGCCCCGCGGCCCGGGCTGCCAGGGCGGCGGCGCCGGTCATGCCCTCGGAGCCCGCGACGATCAGGACGTGGCCGAAGCTGCCCTTGTGCCCGGCCGGCGGGCGCGCCGGAAGCCAACGCCCGGCCGCGGCCCGGGTCCACAGCTCGGCCCGCGGCCCCGAGCTCGGCAGGGTGTCGGCGATGCCGATGCGCGCGACCGAGATGCGGCCCGCATGCTCCCGCCCCGGCTCGAGGGCGAGACCACGCTTGGGCAGACCGATCGTCAGCGTCTGGTCGGCGCGAACGGCGATGCCGAGGACCTGCCCCGTGTCGGCATCGAGCCCGGACGGCAGGTCGACCGCCAGCGCCCTGGCACCCTCCGGGCGCGCATTGATGCGGGCGATCCACTCCGCGGCCACACCCTCGACCGGCCGGGAGAGCCCGGTGCCGAACAGCGCATCGACCACCACGTCGCCGGGGCGCAGCTCCAGCTCGCTGGCGCGCGGTACCTGCGCCGCCTCGGCGCGTCGGGCGTTGGCCGCGGCGTCCCCCGAGAGGCTCGAAGGCTCGACCGTGGTGATCAGCTGCACCGGCACGCCGCGCAGGTGCAGGTGCCGCGCGGCCACCCAACCGTCGCCGCCGTTGTTGCCCGCGCCGGCCACGACCCGGACCCGACCGCCCGCGCCGAGCGCGGCCTCGGCCTGGCCCGCCACGGCATGCCCGGCCACCTCCATCAGCAGGTCGCCGGGCACGGCCAGGCCGTCGATGGTCGCCCGGTCGAGGGCGCGCATCTCGGCAGCGGTCACCAGCGGCCAGCGGTCGAAGGACATGGGGAAAGCTTAGGAGCCCGGGCTCGGGGCGGCCGCGGTCCTGCTCGCTGCGCCCCTCACAGCCGCGCGCGCAGATCCCGCGTGGCGCGGTCCACGCCGACCAGCATGCAGCGCGCGACCCACTCGCGGCCCATCGAGACCCACTCGCAGACGGCGGCCGCTTCCAGCATCGGCGTGAGGATGCGCTCGTCCAGGCGACCCCCCAGGCCCACCCGCAGCCCGAGCTTGGCGGCCAGCCGTGCGGCATCGGACAGGCTCTCGAGCCCCTCGCTCAGCTCCGCGGCCGGCAGGTCCACGAGCTGCGCAGTGTCGAGCTCGACGGCGCGCAGCTCCATGCCCCGCGCCGCCTTGACGGCCTCGGGATGCGCCGCGACGCGGGCGGCGACCTCGATGCCCGCCTCCTCGAGCGTGCGGATCACCGGCGGCAGGGCCGTGCCCCAGGCCGTGAAGTCGAGCGGCCCGATGCGGTGCCCGGCCGAGCGCGACTCGGCCGCGAGGACCACGCGATCCGGTCGCGCCTCCAGCGCCGTCTTGACCAGCGTGGGCAGCGGGGCCATGCGCAGCTCGAGGCGGCGGGTGGAGCGACGCAGATCCCGCAGGTCGCTCTCCGTCACCGGCTTCAGGTCTTCGCTCACCCCGACCCGCACGGCCTCGGCCCCGGCCAGCTCGGCCAGGGTCGCAGCGGCCACCAGCGAGGCGCTGCGCGTCAGCATCTGCTGCTGCAGCGCAGCCATCGCGTCCAGACCCGTGATCAGACGACGCATTCAGCTCCCCTCCGAGATGGCGCGGCGCAGCGCGTCGGCCAGATCCTTCGCGTACTCGCCCACCCGGGCCTCGTCCTCGCCCTCGACCATGACGCGGGCCTTCTTCTCCGTGCCGGAGTAGCGGATCAGCACCCGGCCGGAGCCGCCCAGCTCCTGCTGGACCTTCCGGATCTGCTTCTGCAGGCTCGGCAGCTCCTCGATCGGCTTCTTCTCCCGGACGGAGATGTTCACGAGCACCTGGGGGTAGCGCTCGAAACCCGCCACCAGCTCCGAGAGCGGCTTGCCCTGCTTGCACATCACGGCCAGCGCCTGCAGGCCCGTGAGCAAGCCGTCGCCGGTCGTGTTGTGGTCGAGGAAGATGATGTGACCGGACTGCTCGCCGCCGATGTTGTAGCCGCCCTCGCGCATCGCCTCGACGACGTAGCGGTCCCCGACCTGCGTGCGCACCAGCCCGAGCCCGAGCTTCTCGACGGCCTTCTCGAGGCCGAGATTGCTCATCACCGTCGCGACGATTGCGCCGCCCCGAAGCTTGTTGCGCGCGAAGAAGTCCCCGGCGAACAGCGCCAGCAGCGCATCGCCGTCCACGACCTGGCCCTTCTCGTCGACCAGCACGGCGCGGTCCGCGTCGCCGTCCACGGCGATGCCGATGTCGGCCCTCAGCTCGCGAACCCGCTCCGCCAGGCGCTCGGGGTGCAGGGCGCCCACCTTGGCGTTGATGTTGGTGCCATCCGGCTCGTCACCCAGGGTGAAGAGCTCGGCGCCGAGCTCTTCGAGCATCGTGGGGCCGACCTTGTAGGCCGCGCCGTTCGCGCAGTCGAGCACCACGCGCACACCCGACAGATCGCGGTCGAAGGGGAAGCACTTCTTCAGGAAGACCACGTAGCGGCCCTCGGCGTCGTCGATGCGCTTCGCGCGGCCGATCCGCGAGGGATCGGCCCGCAGCTCGGCCAGCTCGCCGCTGAGGATCAGCTCCTCGATGCGGAGCTCGACCGCGTCGGGCAGCTTGAAGCCGTCGTGGGCGAAGAACTTGATCCCGTTGTCCTGGTACGGGTTGTGGCTCGCCGAGATCATGGCCCCGGCGTCGCAGCGCATGTCGCGGGTCAGGAAGGCCATGGCGGGCGTCGGCATCGGCCCGACCTGGATCACCTGCCCTCCCATCGAGCAGATGCCCGAGGCCAGCGCGTCCTCGAACATGTAGCCCGAGAGCCGCGTGTCCTTGCCGATCAGGAACTTCTGCCGCCCCTCCTCGCGCCGGAACACGTGGGCGACGGCCTGCCCGAGCTGCAACGCCACCTCGGCGGTCATCGGGTAGACGTTGGCCGTGCCCCGCACACCATCGGTGCCGAACAGGGCGCGGGGTCGTTCGTCGCTCATCCGTTCCCCTCCTCGGCCGGCGGGGGCTCCTCCGGCTCGATGCGCACGCGCACCTTCACCTCGGGATCGCCTTCGAGCCACAGGTGCCGCCCGACCAGCAGCGGGCGGACCGTCTTTTCGAGCGGAGCCCGTAGATCGTTCACCTCGATCGCTTCGGTCAATACCTCGGCGAGCCGAAGCACTTCGGAGCGGGGCCCGCTGACCCAGACCCGGGCGGGCTCGAGCTCGATGCCCGCCACCTTGAAGCCCGCAGCAGGGGTGCCCGTGAGATCCACCTTGAGCGGAATCGCGCGGCGGCCGCGCTTGCTCAGGGTGAACTCGATGCCGGCGGGCGAGCGGCTGACGATCTGGGTGCCGCGCGGAAGGTTCAGATCCTCCGCCTCGACGGCGTGGTCGGTGACGCCCAGCTTGGCCCCGGAGAGATCGACCCGGTAGACGAGGTCGCCACCCAGCAGTCGGCGCAGCGAGCCACTGCTGCCGCGCACGCGGATGTTGACCGTGTCGGTGGACTGGTCCGTCACGACCAGATCCTCTGGCACGCCGGTGAGCTCGATGGGCAGGTCGAACCCCCGCTCGCGGTGCGAGGTGCTGTGCGAGACCCCCCAGAGCATCAGGGCGACCGTGATCGCGAGCAGCTTGAAGCCCAGGTTCGCGAACAAGCTCATCGCGTCTCCACGGGGTCGGGCGCCCGGTCGACCGGGGCGTCGGGCAGGAGATCCTCATCGGGCGCCGGCGTCTCCGCCTCGAGGATCGGCGAGCGAGAGAACAGGTCGGTCAGCACGACGCGCAGCTGGGGGGCGTCGAGATTGCGTCGCAGCTGGCCCCCGACCACCACCGAGATGCCGCCCGTCTCCTCGGAGACGACGATCACCACCGCGTCCGTCTCCTCGGTGATGCCCACGGCCGCACGATGCCGGGTGCCCACGCCATCGGGCAGATCGGTGCGCAGGGTGAGCGGCAGGATGCAGCCCGCGTGGGTGATGCGGCCCTGGGTGACGACCACCGCGCCGTCGTGGATCGGCGAATAGGGCAGGAAGATCGAGGTAAGGATCTCCTTCGAGACCACCGCATCGACCGGCGTGCCCGACTCGACCATGTCCTCGAGGCCCGTGTCGCGCTCGAGCACGATCAGGGCGCCGACCCGCTTCTCAGCCAGGCCCTGGGAGGCGCGCACGACCTCCTCGAGGATCTGCGACTCCTGGTGCTCGCTGATGCTCGGGAACACGCCACGGCCCATGCGCGCGAGGCCGCGCCGGATGTCGGCCTGGAACAGCACGATGATGATCAGGACCGCCGAGGCGAGGAAGTTGTCGAGGATCCAGGAGAGGGTGACCAACTCGAACAGGTCCGCCGCCAGCCGCAGGGCGATCAGCGCGATCAGGCCCAGCAGCACCTGGATCGCCCGGGTGCCGCGCATCAGCATCAGCAGCCAGTAGATGGCGAAGCTGACGATCGCGATGTCGAGGGTGTCGCGCAGCGGATCGAAGTTGGTCGTGACGAAGGACCAGACCTCGGTCGTCTGCTGTCCGAACCAGTCCACGAGGAACTCGATCACGGAGCGTCCCTCTGGGCCTTGCGCAGCGCCTCCGCCACCTGGACGGCACGCCGCGCGCCGGCGACGTCGTGGACGCGGACGCCATCAGCGCCGGCGAACACCGCCACCGCACAGGCGGCGTGGCTGGCGCCGTCCCGATCCTCGACCGCATCGCCGGTCAGCCGCCCGAGGAAGGACTTGCGGCTGGCGCCGATCAGCACGGGAAACCCGACGCTCTCGCGCAGCTCGCCAGCGCGGGCCAGCAGCGCCAGGTTGTGCTCGAGCTCCTTGCCGAAGCCGATGCCGGGGTCGATGGCGATCCGCTCTGGCGCCACGCCCAGCTCGAGGGCGCGGTCCGCCGAGGAGCGCAGCTCGGCGCCGACCTCGTGGACGACCTTCACGAACGAGACCTGCTCCTGCATCGTGCTCGGCTCGCCGCGCAGATGCCCGATCACCAGCCCGGCCTCGTGGCGGGCCGCGCAGGCGCCGACCTCGTCGTCGGCCAGGCCGCTCACGTCGTTCACGATCGTCGCGCCGGCTTCGAGCGCTGCATCGGCCACGGCGGCCTTGCGGGTGTCGATCGAGATCGGGACATCGAGCTCCTTGGCGAGGGCTTTCACGATCGGGCAGGTGCGGCGGATCTCCTCCTCGGCGCTGACGGGCTCAGCCCCCGGTCGCGTCGATTCGCCGCCTACGTCGATCCAGTGCGCTCCGTCGGCCACCATGCGGCGAGCCGCCTCGAGGGCGGCGGCGACGTCCGGTCCGGACGCACCCTCCAGGAAGCGCCCCCCATCCGAGAACGAATCGGGGGTCGCATTCAGCACACCGACGATCGTCACGCGCTGCGGCGGAAGGATCGTCGCGCTGCTCATCCGCCTACCTTTCCGAGGGGGGAGGTTCGGGGTCTCAGCCCGGCATTGGCTCCGGGTCCGGAAGCTTCCCACCGGAAACGTCGGCCGGGCGCCCGGAGGCGGGCTTGGTCAGGGTCGGCTCGTCCTCCTCGACGACCGGCGGCGGCAACGGCGGCAGCTCCTCGTTCGCGAGGAGCTTGGCGAGGTCGCTGGTCTCGAGCGTCTCGCGCTCGAGCAGGGCCTGGGTGATCCGCTCGAGGACGTCCCGACGCTCCTCGAGCATCTGCTTGGCGCGCTCGTAGTTCGCGCCGAGCATCTTGGTCACCTCGATGTCGATCAGCTCGGCGGTCTTCTCGCTGTAGTTCTTGCGCGTGGCGAAGTCGCGCCCCAGGAAGACGTCGCCGCCCTCGTCGTTGTAGGACACGGGGCCGAGCGTGTCGCTCATGCCGTAGTTGCAGACCATCTCACGAGCGAGCTGGGTGGCCTGCTGCAGGTCGTTCGAGGCCCCGGTCGAGAAGTGGTCGAAGACCAGCTCTTCCGCGGCCCGGCCGCCCATGGCGCGCAGGAGCATCGCGACGAGCTGGTCCCTCGTGTAGCTGTGACGATCCTCCTCGGGCAGGGTCTGGGTCAGGCCCAGGGCCATGCCCCGAGGGATGATCGTGACCTTGTGCACCGGGTCGGAGTCTTCGGTGAGCATCGAGACCAGCGCGTGGCCCGCCTCGTGGTAGGCGGTGACCTTCTTCTCCTCGTCGCTCATGATCATGCTGCGGCGCTCGGCGCCCATCAGCACCTTGTCCTTCGCGTGCTCGAAATCCGACATGTAGACGCGGTTGGCGTCCCGCCGGGCCGCCAGGAGGGCTGCCTCGTTGACCAGGTTCTGCAGGTCGGCGCCGACGAAGCCCGGGGTTCCGCGCCCCAGGACTTCGAGCTCGACGTCGTCGGCGAGCGGGACCCGCCGGGTGTGGACCTTCAGGATGGCGTGGCGGCCGCGCAGATCGGGCCGGGGCACCACGACCCGTCGGTCGAAACGACCGGGCCGCAGCAGGGCGGGATCCAGCACGTCCGGGCGGTTCGTTGCGGCGATCATGATGACGCCTTCGTTGCTCTCGAAACCGTCCATCTCGACCAGCAGCTGGTTCAGCGTCTGCTCGCGCTCGTCGTGACCACCGCCCAGGCCGGCGCCCCGGTGGCGGCCGACCGCGTCGATCTCGTCGATGAAGATGATGCAGGGGGCGTTCTTCTTGCCCTGCTGGAAGAGATCGCGCACCCGGGAGGCGCCGACGCCGACGAACATCTCGACGAAGTCCGAGCCGGAGATCGAGAAGAAGGGCACGCCGGCCTCGCCGGCCACGGCGCGTGCGAGCAGCGTCTTGCCGGTGCCCGGGGGGCCCACGAGCAGGACGCCCTTGGGAATCCGGCCGCCCAGACG
>JAJDAR010000103.1 GCA_029261775.1 Deltaproteobacteria bacterium | reverse complement strand
CGAACGGCGCGTCGGCGTGCTTGCGGCCGATCACCAGATCGCTGAATCCGTAGTTCTGGCGGTAGACGGCGTGCATGATCGCCTCGCTCGGTCCGCCATAGAACATCTTGATGTCGAGCCCGATCAGCTCGAACACCTCGGTCAGGTCGTACCCAGCCCGCTCCCAGATCGCATCGTCCTTGTCGCCCTCGCCGAGCAGCTTGCGATCGTGCAGCTCCCGGTAGCAGCGCATCCGCATCGCGGCGGGCACGTCGTCCCCCTTGAGCTCTCCGACCAGGGGATTCAGGACCACGCCAGTGAACAGCCCCTCGCCCGTCAGGCGCTCGGCGCCGGCGACCAGCGCGTACTCGTGGGCGCGATGCAGCGGGTTGCGGGTCTGGAAGGCCAGCGCGCGGTCCCACTTCCGGTCGGCGATCAAGGTCCGGACCATCCGGGGGGACAGCATGAACTCGCCGTACTCCGGGTTCACCGGCTGGGGAAGCACGCGAAGCTGGCCTCCCAGCAGCTGCGTCCGCGGATCCTGCTCGACGATGCGGCCGCCCGGGTGATCGAAGCGGTCCGTGCGATAGACCTTCTCGACGTAGCGCGGCTTGTCCCAGGCGTAGCAGGCCGCTCCGTCGACGATCGCGACGGTGACGCCCTCCTCCGTCGCGATCGCGGCGGCACCGGCCTTGGCCACGGTCGCGGCTTCCTCGTCGGTCACCGGCAGGGCGATCGGGATGGCCCAGGCGTAGCGCCGCCCCCCGCTCATCACGACCTTCTCGTCGAGCGCGAGGTTCCAGGCGGCCTCGTCCATCGGTCCGGTCAGGGGCGAGAGCGCGCCGTCGCCGATCCGGTACAGCGTGGAGAGATCCGCGCGGCTGACGCGTACCGCGGGGAGAGCGGCCGCCTCCGCGAGAAAGCTGGCCCGCTGCGAGAGGGGGACCGTGCGATCGACGGGGGCATCGAGGCCTCCGTGCACGGGAACGAGGGGAGCGGGAGTCGGATGAGACACGAGCTTTCCTTTCGGGCGTTGGGGCGTCCGCGAGGACGCGAAGAGAACGGAGGTTGGGAGGCGGCGGCGTCTACCACGCGGGATGCAGGGCGTCGCCCTGCACCCGCAGCGGCCGATCGTCGTCGCCGTCGAGAGGTCGCACCCAGAGCTGCTGGCGCACCGGACGCTCGCCTTCGGTCGCGGTGAACACGACGTATCGGCCGTCCGGGGAGATCGCGGGAGACTGCTCCCAGCGGCTGCTCCGACCGAGCGGGTGCCGCCCGCTGCCGTCGGGGCGCATGCGCCAGAGCTTCCACCCGCCGCGGGCGCGGGCCGAGTAGACGACCCACTCACCATCGGGGGTGACCGCGGGGTGACGGCCCCGGGTCAGCACCACCGGGGCGGCGGATGGATCGTCGAGGTCGAGGCGCGCGATCATCTCCTGACCCCGCGCCTCGAGGGTCTCGAAGAAGACCGCCTTGCCGCTCGCATCGCAGGCCGGGGCGTAGGCGGCGGCGAGCTCCGTGATCCCGGTCGGCGAGCCGGCGCCGGCGCGCCGCAGGTAGAGGCGGAACCTGCCGGAGGGATCGGCGGCGGAGAAGATCATCGTGTCGTCGCCGCAGTAGGTGGCGTCGATGTAGCGGAGCCGGTCGTGCGTGACCTGCTGGCTCTCCTCCGTTCGCAGGTTGCGTTCGAAGACCTGGGGGCTGCCCCGGCGCATCGTGATGTACAGGAGCCGGCTGCGGTCCGGCGACCAGCCCGCCGGGCGCGACCCGCGCTTGGCCCACTCCACCGGGGTGAGCTCACCGGTCCGGGCGTCGAGCAACGTCAGGCGGCCCAGCGTGGCCGATGCGCGGTCCTCGAGCCCGCCGATCCCGACGAGCGCACCGAGCGCCTCGGCATCCACACGGTTCTTGTCGTAGCTCCCCAGCGCCTCGACGCGTCCGGTCCGCGCCTGGCGCAGACGCTTCTCGTTCTCGAGCACGTAGTCGAACACCTGGTCCGACTCGGCCATGGTGCGGAACACGAGCGCGACGGGCGTCCCGGGCAGGTCCTCGAACGCGTAGCGGGGGCCCTGGCAGCCCGATGCGGCCAGCCCGGCCACCGACGCGATCAGCAGCAGCGCCCGCCTCCGGCTCACGGCGCCTCCGGCGCGAGCGCACGCCCTTCGAAACCGACCTCGCCGGCCACGCGCCGGAAGACGGCCAGCTCGCGCACCCGCTGCTCCTCGACGGAGATCACGACGTGATCCGCATCGGGAAAGGGGAACAACGGCTGCACCGCGAAGGCCTGGTCGAGCTCGGAGAAGTAGGCGCCCACCCCGACATGGGAGTGATACACGCCGGTGACCCGAAGGCCCTCCTGCTCGGCTTCTTCCTGGATGCGCAGATAGTCCATCTCGTTCATGTGGAACGCTTCGGTTCCGTCTCGGGGGAAGGCGACCGGGTCCTCGCGATGCATCCGCGTCATCTCGTTGCGGCAGCGCAGAGCCTGGTCGAAACGGCCCGGAGCCTCCCCGAGCAGGAGGCCACAGCACTCCTCGGGACGGGTCTCCAGGGCGTGGCTGCGAAGCTCGTTCCACACCCGGGCGGGGACCTTCACCGGAGGCTGCGTCCGGTTCACCTGGATGCGACCGATCACGCCTCGACCTTGGCTGACCCCGAAACCCCGGGGAGGCCGCAGTCTACGGAACACCCTCGGGGATTTCACGTGGCGCGCTCTGGGCCAGCTCGACCCCCGGGGGCGTGGGGACGAATCCCGCGCTCTCGGTACCGTCCCGGAAACGTCAGGAAGACTCGCCTTCGCCATGCAAACCGATTCCTGGCGCGCCTGCGCGCTGGTCTCCGCCGCTGTTGCCCTCCTCGTCCTGCCGGGCTGTGCGACCCCTCCTGGGATCCCGCTCCCGACGGACGCCGAGGCCACGCGGTGCCTCCCTGCCTTTCCCTATCAGCAGGGCTGGCTCGGCGCCGACGCCGCCTACTCCGTGCCGCTCGCTCCGGGCCGCGACCTCTGGCTGTTCGGGGACACCTTCGTCGCCCCGGGTCAGCCGGATCGACGGGGCGCCGCCTTCCTCCACAACTCCATCGCGATCGGGCAGTGCGACCGGGGACGCTGGTCGATCCGGTACCACTGGGGCCACACGGATGCCGGCCCGGCGGACTTCCTCGCGAGGGAAGGGAACGACCGCTGGTGGTGGCTGTTCGACGGCTTCATCCGCGAGGGTGCGCTCTACCTGGGCCTGCTCCAGGTCGAAGCGCGCGAGCCGAAGGGATCGCTCGCCCTGCCCTTCGGGTTCACGGGCGTCGACCTCGCCCGGATTCCGAACCCGGAGGATCCGGTCTCGGCCTGGCGCATCGAGCGTCTCCGGCTGAGCCGCAGCACCGACGCCTGGCCGGCCAGCGCGATCGTGCCCCACGGCGAGCACGTCTACTTCTTCACCTTCGTCACCGCAGGCGGCGGCTCGCCGCGCATCCTGACCCGGCTCCCGCTCCACGCGCTCGAGGGCGACGAGCGAGACGTGTCGGATCGACTCGAGACGCTCGGTGCCCAGGGCCAGTGGTTGCCGGGTCTCCAGCCCGCCTCCGCGCGGATCCTGATGGACGACGACGCCAGCGAGATGAGCGTGCACTTCCAGCCCGGGCTCGAGCGCTGGATGGCGGTGTACGCCTACCC
The DNA here is from genome assembly GCA_029261775.1 of Deltaproteobacteria bacterium. GTDB lineage: Bacteria > Myxococcota_A > UBA9160 > UBA9160 > UBA6930. The sequence goes on along the minus strand of JAJDAR010000103.1, from coordinate 1,782 downwards.
GAGCGTGACCGGCGCGGACCCGGGCGCACCTCCGGCCGACCGCATCTGGGTCCGGACCGCCGAGCACCTCGAAGGGCCCTGGTCGCCGCGCCACTCGCTGCTCCGCATGCCCGAGCTCGATCCGCATTACGTGGGCGGCCACGACGCAGCGACCGGCTGCTACGCCGCCAAGGCCCATCCCCAGCACTCGACACCGACGACCCTGGCGTTGACCTATGTATGCAACCTGTTCGCGGGCGCCGGGTCGGAGCCGTTCGAGGTGCTCGGGCGCCTCGCGGTGGATCTGGGGCTCTACCGGCCGGTGCCCCTGCGGATCACCCTGCCCCCCGAGCTCGCGCCGCTGGGCGCCATCGGCGAGTCGTCCGACGACGCGCCCCGGAGGTCGCCGTGACGGCTGCTCCGAGGCAGATCAGCCGAGCAGCGAGTCGATCAGCCGCTCGACGAGCGCCGCCCCGGCCCAGGAGCCGAGGGGCAGGAGCAGGTAGAGGGCGAGCCGCGCCAGGACGCCCGTATCGAAGGGCCACTCGCGAACGGCCTGCACCCGCGCCTCCCAGGCCAGCAGCTCGTCGAGCCGATCGCGGGGGCCGCCGGCGCCTCCGCCCTCCATCGCGGTGCGCGCCCGACGGATGCGATCGCGACAGGACGCCAGCTCGCGCTCCTTGGTGCGTCGGATCAGGCTGCGGGCGCCGCGCAGCGGCAGGGCGAAGGCCGCCACGGTGCCCGGCACCGCCACGAGGCCGATCACTGCGAAGATCCAGAGGTAGCGGAGATCGACCAGGAACAGCGAGTAGGCGGACAGCAGGCCGAGCAAGAGCAGCGCGTTCGTCTGGCCGTGGCGTGCGAAGAAGCGCAGGGGAGCCGGGTCGAGAAGGTCCACCGAGTCGATCGTGTCGGCGGCCCGTGAGATCCTCGCCGAATCGAGGATCACGAGCGCCATCAGCTGGCCGATCATGAATCCCATGAAGGGGGCGAGGATCCGATGCCAGACGGACTCGGCGCTCCAGCTCACCGCGAACGACTCGAAGTCGGGCGACTGCGTCGTGATGAGGACGCTCGCGGCGATGCCCAGGGCTCCGGCGCAGGCGAGCGCCAGGCGCCGGGCGCGGAGCTCGCCCGCTGCAGGAGCGACCACCGCGCCGAGGCCAGCCAGCGAGACCAGGTCCTGGGCGGTGACCCGCCGCGCGGCCGCCCAGGCCCAGACCATGTAGGCGCTCACCACGATGTGGCTGATCGCCACCCAGATGCCCGAGACCACCTCCGGATCGGCGGTCGTGCCATCCAGGCGAAGCCGACCGAGCAGCAGCTCCGCGGCAAAGAGCAGCGTGATGCCGGCCGCACCGATCCCCAAGCCCACGCGGGCCGGGTGCTGGTCGAGCCGAGCCCTGAACGACTGCAGCGAGAGGCTGGACCCTCTGGTGACGTCTTCTCCCACATCGGGAGGGTGCCAGGATCGTGGCCGCTGGGCACGCGCCGTCCGCCCGCAGCCTACTCCTCAGCGACCGCGACGGGCCGCCGAATCCAACGGAGTGCCTCTTCGAGATCGGTGAAGGCCTTGAAGAGTCGGCCCTCGTTGTTGGCCACGCTCTCCATCTGCCGGGAGATTCCGAACACGGCACCGGGTGGCGCCACCATGGCGACGCGGCGCTCCGGGTGGCCGCACACGAAGGTCATCACCGTGCGGATGTCGTCCAGGAAGAGGTCGAGCTCGGCTTCGCGAAGGTCGACGAGCCGCGTCATCGCGAGGTCGCTGCGGGGGTCCTCGCGCATGGCTTCACCGACCTG
>JAJDAR010000102.1 GCA_029261775.1 Deltaproteobacteria bacterium | reverse complement strand
ATGCCCGGGTCGGCAGCACTCGAGCAGCAGCGCCGCCCGTTCCCGGTCTTGCTCCAACAGCCGCACTGCGCCGGCCCCGTCCCAGGCCCGAAGCGCTTCCGCCTCGTGCTCGCTCTCCCGGTGCGGGAACTGGACCTTGAGCACGACGGCGGTCCCGCTCCGGGTGCGGGCAGGCACGGCAAGCGAGACGTGGGAGCCCGGGTAGGGATCGCCGAGCCGCAGCGACCAGGCCCGGGCGCACGACTCGACGATCCCGGGAAGTGCGGCTCGCCACGCCCGACCTTCGGCTCGATCGGCCAGGTGGGCGAGCCCGTCGGGCAGCTCCACGTTCGTCCCCCGCTGCAGACCTCCTATTCGTAGACGATTCCCTTCTCGGCTGCCTGGGTGCGGATCGCGTCGTAGACCTCGGCATCGAAGCTCGAGGCCGCGCCGCCGAGACGCTGCTTCTCCATCTCCGTCTTCACCCAGCCGTCGCGCTCGACGCTGAGCTCGTCGATGCGGGCCTGGATCTTCTGGCGCTCGCCGAGCTTCCCGTCCACGAAGCGCTTGCGTTCCTCCAGGGACATCGGACGCATGGGCGCGGGAAGGGCCTCGTCCTCGAAGCTGTCCAGATCGACACCGTCCTTCACGGCATCCACCAGGTCGCTCATGCCCGAGACGACCCGGCCTCCGACCTTCGACAGGTAGGACAGACGGGACGCCGCGGCGGGCGCCTCGGAGGCCACCGAGTTCTCGACCTTGGCCGCCATCTCGGCCCGCTCCTTCTCGCCGCCGTAGACGACGACCGTGCTCGCGAGGGCGCGGTTGAGCTCGGCGAGCTCCTCGTCCAGGGGTGAAGCCAGCGCGACCATCCCACCGTCCTGGGCGATCGACGCGTACTGACCCAGGCCCAGCCCGGCGATCTCGCGCCAGATCGGCGTGGTGGTCGGCTGTGCGCCGCACTGGATGGTGTTCACCACGATCCCCTTCGTCTTCGCCTGACGCGCGGTGACGGCGTACTGGACGTCCTGGGGGTAGTCCGTGTGCGGCGGCGCGTCGCCGACCAGGAAGATCACGCGATAGACGTCGTCGTCTTCGCTCCACGAGAGGTCGTGCACCGCCTCGCGCAAGGCCTGGTTGACGGACTCGGGGCCGTCCCCGCCGCCCGCGGCCTGGAATGCGCGCAGGTGCCCGGAGATGGCGTCGATGTCGGTGGTCAGGTCGAAGCGCCGGGTCACGTACTCGTCCCCGCGATCGCGGTAGCCGATCAACGCCATACGCACGCTGGCTCCCTGTTGATTGCCGGCCATCTGGTTCGCGATCGCCCAGATCTTCTGCTTGGCGCCCTCGATCAGGCCGGACATCGAGCCGGTCGTGTCGAGCACGAAGGCGACCTCGATCCGGGCCTCCACCTGGGGGGCGGCCACGGGCGCGGGCTCGACCGGGCGGATCGGGTCGGCGCCCAGGACCCCGGTCTTGGCGCGCGCCTGCGCGACGACGAAGGTGGCCAGGGCGAGCAGCGCGACGAGGCCGAGCTGCTGCAGTCGGTTGAATCGGGGATGGGTTTCTTGCATGAGAGTTCTCCGCTTCTGGGGTTCGATGTCAGGCTATGGGGCCCTTCGGCGGGTTGCTGTAAAGGCCTCGTAAATCCAGATCGGTGGGCACGGTGTGCGCTGCAGCCCGCGTTTCGGGCCGGGGGTTTGCGAAGCCCCTTGCGGGTCGAGGCCCCGCTTCGCACCTTCCCGCCAGCCAGGAATCCGGAACCCCACCCCCCTCACGGGGAGTGGGGCGGCTGTGTTTGGGGGAAGAGTCCGTGGCGGCACCTGCGATCGGTCTCGACTTCGGGACGACGAACAGTGCGATCGCAAGGGTCGCGGGCGACGGGCGCTCGGAGCTGGCCAGCTTTCGAAGCGACGAGGGCCCCACGCAGACCTTCCGCTCGGTGCTGTACTTCGAGGAGGACGAGGACGACGGCCTGCTTCGCGTCCATGCCGGCCCTCACGCGATCACCCGCTACCTGGCCAGCGAGGAGAAGAAGGGGCGGCTGGTGCAGTCGCTGAAGTCGTTCCTGGCGAGCCGCCTCTTCTCCGCGACCAACGTTCTCGGGACGACCTATCGGCTCGAGGATCTGATCGCCGAGCTCCTGCGACCGCTGCGCGAGCAGGCCGAAGAGGTCTTCGGCGCGCCGATCGATCGGATCGTCGCGGGACGCCCGGTGCACTTCGTCGGCGCCGAGGAGCCGGAAGACGAGCAGCTGGCCCTGCGGCGACTGACGGCCGCGCTGCACAACGCCGGCTTTCGCGAGGTGGCCTTCGAGTACGAGCCGGTGGGTGCGGCCTATCACTACGAGCAGGGTCTCGAGAAGGACGAGCTGATCCTGATCGCAGACTTCGGCGGCGGCACCAGTGACTTCTCGCTGCTGCGCGTCGGGCCTTCCTTTGCCTCCGGCGCGGGAAGGGCCGAATCGATCCTCGGCCACGACGGCGTGGGGCTCGCGGGGGACGTCTTCGACGGGCAGCTCGTCCGCCACGTCGTGGCGCCGCGGCTCGGGCGGGGCGCCGAGTTCCGGTCGATGATGGGGAAGGTGCTTCCCGTCCCGGCGTGGATCTACGGCCACCTCGAGCGCTGGCACCACGTCTCGCTGCTCAAGTCCCGCAAGACCCTGCAGCTGCTGCTCGATCTGCGTCGGGAGGCCCTCGAGCCCGAGAAGCTCGAGGCCCTGATCGAGATCGTTCGCGGCGACCTGGGCTTCCTGCTCTATCGCGCCACCGAGCAGACCAAGCATGCGCTGTCCGACGAGGCCAGCTCGACGTTCCGCTTCTCCCACGAGGGCGTCGGCATCGCGGCCCTCGTCCCGCGCGCTCGCTTCGAGGAGTGGATCGACGAGCCGCTCCAGAAGATCGAAGCCTGCGTGGATCGGCTGCTCGGAACGACCGGTGTGGCACCGGAACGCATCGACCGGGTGTTCCTGACCGGCGGCTCGTCGTTCGTGCCCGCGGTTCGGGACATCTTCCTGCAGCGCTTCGGAGCCGAGCGGGTCACGGGAGGCGCGGAACTCACCTCGGTGGCGAGCGGTCTCGCGCTTCGCGCCGCCGAGCGCTGAACGCGCACGCTCGCCGAGCGCTGAACGCGCACTCTCGGACGGCGCGGGCTCTAGGCGGCGGCTTCGTCCAGCCCCGGCGGGTTGCTCGAGCGCTGCCCGATCCCCCAGCTGCCGTCCGGTCGTCGCGTGAGCGCGAGCTTCTCGCCGAGGGCAGGCCGATCGGCCTCCAGGGTCTCGCCGGTCAGGTGGCGCACGATCTCACGGATCACGCCCTTGTGGAGCACGGCCACCGAGGTGTGACCCGGCGCGGCGAGGGCGGTGTCGATCGCCCGGCCGACGCGCTCCTGGAAGGCGGCGCGGGCCTCGCCCCCCGGATAGTCGAAGCCGGCGGCACCACTCTGCCAGTCCGCGAAGAGGGCCGGGTCACGGGCCTCGATCTCCTCGCGGGTCAGACCCTCCCAACGGCCGAAGTCGATCTCGCGCAGGTCGCGCTCGAGGCGGACGGGGCGACCGCAGCTCAACAGCTCTGCCGCTCGCCACGAGCGACGCAGCGTGCTCGCCAGGTACAGGTCCGCCGGAACACCCGTCAGACCCGCGGCAACCGCGGCCATCTGGTCCCGGCCCTCGGCCGAGAGATCGACGTCGGTGCTGCCGAAGTAGCGGATGCTCGATTCGCCCTCGGTCTCGCCGTGGCGGATCAGGAACAGGCGGCGGATGGCCATGCGGGGCGTCTCCCGGTTTCGGGGCCCTGGCGAGGGCCTCTGGCTTTCGGGGCGGAAGGATGGCCGCCGCCCCCGCCCGCGTCAATCGAGCCCGCCTGTTACGCTACGCCGGGCCAGGGGGAGCTCGAGGAATGACCGGACGCGCGTGGTGGGTGATCGCGGCCCTGGCTCTCGCCATCGTGGCGGGGACCAGCGTATGGCTGCGCTGCGAAGCATCGCCCCCGCTGGTCGATGCGCCCGAAGCGCTGAGCATCGGCCGAGCCGGTCACACCCTGCGGGTCGGGGCCTCCGATGAACGCTCCGGCGTGCGCCGCCTAGAGATCCGGATCCGTCACGCTGCTGGAGAGCGCCTGCTCCATGAGGAGGATTTTCCGGGCAATCTCCTGACGGGCGGCCTGATCCGACCCGCGGTTCCGCCGGTCGAGGTGCAGCTCGACCCGAAGGCCCTGGGGCTGCCCGAAGGCGACGGATTCGTGGTGGTCGAAGCCCGCGACTGGTCGTGGTCCGGGTTCCTGGCCGGCAACCTGACCCGGTTGGAGATCCCGTTCGCGGTCGACCTCACGCCCCCGAAGCTCTCGGTCGAGTCGGGCTTGACCTATGTGCAGCGGGCCGGCAGCGCCGCCGTGGTCTACCGCCTCCCCGGAGGCGCAGCCCGCCACGGGGTCGAGGTGGACGACGCGTTCTTCCCGGGCTCCGCGCTGCCCGGCGCCTCCGATGATCGTCAGATCGCCATCTTCGCGGTCCCGCGCGACGCCGGGGCCAATCCGAAGATCCTGGTGGTGGCGACGGACGAGGCCGGCAACCGCGCCGTGCGCAGCTGGCAGGTGCGGTTCAAGGACAGGAGCTTCGACGAGGTTCCCATCCGCCTCGGATCCTCCTTCCTGGGCGGCAAGGTCCCGGAGCTGCGCGAGCTGCTCTCGGATCGGTTCTCGCTGGATCCCGACGACCCGATCGCTGCGTTCAAGACGATCAACGCAGAGGTGCGGGCGCGCAACGAAGAGGAGATCCGCACG
>JAJDAR010000101.1 GCA_029261775.1 Deltaproteobacteria bacterium | reverse complement strand
CAGCCAGGCCTCCTCGAACCTCGTGTGGGGCGGGATCAAGTACATGGAGTCGGGCGAGTTCGGCCTGGTGCGCAAGCTGTGCGCCTCGCGCAACCGGCTGATCCGGACCTACCCCTCCACCGTGAAGGAGGTGCGCTTCCTCACGACCCTCGACGAGGGCTTCCGCTGGAGCCGTTTCACGCTCTACCTCGGTGCCCTCCTCTACTGGGCACTCGGCGCGTTTGCGACACGGCCTCCGCGTCTTCTGAGCAAGGCCCAGATCCTGGCCGAGGAGCCCGCGATCGACGTCGGGCGGTCGAGTGGGGGCTTCGAGTACTCGGACGCCTACCTGGTCGACAACGACGCGCGATTCGTCTTCAACTTCGTGCGGGCGGCCCTCGACCACGGAGGCATCGTCGCCAACTACGTCGAGTCCCTCGGCGCCGTCCGTTCCGAGGACGGCCACTGGCGGACCCGGGCCCGCGACCAGATCAGCGGCCGCGAGATCGAGATCCGCTCGCGGCTCCTCGTGAATGCCTGCGGGCCTCATGTGGACGACCTCAACGACTTGATGGGTCAGAAGACCTCCCACCGGCACGTCTTCTCGAAGGGCGTGCACCTGATCGTCGACCGGATCACCCCGCTCACCCGGGTGCTGACCTTCTTCGCAGACGACGGCCGCCTCTTCTTCATCCTGCCGCTCGGCCCGAAGTCCTGCCTCGGGACCACGGACACCCGCGTGGATGCGCTGCCTCCCGAGGTCACCGCCGAAGATCGCCGCTTCATCCTCGACAACGTGAACGCTCGTCTCCGACTCGACCGACCGATCTCGGAAACCGACATCATCGCCGAGCGCTGCGGGGTGCGGCCCCTGGTCGTCGAGGGGCACGGACGCGACCGCGACGATGGGGACTGGACGTCGCTTTCTCGCAAGCACGCCATCGACGTCGACCGGGAGACCGGTCACTTGAGCATCTTCGGCGGCAAGCTGACCGACTGCCTGAACGTCGGAGAAGAGGTCGCCGATCTCGTGGGCGAGCTCGGGATCCGGCTCCCCTACCGTGACAAGCGGTGGTATGGCGAGCCGCCGGACGAGATCCGCGACGAGTACTTCCACCAGGCGACCCTGATGCGCCTGGACGAGATGACCGCCCCCGAGTCCTCGGAGCTCCTGAGCACCCGGCTGTGGCGCCGATACGGAAGCAGCGCGCTGCGCCTGCTCGAGGACATCCGCATGGACCCGGCGATGGGGGAAGTGCTGATCAAGGGCACCGAGTACATCCGCGCCGAGATCCACGGCGCCGGCCGGCGCGAGATGATCGTCAAGCTGGAGGACTTCCTGCGCCGCCGCAGCAAGATCGCCCTGATCGAGCGGCCCGAGGTGATCGGCTCCGCGCCGGGATTGATGGAGGCGTGCCAGATCCTGTTCGGCGAGGAGGCCGAGCAGCGGATGGACGAGTACCTGGCCGACCGCGGCCACTGAGGGCCGCCGGGATCGGGATCAGGCCGCCGGCAGGCGGATGGACTCTGCGAGGCTCTGCTGCAGGGTCTCGGGGGCTCCCCCCACGTGCACCAGCTCCACCGGCGGCACCCCGCCGAACACCTCGAAGGCTCGTCTCAGGACGCGATCGTTCCAGACGTCGGCGGCCGGCCAGGGATGCAGGCGCTCTGCAGACCAGGCCTTGCCCGCACCCCCCAGCCAGAGGTTCACCATCCGGTTGGCCAGGTCCACGATCCGGGGAGACTGGTTCGGATCGTCCATCAGCCCGTCCCGCTCGGGCTCGGGGATCGCCGCACGGGTCGAGAGCAGCCAGGCCAGGGACACGAGGTCGTGAGCGACCGGATCGGCACTGGCGAAGACGAGACCGGTCTCCGGCTCGACCACCCGGCCGGTGTCGGGACCGAAGAGGGCCATGATCTTGCTCGCACTCGTCACGACCAGCCGCTGCTTGTCGCGCAGACTCGGCACCGTGTTCGCATCGGCAGTCTTCTCGGCAAAGCTGCTCGCATCGTGGTGATACTCGAGCCGCGAGTCGTGGCGCCACCAGCCCACGGCGCACTTCAGGGCCAGCGTGCTGCCCGCGAGCAGGTGTCGGCTGCAGCGCGGCATGAGCACCACGTGGTCCGCCTCCCGCAGCACCTGCGGAAGGAGGATCTCGTTCTTCCAGCTCCCCTCGGCCCGGGGCCGCTCTGCGTAGAAACCGTCCCAACCCGCCTCCTCGAAGGCCTGCAGCTCGGCGCCGGCATCGAGCGCGGCTCGCGCCAGCCCGCTCGACTGCAGCAGCGCGCGGCTGCTCCCGCGCGTCTCGTCGGGACTGAAGCGCACGGCCTGCACGCCGGACATGTCGGCCACGACGACGCGGCCCGCGCCACGCTCCCGGAGGAGACCGATCATCGCGCGAAGAGCGACCGGATCGGTCGTGGCCGGGTAGACGTTGCCGGAATTGCAGGAAACCTTGATCAGCACCGAGTCACCGCGGCTCAGCCAGGCGAAGTCGGTGGCCGCGAGCGCCACCTCCCGCACGGCCCGCTCGCGCGCAGCCTCGTCGGAGCCTCGTTCGACGCCCGCCAGGACGACGGCCACGCCGGGTCCGTCGGCCAGCTCGAGTCCCTCGGGCCCCAGGACCGACCGGGGCGGCGCGGCGCGGGCGGCGCTCGCGGCCGTCGCGGCCGCCACCGCAGCCAGGCTCAGCCGGCCGAAGCCCCGTCTCGTCAGGAACGGCTCGCGCGAAGTCCGCTGGAGATCCATGGCTCCCTCCCGGCCCCAAGGCCTGGACGAAACGCTAGCGCGGCCCCCCCGGGAGAGCCGCGGCGAGGAACTCGCGTCCAGGCCGCCAACCTCTTTTCCTTTCGCATGGCGTCCGAGGGAGGCATCCCCGGAACTGGCGATGCCGGAGAACGGCGGGCACGGGCATGCTCGCCCGAGCTCTGCAGGAGGTTCCGACATGGCGCCGATTCTTCGTCTCACCGCTCTCTCCACCGTGGCTCTGGGCCTCCTGCTGGCCTGGCCGGCCTCGGCCACGGTGATCCACCAGGTGATCCTCGAATACGACGACGACCTGGACCCCTTCAACGGGACGCTCGAGCACAGCAGCGACCGGATCGAAGTCCCGACTCCGGCCGACGTGAACCGGGCGCTCCTCGCCACGCTGAACGGAAGCGGCCACTCCGCGAGCGGCGCCGTGGGCCGGTTCGGCGCCCTCGGACTCACCGGCTTCCACTTCAGCCCGGGCAGGCTGGAGGCATCGGTCTCGATCTCGGACGACGCCATCGGCAATCCCTTCAGCGTCCCCATGCGTGCCGTCGCCAACTTCATCATCGACGGCGGCCGCTTCGACCTGATTGCCGGCAGCAGCAACCCGCTGCAGCCCGCCTCCATCACCTGGCAGCTCGACGTCTACTCCGAAGCGCTGGGCGGCATCTTCGGCCCGAGCCACTTCCAGTCCTTCCTGGAAATCGAGTCGGATGACTTCCTGGACGTCACGCTCACCGCCGGGGGGGCGGACGTCGGCGCCTTCAAGCCCCTCCCGAATGGGACGGCCGTGGAGATGCCCTTCAGCTTCCAGACGATCGACCTCGGCATCCTCCCCGGCGGCGGAGTGATCGACCTCCAGTACGTCGTCAGCATTCGCACCGAGGCCGAGGTCGCCGAGGGCGTGTTCTTCGAGTTCAGCGACCCCATCGACGTGAGCGGCGGGTCGCCTTTCTCGATCGAGTTCCTGCCGGTGCCGGAGCCGGGGGCACTCGCGCTGCTGCTCGTGGGGGCCGGCGTGCTCGTCGCCGCGCAGAGGAAGGCGGCCTGGCCTCGGCCCACCTGGACCAGGAGCCAGGGCTCGTCACGGCGCGGCGCTGGGAACGCGGCGAGCTCGTCAGGGGTTGAAGCCTGACGCGCAGTGCGGCGACGAAGGCCCGCTGGGAACCCAAGGGGGTCCGGCGGTCAACTCAAGGGCGCGACACATCCCGCCGATCCAGGTCCTGCAGGCCAAGAAGGCAGGGCGCGAGCCTGCCCCTCGCTCCTGGGCCCGGACTCCGGAAGAAGCCGCCGCACGCCATGGATCTCGCCAACTGGGCAACCAATCCGACGACCGGCCAACTGCTGCTGGCAGCGGCGATGCTCGTGTTGTTGGGGCGCGTCTTCCTCCCCTGGGATCGGCTGCTGCTGCTCGTCGCGAGCTCTGTCCTGGCCCTGCTCACCGGCGAGGTCGCGGTCCGGACGCTCGACCTGCGCCCGCCGGAGGCCCGGCAACCGATCTGGGAGGAGGCCTTCTCGGAGCCCGGCGAGCCGCACCCCTTCGTGCCCGGCTCCCGGCTCGTCTATCGCTATCCCGACGATCCGCGCGGCGCCTTCGACGACGGCCACCAGATCGTCGGGACCATCAACCGTCACGGCTTCCGTGGGCCCGAGGTGCCGTTCGAGAAGCCGGCCGGCGTGCGCCGGGTGGTGATGCTCGGCGACTCCTTCACGCTCGGGATCGGCGTGCGGGACGAGCACACGCTGCCGCGTTTCGTCGAGCGGGAGCTGGCGGGGTCGAACGCTCCGATCGAAGTCATCAACCTGGGGCGCTCCGCCAGCTCGACGCCTGAACAGGTCGAGATCCTCGAGTCCTTTGGACTCTCCTTCGCGCCGGACGTCGTCGTCCTCGTCGTCTTCCTGAACGACTCCTGGCGGCGTGGAACCCTGCGGATCCTCGAGGACGAGCGAAAGGTCTGGAAGAGGGTCCGCAGACGCTTCCAGCTGGCCGACCTCGCGATCGGCGCGGTCTCGCGCTGGCGGATGCACCATCGGATGATCGAGCACTACCACGAGGGATACCGACCCGACAGCCCCGGATGGCTGGCTATGCAGGAAGCGATGCTCCGCGCCAAGGACCGGGTCGAGGGCGTCGGCGGCCGACTCGTGGTCGCGCTCCATCCGGTGCTGATCGACCTCGATGGCGACCATCCGTTCGAGCCCATCCACGAAGAGATCGGGCGCTTCTGTCGAGCATCCGGGCTGCCCTTCATCGACCTGCTGCCGCCTCTGCGCGGGAGGCGCGATCGCGATCTGTGGGTCCATCCCGTCGACCACCATCCGAACGAGGTCACCCACGAGATCACAGGGAGGGCGATCGCCGGGTTCCTCCGCGACGAGAACCTGCTGGTCGCGACGACGGCGGACACGGGCCCGGCCGAGCATCCTCCCGCCGCGTTACCCAGGGGTCGCTGAGAAAGGCCCGGCCGGAGCTAGGCTCCCGCCGTGCCCAGCGCCGCCCCGCCTTCGGACCCCCGGCTCACCGCAACGGGTCGGCCCGCCGCGTCGGGCCTGGGACAGCTGTCGTGGGCGCTCTTCGAGTGGGCCCGCAATCCCTACTACATCCTCATCGTGATCTACATCTTCGGGCCCTACTTCTCCCAGGAGATCGTCGGAGACCCGATCCGAGGCCAGGCGATCTGGGGCTACGTCAACGGCTTCGCGGGCTTCTGCATCGCCTGCTTCGCGCCCTTCCTCGGCGCGATCGCCGACCGGGTGGGCCGGCGGAAGCCCTGGATCGCGGCCTTCGTCGGGATGATGGCACCGTCGATCCTGCTGCTCTGGTTCGCGATTCCGGGCGGGGAGTTCGGGGTGCCTGCCGTGGCGGCGGCGTTGACGCTCGCGGGCCTGGGCTTCGCGTTCACCGAGGTCTTCCACAACGCGATGCTCGCCGACGTGGCGCCCGTTTCGCGGATCGGCACGGTCTCGGGATGGGGGCTGGCGCTCGGCAACGCCGGAGCGCTCATCATCCTCGTTGCCATGCTCTACGGATTCGCGCTGCCGGCGGATCCCGCGATCCACTGGTCCTTCCTTCCCGAGGTCCCCTGGTTCGGGCTCGACGTGTCGAGCTTCGAGCACGTCAGGATCGCGGCGCCGATCACCGCCCTGTGGCTGGTGGCGTTCGCGCTGCCGCTCTTCCTCTTCACGCCCGACGCGGCGGCCAGCAGCACACCGGTGGGGCAATCGATCCGCGCCGGCATCGCCGACACTCTCGGAACGCTGCGAGAGCTGCGCCACTACCGGAACATCGCGATCTATCTGCTGGCGCGGATGCTCTTCAACGACGGCAAGGTCGCGATCATGACCTTTGGCACGCTCTACGCGACCGGTGTGTTCGGCTGGGATGCCGTCGAGCGGCTGATCTTCGGGATCGTGCTCACGGTGGTCGCCGTCGCTGGAGGGTTCCTCGGCGGCGTCCTGGACGATCGCTTCGGCTCCAAGCCGGCGGTCATGGCGACCATCGGAGGCAATGCCGTCGCCTTGCTCGCGGCCATCTCGATCACACCCACCTCGATCTTCTTCATCCCGATGGAAGGGCTCGACCGCGAGATCTGGGCCTTCCCTTACTTCAACACGCTCCCCGAGATGCTGTACGTCGCGATCTCGATGCTCTTCGCCGTGTTCATCACCTCCGCCTACGCGAACAGCCGCACCCTGCTCGCCCGCATCGTGCCCCTCGAGATGATGACGAAGTTCTTCGGCCTGTATGCCCTCTCCGGCCAGGTCACGGCTTTCGTCGCGAGCCTGCTCGTCGCGTTCACGACGGACTGGTTCTCGAGCCAACGCGCGGGCTTCGCCTCCATCCTCGTCCTGCTGGTTGGAGGACTGGTGATGATGCTTTGGGTCAAGGAGGAGCGGACGGAGGCGGCCTCCGGCTGAGCACCGTGGTAGGGTCGGGTGCGAGGTGATCTTCATGCGCGCGACCCGATCTTGGCCGGTTCTGCTGGCACTCCTCCTGTTCTGCCTGGGCAGCGCGGCTGCCGACGCGCAGACCTGCAGCAGCGCGTGCTCCCAGATCCGGCGGGCCTGCGTCCGATCTGCCAAGGCGGTTCGGGATCAGGGGCGCGCGGTGTGCCGGACGGAACGCGACCTCTGCCGGGCGGCCTGCGAAGCCGATCCCCTGATCTGCCCGGACGGCGCCTGCGCGGAGTGCAAGGCCGCATGCGACGTGACCGAAGACCTCTGTCGGGACCAGGCCCAGGCGGATCGCGAGCTCGCGAGGGACGTCTGCATTGCGACCAAGGCGAGCTGCGGGGCGATCTGCACCGACCCGATCGATCGCGCCTGCGTGCGCAGCTGCCGGGCGGACACCCAGCACCAATGCGTCCGCCCCGCACTCAGGGCCGACGTGCAGTGCAAGCGCACCTGCCCAACGGGCCAGGGCCGCCAGGCCTGCCGCCGCGACTGTCGACAGGACCGGGACGCCAGCCTCGAGCTCTGCTTCGACGGTGAAGCCCTGTGCGTAGCCACCTGCATCGGGGTGACCCTCCCGTAGCCCCGATCCCTGCGCCCGAGGAGAACTCGGGGCCTCCTCCGGGCCGTCGGCTCGTCTGGGGACCCCATCACCACCCTCCAGGGCGCCGGGTCCCGCCTCCCCGGCCCAGGCTTGCCGGATTTGTTCGCTTGTATCATTATCTTGTTCATGCGAACAAGTCGCAGGGAGGCGGAGTCGCCCGGAACACGCGAGGTGATCCTGGAGGCCAGCCTCGAGGTGTTCGCCGAGAAGGGCTTCGGCGGCGCGACGACCCGCGAGATCGCGACCCGCGCGGACGTTCCGCTGGGCCTGCTCCGCTACCACTTCGGCAGCAAGCTGAAGCTCTGGCAGGCCGCCGTCGAGCGCTCCTTTGCCGAGGTGGACGCTGGCCTCGAAGCGGCTCAGCGGGCACGCCAGGAGGGCCTGGACGAGGTGGCGCAGATGCGCGCCGGCATCCGCGCCCATGTCCACTTCGTGGCGAGGCGACCCGAGTTCGTGAGGCTCATGCACGACGAGGGCAAGCGCCGCGGGCCGCGCATGCGCTGGATCGTCGACCGCCACGTCAAGCCGATGTTCGAACGGCTGGTTCCGATGATCCGCCGCCTGCAGGAGCTCGGGCGCCTGCCCGACGACATCGATCCCCTCCACTTCGTCTACGCGCTGATCGGCGCGATCGACGTGATCTTCCACCAGGCCGAGGAGTGCCGGCGGGTGACGGGTACGGATCCGATCTCGCCTGCTGCCGTCGAGGCGCACGCTCGAGCCGTCGAGATTCTGCTGCTCGGCCCTGCCCCTCCTTCCGCTTCGAGTTGACCGACCCACCGATCGCGCGCCCGAGGAGACCCCCATCGAACCCCGCCGCCTCGTGTATTGGCTCCTGACCGGCCTCTTCTGCGCCGTGCTCGGCTTCTCGGGCTTCGCCCACGTGACCCACCAGGAAGCGATGGTCGAGGCCATGACGGGCATGGGCTACCCGATCTACTTCATGACGGTCATCGGCCTGGCCAAGCTCTGCGGCGTCGCGGCCGTGCTCTCACCTCGCTTGCCGCTGCTGAAGGAGTGGGCCTACGCAGGCCTGGCGTTCAACCTCCTCGGGGCGACCGCCTCCCATCTCTTCTCGGGAGACGGCGTGGCCCACGCCGCGCGACCCGCCCTGGTGCTTCTCCTCGGTGTCGGGTCCTATCTTCTGCGACCGGCCGAGCGGCGCCTTCCCGCTGCACCCTCGCTGCCGTCTGGTGCTGGCGTACCCGCCGCCGCACCGAGCACGAGCTGAAACGGAGGCATCCCATGGATCCCGGCTACGAGACGGTGCTCGATGCAAGTGAGCTGATCTGGACGATGGTCGGCTACCTCGTCCACGGCGCGTTCATGGCGCTGCACGTCGCCTTCGCCAGCTACCTGCTGGCGAGCGGGGCGCTCACCCTGTTCGCACCCGGCCGCGAGGGCCCTTGGCTGGAGCGCCTCGGGCTGAGTTTCCCCACGCCGCCCCGCCGAGGTCTGGCAGGCCTGCGCATGATCCTGGGTCTGCTGCTCCTGACTCCGGTTGCCCTGGGTGCTGCCATGGGGGTCTCCCTCGTCGGAGGCGTCGCGGGCCTCGCGCTCCTGATCGTCGCCGAGCGTGGCGGCTCCCCTGCGGACCGGGCGAAGGGCCGGCTCGCCCGCTCGACCGTGATCGCGTCGGGAGCTGCGGCTTGCCTGTTCATGGTCTGGGAGGGCGAAGACAACCTCGCGCTCGGCAGCGAGCTGATCTTCCACATGTCCGAGTGGCGGAACGAAGAGCTCGGCTGGCAGCTCTCGCTCGATCCGAGATCGCCGAAGGTCGGTGACCTCGCTCCGGACTTCGAGCTGCAAGACCCCGAAGGGCGCGTGAAGGTCCGGCTCTCGGACTTCCGAGGCAAGCGCCCCGTCGCCCTGATCTTCGGCAGCTACACCTGACCCCCTTTCAGCAGTGGGACCGTGCGTCTCACCGAGCTCTACGAGAAGTACCGGGACCGGGTCGAGTTCATCGTGGTCTACGTGAAGGAGGCGCACCCGAGCGATCGCTGGTGGCTCGGACGCTCCCGCACGCAGCGGGCCGTGCACGCGCTCTCGGGCAACCCGGCTCGGCTCGACGTCAAGGACCCCGTGACCCTGGCGCAACGCCGCAAGGTCGCGGCGAGCTGCCAGGCCAACCTCTTCGACGGCGTCGTCCCGCTGTACGTGGACGAGATGGACGATGAGGTGGCCACCCTCTACACCGCCCGCCCGACGCGGATCTACTTCATCGATCGCGAGGGCCGGGTCGTCTACAACCCGGGGATCGGCCCCTTCGGCTTCAGCCCGGACCACCTCGAGCCGGTGATCGAGCAGCATCTGTCCCGAGGTTGAGCTCGCGGAGCAGGCGCCTCGCGCCGCTCCGAGCGCACCAACTCCCCCCCTGAACGGGGTCGCCGATGGGCTTGGGAGCTCGGGAAACGGCAGGAACGCCGCCCGCGGGCTTTCGGCAGCGGGCCAGCCAGGAGGCCCGGTGGTTTCGGCCCCCGGCGTCCCGCCCCAGGCCCCGCAAGGTTCATTGAACCTCGGATCGCGTTCGTGCGACAAGTCCTCAGCGCCCCCTTCGTGGGCGCCTGGAGGTACGAACCGTGCGAACCCCGAACTCTTCGGCCCGCGTGGCCCTCGGTCTGGCCGCGAGCCTGCTGCTGGCAGCGCCCGTGGCATCCCAATCCCAGGACGACACGGTGCCGCGCCGTTCCGGCGGCGTGATGCGACCGGCCGAGACGCCCGAGGTTGGCCGCCCGGGTGCCCCGCCGGCCGTCGCCCCGACCCAAAGGACCCCGGAGCGACCCGCCGCCACCCCGAGCGGGCGCCCTGACGCCAAGAAGGCGGAGCCTGGCTCGGCGGCGCCCAGCTTGCGGCCCGATGCCGCGCGCAGCGCCCCGGCGGGCGCCCTGGGTGAGGCGGGCGACGAGCGATCGGCGCGCCAGGCCGTCGAGCAGCGCGTCCGGCAGCACCAGGCTGAGGTCGAGCGGACGGCCCGCGAGTTCCAGGGCTCCAGCGACCGTTTTGCCCGCAAGCAGACCGACGAGATCGAGCGCGAGAACGCGAAGACCCTGAACCGCATCCGCAGCCTCGCCAAGAACTCGGGCCGCATCGAGGCGCTGCGCGAGCGCGTGCGGACGCTGGAGCAGGAGGCCGCCAAGGCCTCGCCTGAACGCAGCGACGCGATCGCCAAGGAGGCGGACGCCCTGCTCGAGGAATACGAAGGCCTGGTTGGCACGCGCTAGGCGCGCTCACCAAGGGAGACCCCACCATGAAGATCCGAATCCAGATCCTGCGCGCGGCCACGATCCTCGCGCTTCTCGTTCCGACGAACGCCCTCGCGGGCTCGATCGGCACCATCACCGCCCAGCCGATCCAGGCGACGCCGAACCAGACGGTGAACTTCCAGCTCATCCTCGGCGGCAGCGGCGATTGCGGCTTCCGGCTGCTCACGGGCGACGGCACCGTGCTCGGCCCCTTCGGGCTCGTCAGTTCCTCGCCGGCCTCCGTCTCGTACGCCTACCCCAACACCGGCACCTTCACGGCGATCGCCCAGGGCTAGCCCAAGGGCACCAAGCCGGCGTGCGGCGGTGCCGACAACTCGGTGACGATCACGGTCGCCAGCTCTGGCAGCGGCACTCTCAAGCCCGAGCTTCTCGGCAACGCCGGAAAGCTGGCCATCAAGGACAAGGGCCTGTCGACCAAGCTCATCACGATCTGCCAGAAGGTGGACTGCAACGCTCTCCTCGCCCCGAGGATCGAGAAGATCTTCGGCTTCCCGAAGCCCGGCGGCGTGGTCGCACTGATCGGCAACAACTACGGCGCCGGCACTGGCAAGGTGAGCTTGACTCACCAGACCTGGACCGGTCAGTCCGTCACCAGCCAGCTCGACTTCATCGAGTGGACCCCCACGATGGTGGGCGTGAGGATTCCCAACGGGCTCCAGGGCTTCGTGGAGCAGAGTGCGAAGCTGGTCCTCACCACCAAGGCCGGGGCCAAGAGCATCCCCTTCTCCTTCCAGCTGCTGCCGATGCGTGACGTGGTCGCCATCCCGTCCAGCCACGTCAAGGTGATCAAGTGCGACACCGACTCCAACGGCTGGAAGTGCAACGGACAAGGCGGCACCGGCAACTGGTTCGTGAGCGGTCAGCAGGGCGCGTCCATCTGGGGCTGGCACCGGAACAACTGGGGCGCGGTCGGTAACGACACGGGCACGGACAAGTTCGAGATCACCTTGAAGAACGGCTGGCGTTTCGCCTCCTCACAGGTCTCGAAGTACGGCTCGAGCAGCGGCGAGTGGGTGGGCAATCCGTCGCCCGGCATGTCCACCAACAGCACGACATGGAAGCCCAGCATCCAGTGGAAGGTCACGCCGGCCGACATCGTCGACTACCACATCTGGATCGAGGCCGAGGGCCCGCGAGGGGTCCCCTACCACTGAGCCCAGGCCCTGGGCGCTCTTCCCCGACGAGCCGCGCGGAGCCGACGAGAGACGCCGATCCGCGCGGCTCCGTCGGTTGCCAGGGGCGGCGCGGCGCGGCTCAGTCGAGATCGACGACGACCATCGTGCCCAGGAACCGGGGCGCCGTGGGGCGAAGGCGTTCGAAGACCGAGTCGCGAAGCGTCTCGTCCTCCTGCTCGACGCGGATGAACCCGTGATGCGTCTCCCCCTGGATCAAGACGCTGCCGCGGCCGCCGCCTTCCTTCAGCTCGCGCCACCAGGGGAAGTCAGCCGCCGCGTAGACCGTCTTGCCGTCGCGCAGGTAGTTCACGGGCAGCGACTTTCCGGACGGGAGCGTCAGCAGCATGACCTTCCTCGCCCGCCCGCCCTGGGGATCCTCGCGCAGTTCGCGGATCGCGCGCGGGTTCGCCCAGAGGGACTGGTACGCGCCGAACGCGACGACGAGAGCCAAGGGCGCCCCGACTCCGATCCAGACCCACTTCATGGCGGACGGCCTCCTGCTCCGGCCCGGACCCGCGCTCGTTTCGACACCGCGCGACCTTCGGCCTTGCTGCCTCGTCGTGATACCGCACCCCTGCGATGGTTGCCCGCGAGCGCCATCGGTCTCGTCCGCGCCTGCACTCCGCCTCGAGGGTCGTCGCCGGACCTTGCCCTTCAGCCGAGGTCGAGGTGCCCGCTTCCGGCGAGCACGTGGCCCAGCGCCGCGCGCAAGCGCAGGGGCGAGACGGGCTTGCGGAGCGTCAGGAAGCCCGTGTCTTCGCTCGTGACGGACTGGTCCCCTGAAACCAGCAGGGCCGGCAGGTTCCGTCCCGCAGCGCCGCGAACTGCAGCGATGGCGTCGGGACCAGTCTGCCCGTTGGCCAACCAGTAGTCCGAGAGGATGACGTCAGGCGGCGCGGTCTTCACGGCCTGCAGCGCTTCCGCCGCATCGGCGGCAAGCGTCACGCGACAACCCCAGGGCCGGAGCAGCTCGGCCATGCCATCGCGCACCGCCGGGTCGTCCTCGATCACGAGCACGACGGCCGCGTGAAGTGGGTGGTCGGCGGTCGTCGAGGCAACGCGCTCCGGCGCCTCGGCTGCAGGCACCGTGACCGCATAGCGGGTGCCGTGCCCGGGGTCGGAGCGAAGCGACAGCTCGTGACCGAGCAGCACGGCGAGCCGTCGTGCGATCGCGAGACCGAGTCCCAGCCCGCCCGGATGCGCATCGCCCTGGTGGTCGAAGCGTCGATAGGGCCGAAAGGCCTCCTCGATCGCGGTCACCGGGATGCCGACCCCGGTGTCGTGGACCTCGATGCGCAGGTTCGTCCCGCAGCGTCGGCAGCCGACCAGGATGCGTCCGTCCTCGGTGTAGCGAACCGCGTTGGTGAGCCCATTCTGGAGGATGCGTCGCAGCTGCACCTCGTCACTGCGCACCCAGGCGCGGGTGGCCACCACGCGCAGCTCCAGGCCCTTGCGTGTGGCCTCGGGCCGGACCTCCTCCTCGAGCTGCGCGAGCATGGGGCCGAGCGCCACCGCCACGGGCGCAGCCTCGACCAGGCCGGCGTCGAGGCGCGACAGATCCAACACCCCGTTGAGCATCTCCTCGACCGAACGCGACGCGCTCTCGATGCGCTCCACGAGCGGGACGAGATCGGGCGGCAGGCGCCGCTCGACGAGCGCGCCGACCAGCAGGCCGAGCGCATGGACCGGTTGGCGGAGATCGTGGCTCGCCGAGGCGAGGAAGCGCGTCTTCTCCCGGCTCTCTCGCTCCGCCGCGTCCTTCTCGGCGCGAAGCAACGCCTCGCGCGCCGCGCGCTCCGGGAACAGCACCCGGTCGAGCACCGGTCGAAGCCGCCAGGCCCCTGCCGTGACGAGCAGGGCCAAGATCATCGACACTGCGATCCGGGAGACGAGGGTCTCCGCGCCGGTCGCGGTGCTCATCGCCTTGGCGAGGCCCGGCATGACGACCAGGAGCGAGGCGACGAGTGCGGTGACCGAGATCAGGGCGGTGGCCGCCTGGCTGAGCAGGCGGTCGATGTCGAACAGGTTGTGGCGCACGATGGCGGCCAGGAAGGCCAGCGGGACCGCGACCATCGTGAGGCCGCCGAGCGAGAACGAGACCCGCACCCAGTCGCTCTCGGGGTCGGCAACCAGCGCACCGAGCGACGCGACGGCAAGGGGCAGCAGACCGACCCCGAACCCCAGAAGCAGCCAGCGCATCCGCTGCCGCCCGACCGGCCCGCAGTGCAGCGCGTTGCGGGCCGGGACCCCGGCCAGCGCGAGGACGGCAATGGTGTCGAAGGCAGCGCCGAGCGCGGGAACCGACGCGGGGGGAAGCGGGCCACCGAGGATGAGTAGACGCGGGACGTACCAGCCGATCCCGATACCCCAGGCCCACACCAACGGCAGGCGTTCGCGGGCTGGCAGCTCGCTGGGAAAGCGGATCAGGAAGCCCAGATTCAAGCCGAGCGCGAGCCCACCCGTGAGGTTGAACACGACATGGTGGGCGAGGGCCTGGGTGTACGGGGCCGCGGGGAACGGCGAGGTGAAGATGCCCATCGAAACGACGGCGACGAAGAAGTGGCGGGCGAGCCGCGGCTCGGGGGCGCGGAGCAGCACGATGAGCCCCGTCACCAGGAAGGCCAGGGAGCTCGGGATCCGGGCCCAGGGCACCGCCGGACCCGCGAGCCCGAGCTCCACGAGCTGGGGCACCCCTCCGCGCTCGACCTCGACCGGAACCGCCGAGGCCCCATCCGCCTCGGCCACCGCGGCCGCCAGGAAAGTGAACGGTCCCAAACCGGCGGCATCGCGTTGGCCGACCCGCAGGATGCGGTCTCCGATCTCGAGGCCCGCGCGATCGCGGTCCAGATCGAGCCGGAAGGACACCACCACCGGGGAGCCGCCTCCATCCGCCGCGCGAACCATGATCGCGGGCTCCCGCAGCCCACCCCGCGAGATCGCGTCGACGTGCAGACCCATCACCACCGCCCAGGGCACGAGCAGCAGAAGCAGCAGCCCGTCGATGCGCTCGAGGCGGCGCATCCCTAGCCGCGCTCGGGCTCGATCAAGCCGAGCTCGAGGATCGCCCGGACCGCCTCGGTTCGATTCGTGACGTCGAGAGCCTCGAGGATCGACGCCACGTGCTTCTTCACCGTTCCCAGGCTGATGTCGAGGACCCCCGCGATCTCGCCGTTCGTCAGCCCCTTGGCCAGCAGCGTCGCCACCTCCTGCTGTCGGTGGGTCAGATCGGGCGCGGCCTCCGACGGGTCGGGTGCCTCGAGGGCCGCGCGCGGAAAGAAGACGCCGCCACCGAACACGACCTCCAGGGCCGACGTCAGGAGCTTGCGATCGGAGCTCTTGGGGATGAAGCCCACGGCCCCGGCGTCCCTGGCTGCTCGCACGTTGGCCGCGATCTCGGACGCCGAGAGCACCACGACCGAAACCAGCGGGAACTGCCGCCGCAGGGTCGCGAGAACCGTCAATCCGTCCTGGTCCGGCAGGCCCAGGTCCAGGATCACGAGCTCGAGGTCCTCGTGTTCCTCGGCCAGACGCAACGCCTCGGCAGCCGTTCCGGCTTCGAGGAGCTGCGCCTCGGGCGTCACAGTCTGCAGCACGTGCCGGAGCCCGTCCCGGAAGAGTGCATGGTCGTCGCAGGTCAGGACCTTCACCGCCCGGTCGCATCCGCTCGCAAGCTGGCATCCACCGCAGGACCCTCCCTGGGCAGGATCGCACATCCGCCCGGAGCCCTGCGCAGGGGCGGCGCTAGCCGCGCACGGCCATCGCCAACGCGATGGCCAGCAGCACGGCGGCGAAGACGATCGACTCGAAGCGGCTCATCCGAGACTCCAGGTGCGGCATGCGAGGCCATTCTCGTGCCCGGGGCGCCGCGCAGGCAGTCCCCACACGGCCCGTCTCCCGGGTGGCCGGATGGCCACCCCCGCCGGCAAGTCGGCCCATGCCGCCGTGAGCCCGCAGGGTCGAAGCTCCTCCTGAGCGCGGAGGAGCCACCATGAACCACCGAATCCTGCAGGAAACCGATCGTCCGCCCCGCCTGCTCCTCGCTGCGGTCTGCCTGGTCGGGCTCGTGCTGTGGGCCTCGGCCGAGCCGGCTGGGGCCATGGATTCCGACGCGGATGGGCTCACGGACACGGCCGAGATTGCGGCTGGGACCGACCCTCTGGACCCGGATACCGACGACGACGGTCTCCTCGACGGAAACGAGGTGGCCGGCGAGGGCT
>JAJDAR010000100.1 GCA_029261775.1 Deltaproteobacteria bacterium | reverse complement strand
CAGCGACGGGGCCGCGCCTGAAACGACGTCGATCCCCGAAGGCTCGAGCACCTGGGGGCTGGGACGGCGACCCTCGGCCCCGACCGAGGGTTCCGGTTCCCGAAGCGTCGGCACCACACCCGCATCGGGTTCCCGAAGCGTTGGCACCACGCCCGCATCGGGTTCCCGAAGCGTCGGCACCACGCGCGCGTCGGAGTCTCGAATCACGGCGTCAGCGTCACGGGACGCGACGCGGACGGTCGGCTGGGCGCTCTCGACCGACCGACGGGCCACCGCCACCTCATCCGGCTGGAGCGAGGGGGCGACCGCCGGCTCCTTCGCTTGCGGGGCCGTGGACGACTCGACAACCGGCCCCGGCTCCACGGTGTCGACTTCAGGCCGGACAGACGCGGCAGCCACCGGGCCCTCGACCCGCCGGCTAGTGGCCGCGGGCCGGTCTTGCACCGGTCGAGGGGTTCCGATCTCCCCGTCTTCACCCGCAGTCCCGTCACCCGCAGTCCCCGCAGTCCCCGCAATCCCCGCAGTTCCGGTGGGAAGGTCGCTGGCAGCGAGCGAGTCCCAGACGCCCTGGCCCTGGGGAGGCTCCGGTCGCGGCCGGGGTTGGCGGGTGGGAACGATGGCCTGCTCTCGCACCTCGCCGGGCAGGTCCAGCGCCTGCTCTCGCACCTCGCCGGGCAGCTCCGGCAGGCTCGCCAGGCCCATGCGCCGGATGCGGACCGGCAGGGCTCGCGCGCCGCTCAAGGTGCGCGGCGAAAGGCAGGCCGCGTGGGCTCGCAGGGCCGCGATGGTGCCCGCGCGGCTTTCGGGTGTGGTCTCGGCCAGCTCGCGAAGCTCGCGGGCGCGTAGCTCGGACCAGCGCGCGAGGAAGGGGTCGGAGTCGGAGACCGTGGGCAGCGGATCGGGCTCACCGGGCCAGGCGGCGCAGGGAGCACCTTGCCCTGCCGCCGGGACGAAGAGCCAGACGATCAGGAGGAGCGAGAGACGCCGCGGCGTCGGGCTACAAGAGCCCACGAATCTCCTGCAGCTCTGATCGGATCCTCCGAAGCTCGGCTCGGGGATCGTCTTCGAGGGCCATCTCGAGCTGAGGCGCATCCAGGGCACGTCCCACGCCGAGCTCGCGGAGCTTCTTGCGCGCTCCAGCAATCGTGAAGCGCTCCTCGTAGAGCAGGCGTTTGATGAGCTGGATGACTTCGATGTCCCGCTTGCGGTACAGCCGCTGCTTCGAGCGCGACTTCGCGGGGGCCATCCATCGGAATTCCGATTCCCAGTATCGCAGCACGTACGGTTTGACACCCGTGATCTGGCTCACTTCGCCGATGCGGTAGTAGAGCTTCTCTCCCTCGCTGCGGCCACGGGACCTTCCGGCCCTCGGAGCCTTCGCGTCGCTGTCTCGCGCCACGGTTTCCCCCTCCCGTGAGTGACCGCCCCGTCCGCGCTGGTTGCGTCCGGGGCCGCAGGGCGCCACGAGCTACGCCCGCGGGGACCCAGCGTCGGCGGTCGATTCCCCACCCTCGTTCAGCACGTTCTTTAGCACGAGGCTGGGCTTGAAGGTGAGAACCCGTCGGGCGGCGAGGCGGATCTCCTCCCCCGTCTGCGGGTTTCGGCCCTTGCGGGCATTCTTCTGGCGCACGACGAAGTTGCCGAAGCCGGAGATCTTCACCTTCTCCCCATCGGCCAGCGTATCCTTGATGATGTCGAACACCTTCTCCACCAGCTCCGCGGACTCCTTCTTCGAGAAGCCCACACGCTCATAGATGTGCTCGACGATGTCAGCCTTGGTCACGACCCTTCCCCCTTCCCTTCGCGGCCTCCGCTAGCGGAGCTCCGCTCCGAAACGATCTCGTAGCGCGTCGACGACTCGATCGACGGCCTCGCTCACCTCGGCGTCCGTGAGCGTGCGGTCCGTGCGCTGGAAGACCAGACGCAGGGCCAGACTCAGTTTGCCTTCCGGCACGCCCCGACCCTCGTAGCGGTCGAAGAACTCGGCCGACAGCAAGGACGCACCAGCCTTCTTGCGGACTGCCGCGACCAGCTCGCCGGCCGGCTGATCGACGTCCACCAGCAGCGCCAAGTCGCGGCGCACCCGCGGATGGCGTGAGACCTCGCGGTAGCTCCGCGCTTCGGCCCCGAGTCCGTCGAGCGCCTCGACGTCGATCACCGCGACCGCGCACGGGGCCTCGAGCCCGAAGCCCTCGGCGACCTGCGGGTGCAGCTCGCCGACCTCGATCACGGGGCGGCCGCGAACGCGGAAGCAGCCCGAGGCGCCCGGATGCAGGAAGGGCTCCTCCGATCCCGCGCGGAACTCGTGGCGCGTGCCCAGGTCGGCCAGCAGGCGCTCGGCCGCGCCCTTGGCGCGAAAGAAGATCGGAACCTCGGTGCCGCTCCACAGCTCGTCGTGGCCCACCTCGCAGTACGCGAGGACCGCCTGCAGGGGTTCCCGATCATGCCAGTCGTCCGGCCGATCCGGGCCGCCGACGAACACGCGTCCGACCTCGAAGACGGCGATGCGTTCGATCTGTCGGGCGCGGTTGCCCCGGACCGCGCGCAGCACCGAGGGCAGCAGATGGGTGCGCAGCACCGAATCGTCGGCCAGGATCGGGTTCACCAGCGCGACGTGGGTGCGGCGTGGGTGGTGGGCCGGAAGGCGCAGCGCGTCCACGTCGCCGGGCGGCGCACCGGGAAAGGTCATGATCTCGGTCAGCCCGGCGCCCGCCAGGATCGTGCGAACGGCCTCACGCGTGTGCCGTCGCGGCGCGATGTGCACGCCCGCGAGCGGGCCCGAGGGCAGCGTGGCCTCGATGCGATCGTAGCCATGGATGCGTGCCACCTCTTCGACGAGATCGGCGGCCAGGTGCACGTCGTTCCGGTAGCGCGGCGGGTGGCAGAGCAAGAGGTCGCCCTGTCCGGGTCGCGCCTCGATGTCGACCCGCGCGAGCAGGGCCGTGACCTCCTCGGTCGTCAGCGCGGTGCCGAGCAGGCGGTTCACCCGCGAGGGCCTGAGCTCGATCGGCTCGGCCGTGGGGGCGGGATCGCCCTCCGCCTCGATCCGGCCTTGGGAGATCTCGCCGCCCGCCAGCTCCTGAATGAGCCGCGCCGCGCGATCCACGGCCCGGGCCTGCCCATCGGGATCGACGCCTCGCTCGAAGCGGTAGGAGGCATCGCTGTGCAGACCGAGGCGCTTGGCGGTGCGGCGCACCCGCGACGGGTGGAAGTGGGCGCTCTCGAGCAGGATCGACGTCGTCTCGTCGGTGACCTCGCTCTCGCTCCCGCCCATCACGCCGGCGATCGCGATGGCACCCTCGCCGTCCGCGATCACCAGGTCCTCGCGGCGAAGCTCGCGCGCCTCGCCGTCGAGGGTCAGGATCTTCTCGCCCTCGCGCGCCGCCCTGGCAGCCACCCGGCCGCCGCGGAGGCGCTCGAGATCGAAGGCGTGCAGCGGCTGGCCGTACTCGAGCAGGACCAGGTTCGTCACGTCCACGACGTTGTTCACGGAGCGGAAGCCGGCGGCCTCGAGCCGCCCCCGCAGCCAATCCGGCGAGGGGCCGATCTCGACGCCGCGGACCACGCGCCCGACGTAGCGGTGGCAGCCCTCGGCGTCCTCGACCGCCACCTCGACATCCGCGGAGGTCGCGCGGCCGCTCTCCTGCACGTCGCACGGCGGCAGACGCAGCTCGCCGCCGAAGTGGGCCCGCACCTCCCGGGCCATCCCGAGCATCGACACCCAGTCACCCCGATTGGGCGTGATCTCCATGTCGAGGATCGTCTCGCCCGCCGGCATCACCTCGGAGAGCGGCGTTCCGACCGCCGGATCGCCGTCGAGCACGAGGATCCCGTCGTGGTCTTCGCCGAGACCCAGCTCCTGGCGCGAGCAGATCATGCCGTTCGAGCGCACGCCGCGGATCTTCGAGCGCTTGATCTTGAGGCCGCCGGGCAGGGTCGTCCCGTGGGTGGCGACGGCGACCTTCTGTCCGGCAGCGATGTTCGGTGCGCCGCAGACGATGTCGACGGGCTCGCCGTCGCCCAGGTCCACCTTGCAGACGGAGAGGCGATCGGCGTCGGGGTGCTGCGCGCGCTCGACGACGTGCCCGACGGTGATCCCCGACAGGTCGGCGCCCGTCTCGATCACGTCCTCGATCTCGAGGCCGCCGACGGTCAGCCGCTCCTGCAGGGTCGCGGGGTCGGGCAGATCGATCCACTCCGCGAGCCAGCCGAGCGCGACGCGCACTAGAGCGATCCCCCGGCGAGCACGAGCGGCACTAGAACTGCTCCATCGTGCGCACGTCGCCGTCGAAGAGCAGCTGGATGTTCGGAATGTCCCAGCGGATCATCGCGGTGCGGTCGATGCCCATGCCGAAGGCAAAGCCCTGGTAGCGCTCCGGGTCGATGCCGCAGTTCAGGAGCACCCGCGGATGGATCATCCCGCAGCCGCCCCACTCGAGCCAGCGGCCCTCCCAGCCGATGTCGATCTCGGCGGACGGCTCGGTGAAGGGAAAGAAGTGGGCGCGGAAGCGGATCTCGGCCTCTGCACCGAAGAGATGACGCGCAAACGCGAACAGCGTGCCCTTCAGATCCGCGAAGGTCGTGCGCTCGTCGACACAGACGGCCTCGATCTGGTGGAACATCGGATAGTGGGTGCCATCGAGGTCGTTGCGGTAGACGCGGCCCGGCGAGACGAAGCGGAAGGGGGGCTGGCGCCCCGTCATGGCCCGGATCTGCACGTTGCTCGTGTGCGTGCGGAGCACGTTGCCGCCGGTCACGAAGAAGGTGTCCTGCAGGTCGCGCGCAGGATGGTCCTCGGGGAAGTTGAGGCCGCCGAAGTTGTTCCAGTCGCTCTCGACCTCGGGCCCGTCCTCGATGCCGTAGCCCATCTCGGTGAAGAACGTGCACATCTCGCGCTCGATCTGGGTGGTGGGATGCAGGTGGCCGCGCGGCGGCGCGAAGCCCGGCAGGGTCACGTCGAGCCGGTGCTCGGCGAGGTCCTTGGCCCGGGCGTCGAGGGCAAGGCTCGCCTTGCGCTCGGCGACCCACGCCTCGATGCGCTTCTTGGCCTCGTTGGTGGCCTTGCCCGCCTCGGCGCGCTCCTCGGCGGAGAGCTGACCGAGCCCGCGCAGCAGCGTGGACACGGAGCCCTTCTTGCCGAGGTAGCTCGCACGCAGCTCCGCCAGGGCCTGGGCAGACCCCACCTCCCGGATGGCCGTCTCGGCCTCCGCGAGGATGCGTTCGAGGTCCGCCACCGAAGCGGCCATGAGGCTCTAGGCGACCTGGCTCTTGGCCAGCTTGGCGAGCTCGGCGAACGCCGACGGGTCCGAGACGGCCAGGTCGGCGAGGTTCTTGCGGTCCACCTCGACGCCGGCTGCCGTCAGTCCGTGGACGAGACGGCTGTAGGACAGCCCGTTCTCACGGGCGGCCGCGTTGATGCGCGCGATCCAGAGCGAGCGGAAGACCCGCTTCTTCTGCTTGCGATCGCGATACGCGTACTTCCAGCCCTTCTCCACCGCCTCGCGGGCGGTCTTGATCAGGCGGTGTCGGGTGCCCTGATAGCCCTTGGCATTGCGCAGAATGCGCTTGTGCCGGGCGTGGGCGGCCTTTCCTCGTTTCACTCGAGGCATCGTTGGTCTCCTGCACGCGTCCCTAGAGGTACGGGACGAGCTGCTTGATGCGCTTCTTGTCCGCCGACGAGATCTCACCCACCTCGCGGAGGTGACGCTTCCGCTTCGTGGACATCTTGGTCAGGATGTGGCGCTTGTTCTTCTT
>JAJDAR010000099.1 GCA_029261775.1 Deltaproteobacteria bacterium | reverse complement strand
CGATCTCCTCGCGCACCACCTGCAGCACCGCCGCATGCCGCTGCTCGCCCGCGCACACCGCCGCCTCGGCCGCGTCCAGGGCCCGGATCAGGGCGGTCGCCTGGCTGCGCGCGGCTCCCGCCAGGTGCACGTTGCGGCTGGAGAGCGCCAGGCCGTCAGCCTCGCGGACGGTCGGCACGCCGACGACGTCGACGTCGAAGCCGAGGTCCCGGGTCATCCGGCGGATCAGGGCCAGCTGCTGGTAGTCCTTCTGGCCGAAGACGGCCACGTGGGGCTTGGCGGCGAGGAAGAGCTTGCTGACGACCGTGGCCACCCCCCGGAAGTGGCCGGGCCGGGCAGCCCCACACAGCGGCAGGCCGAGCCCTTCGACGTCGATCCAGGTCTGATAGCCGTCGGGATAGAGGGCCTCGGGAGTCGGCGCGAACACCCAGTCCACCCCCGCCCGCTCGCAGGCTCGCAAGTCGTCCTCGAGGGTACGGGGATAAGCGTCCAGATCCGTCGCTGCGTTGAACTGCGCAGGGTTCACGAAGATGGAGACACCGACCCGATCGGCCTGCTCCCGCGCGGCAGCGACCAGGGCCAGGTGGCCGGCATGGAGCGCACCCATCGTCGGAACCAGGGCGATCCGGCGCCCTGCGGCGCGATCCCGGTCGGCGCG
Organism: Deltaproteobacteria bacterium; assembly: GCA_029261775.1. GTDB lineage: Bacteria > Myxococcota_A > UBA9160 > UBA9160 > UBA6930. Next base: position 4,482 of record JAJDAR010000099.1, on the reverse strand, counting down.
CTCCTGGAGCGCGCGTACGTCGCGGACGAGATCCATGCTCACGGCTACCGGTAGGAGTGCTCGTCGCCGGGGAACTTGCGGTCGGCGACCTCTTCGGCGAACTGCCTCGCCGCCTGGGAGGCCAGCGAGCCCAGGTTCGCGTACTGCTTGGCGAAGCTGGGCGTCCAGTCGGAGAGGCCGAGCAGATCGTGCTGCACGAGCACCTGCGCATCGCAGTGCACCCCGGCGCCGATGCCGATGGTCGGGATCGCGACCGTCGCCGTGATCTCGCGCGCGAGCTCGGCGGGCACGCCCTCGAGCACCAGCGCGAAGGCGCCAGCGGCCTCGACGGCCAGCGCATCCTCGAGCACGCGCTCGCGGCCCCGGTCCCCTCGCCCCTGCACCCGGTAGCCGCCCATCGCGTGGATCGACTGGGGCGTCAGCCCGACGTGCCCCATCACCGGAATGTCGGCGTCGACGATGCGCGCCAGCGTCTCGCGCACGCGGCGCCCTCCCTCGAGCTTGACCGCGTGGGCCCCGCCCTCCTTGAGGAAGCGGATGGCGTTGCGGACCGCCTCCTCGGCCGAGACCTGGTACGACCCGAACGGCATGTCGCCGACGATCAGGGCCCGGGACACCCCACGCGCCACCATGCGCGTGTGGTAGATGATCTCATCCACCGTGACCGGCAGCGTGTTCTCGTGCCCTTGCACGGTGTTGCCCACCGAGTCGCCGACCAACAGCACGTCGATGCCGGCCTGATCGAAGATGCGGGCGAAGGTGACGTCGTAGGCGGTGAGCATCGAGAAGGGCCGGCCCTGGCGCTTGCGGCGCAGCAGGGAACGGGTGGTGACGCGATGCTCGCGCTGGCTGGAGGCGGTGACGGTGGACATCGAGGGGCTCTCCTTCGGCCCCCGGGCCCAGCTCCATCGGGATCCGTTCCCGGATCCCGAACTCCCAGAAAACAAAAACGCGCCGTCCGGATGATTCCGGAGGCGCGGCCGCATGGAGATCCCGGTCCCCCGACGTGGGGGCTCCCCTGGGTGGGGGTCCCGGGGCTCCGTCGCACCCTGGGTGCAGAGGCACCTCGGGCACGAACGTCGACGTGGCCATCTTCCGCCCCCGTCTCGCTCCCCCGTGGGAGATGCGAGCGATTGTCGGGCAGTGCTCGGCGTCGTCCTTGTGTTCCGGGCGCGTTTGCCCGGGATCCTCCTCGAGGGTGGAGCGGTCGATGAGGATCGCGCCTTGCGATTCCTCTCGGCTCGAGCGGAAACCTATCCTCGCAGCGAGCAGCGTGTCAACGGACTTCTCTCCTGCTGCTGCCCGGGCGTCCCGCACCGGACCCCGGGGGGATCAACGACCGGAGCCCTCCTCGGCGGCGGCATCGAGGCGCTCCCGGACCGCTGGCGGGAGGAAGCGACCCTCGAGCAGCCCGGGCGCGAAACGCAGCACCGCCTGGGCAGCCGCCGCGATGCGATCCTCCAGCGACTCGCCGGTTGCGAGCAGCAGCCACGGCTTGCCCCGGATCCGGCAGACGTTGCTGGCGGGCAGCGGCTCGCCCTCCCGGGCCACGCCTCGGGGCAGGACCTTCACCGTCACCCCGCCCTCCTGGGCGAGCTCGACGAGATGATCGAGGATGGCCCCCGGCTCCATCAGCCGGTGCTCCGAGCGCCCACAGCCCCTCGGCCGGTTCTTGCGTCGCTCACGCCGGCGACGCGAGCCGAGCGGCCAGCGCCCGCCACTCCGGCGGTGAGATCCGCTCGGCACGGAGCCCGGCGTCGAGACCCACGTGAGCCAGCGCTTCCGCGATCTGCTCGGGGGGCCAACCACCCGCGCGTTGCAGGGAGTTGGCGACGGTCTTTCGCCGATGGGCGAAGCCGGCCCGCACCACCCGCTCGATCGAGGCCAGCTCGTCGCGCCCAGGGCGATCGGTCCGACGCGGCACCAGCGTCAGGAAGCGCGAGACCACGTTCGGCACGGGATAGAAGCATTGACCGTGCAGGTCGAGGGTCGCCGCGACGTCCACGCAGAGCTGGTGGATCACCGCGAAGGATCCGTAGTCCTTGGCCTGGACGGGTGCGGCGATGCGGCGCGCGAGCTCGCGCTGCACCATCACGCCGTATCCCGCCAGGTCACCGGCCCGGTCGAGCAGCTGGCGGAGCAGCGGCGTGGCGACCGAGTAGGGGAGGTTCGCGACCACGCGCCAGGGGCCGGGAGCGCGCGCGAGGGTCGCCTCCCAATCGAGCTCGAGCGCATCGGCGTGCAGCAGCTCCACGCTGTCCGGGAGACCGCCTTCGGCCGCGAGCCCGCGCACGAGACCCGAATCCACCTCGACGCTCACGACCAGGCGGGCACGCCGCGCCAGGGCGTGGGTGAGGATGCCCAGGCCGGTTCCGATCTCGAGCACGGCGTCCTCGGGCCCGACCTGGGCGGTCGCCGCGAGCTTGTCGGCGAGCGCGTCGTCGTGCAGGAAGTTCTGGCCCCGCGAGCGATGCGCCGCCAGGCCATGGCGATCGAGGAAGTCGCGGATCTCCGCCGGGCTCAAGGCGCCGACCAGGGTCGCTCGGCGAGCGGCACGCGGCTGAACGCGGACAGCGACAAGCCGTGACGCTCGCCCTGCAGGAGCAGGCGCGCGCCAGCCGCCGCGATCATCGCCGCGTTGTCGGTGCAGAGCGAGGCAGGCGGAAAGACCGCTGCGAAGCCGTCATCCGCCGCCGCGCGCGCCATCTGCTCCCGCAACCTGCGATTCGCCGCCACGCCGCCGACGACCGCGAGGCGCGCGAGACCATGGCTCGCCATCGCACGGCGGCTCTTTTCCACCAGCACGTCGGTCGCGGCCGCCTGGAACGACGCCGCCAGATCGGCGACGTCGCCCGGGGAGAGGGAGCCGCGCGCCGCGACGGCCAGCGACACCGCCGTCTTCAGGCCGCTGTACGAGAAGTCGAGACCGGGATCGTCGAGCATCGGCCTCGGCAACGGGACCGCGCGCTCGTCCCCCGCGTCCGCTGCGGCCGACACGGCCGGGCCTCCGGGGTACGGCAGGCCCAGCAGCTTGGCCACCTTGTCGAAAGCCTCGCCGACGGCGTCGTCCCGCGTCTCGCCCAGGATCTCGGGGGCGGACTCGCCGATCCGGTAGAGCGCCGTGTGCCCGCCCGACACGACGAGGCCGAGGTAGGGGGGCTGGAGGTCCGGCTCGGCCAGCTCCGCGGCGGCCAGGTGGCCGGCCAGATGGTGGACCCCCACGCACGGCAGGCCCTGGCGGTACGCGAGCGCCTTGCCAAAGGAGAGCCCGACGAGCAACGAGCCGAGCAGGCCCGGGCCGGCGGTCACCGCGACACCCTGGAGCGCCTCGGCCGTGCAGTCCGCTGCGTCGAGCGCGGCCGTGACGACCCCGGAGACGGCGCGCAGGTGATCGCGGGAGGCCAGCTCGGGGACCACGCCCCCGTACGGCCGATGGACCTCGGTCTGCCCCTCGACCACGCTCGCGCGCACATCGATCGGACGTCCGGGCGCGGCGTCTACGACGGCCGCCGCCATTTCGTCGCACGAGCTCTCGATACCGAGGACGAGCATGGCCGACGAAGGTCGCACTCCCCGACCGCCGACGCGAGGCGGGGCTACGGCCCGGCTAGCCCAGGTTGCGCTCGAGCTTCTCCTGCTCGGACTTGCAGTCGATGCAGAGCTCGGCGACCGGTCGCGCCTCGAGCCGCTTCAGACCGATGTCCTCGCCGCAGCTCTCGCACTCGCCATAGACGCCGTCTTCGATCTTCTCGAGAGCGAGCTCGATCTTCCCGAGCAGACCTCGCTCGCGCTCTCGCAGGCGTCCCTGGAAGGCCAGGTTCACCTCCGACGAGGCCGTGTCGATCTCGTCGGGGAAGTCATCGGGGTCGAGATGGATCTCTCCCGTGACAGCGCGCTTGGCGTTGCCTGACAGTTGGTCCCGTTGCTGGTTCAGCAGCTTCCGGAATTTGTCGAGGTCCCTCTTTCTCAACCTCTCACCCTCTCGCGAATTCGGGTTGGGAGCGACTCTCGGACTACCCGCCCTGGAGCGCACGGAGCTGACGGTCGGCCTCCTGCGCGCGCCGGGAACTCGGGTACTCCTGGATCACCCTTTCGAACGCCTTCCTGGCTGCTCCGCCGTAGCTGGGCCCCAACTGGAGGAGCGCCTCACCTTGTCGGTAGAGCGCCTCGGCAGCCTTATCGCTGGTTGGGTAACGGCTTGCGACGTCGTCGAAGCGCAGGATGGCGGTCTGGTAGTCCCCTTGCTTGTAATAGCAGTCCGCCATCCAATAGGCGGCAGCATCAGCGTACGAAGAAGACGGATAAGTTTGCAGGAAGTCCCGGAAGCGGTCAACACAGCCGCCGTTATCGTCGGTGCGCCAGGCTTCGTAGGCCTGTCGGTACGAATCGAGCTCCTGGCGCGCGACCTGCCCCGCGGGCGGGGGCATCGAGCCCGTCGCAGCCGCCGCCGGTCCGGGCACGCTGGCCGGGCCGGTTCCAGGG
>JAJDAR010000098.1 GCA_029261775.1 Deltaproteobacteria bacterium | reverse complement strand
GCCAGCGTGCCGGTGGGGCTGGCGGGCGCGGCCTCCGGGTCGCCGAGCTCCTCGAGGTGCTCCTCGACCTCGCGCCGGGCTCGGTCGGTGGGGCCTTCGGCGGAGGGCGACATGCGCGGCGCAGGCTACCGGCGGTGCGGGGCGCCGTCGACGGAGCGCTGCGCCCCGCCGTCTGTCGGCCGCGGCGCTTCCAGCGCATCGAGCTGCGCGCGAAGCTCGGCGTACGCGGCCGGCACCCGCCCCCGCGCCTCGACGGCGAGGCCGGCCGCCCCGAGGCCGCCCGCGCCGAGCAGCGCAGCGCCGCCGCCGGCGAGCGCGCGGAGCAGCTGTCTCCGCGTGCTGCGGGTCTTCCAGGCGAGGGCGGTGGCACCCGCTCCTGCGGTGATCGCGGTGCCGATCAGACCGAGGGATCGGCTGCGCCCGCGCTCTTCGCCGAAGCGCAGCGCGTCGTGAGCCAACGCGCGCGCACGCTCGAACTCCACCCGGGCGTCGGTGCGATCCCGTGGCTCGGGCTCGTCGCGCGACCGCAGCTCCAGCTCGCCGAGCAGGCCCGCGTGGTCCGAGTACGCGCCGGGCTCTCCCCCGAAGTCGAGCCCGGCATCGAAGATGCGGTCGACCGAACGGGGCTCGATCCCCAGGCTCTCACCGTCGCGCACGAGTGCGTAGTCGATGCGCTCCCGGTGATCGAGACTTCGATAGGGATGCGGAGCCTCGATCGTGTCCTGTCGCCGTTCGAGCTCGATCGCCACGTCACGGAGGCCCGTCAACCCCACGAGGATCTCGTGCTCGACGCTCGCCTCCGTCAGATTGAAATCCCCGAGGGCCACGACCGGACGGGCGCTCGCCTGGAGCGCGCTCGCGATCTGCACCAGCTGACCGGCCCGATGCCCGTGGTAGCCGTCGCGGGGGCCGCCGCGATAGCGCGCCACGAGATGGGTGTTCAGCACGTCGACAGCACCGGCGGCGGTATCGAGGGTGGCGATCACGGCGCCCTTGCCGCCGAAGTAGTCGGCGTGGTCGATCCGCTCCGGGTGCCCATTCAACAGGAAGCGCACGAAGCGAACCTTCTGAAGCGGCTGCCGCGAGCACAGCACCAGCCCGCTGCCGCCGAAGGCCTCCGGCCGGTGCCAGACGTGCTCGAGGCCTGCGTCGCGCGCACCCGCGACCAGCACGGCGCGACCCTCCTCGGTCCAGCTCTCCTGGAGGGCCAGCACGTCGAGCTCGAGGGTGGGCAAGGCGCGGCCGATCGCCTCCATCCGGGCCCCCAGGTGGCGGCTCAGCCCTTCGGCCAGGCCCCAGACGTTCAGGGTGGCCACGCGCAGCCGGATCGGAGCGCTCACTTCGCGCTACGGGCTCCGCAGCTGGCTGGGAAGTTGGAAGACCACGCCCTCGTCGACGAGGGGGGGCGCCACCACCTCGGCGCCATCCGGCGCCAGGGCTTGCAGGCGTTCGACGACCGCCTGGACCAGGACTTCCGGCGCAGAGGCCCCCGCAGTGACCCCGACACACGCGACGCCCTCGAGCCAGTCGGCCTCGATCTCGTCCGCCGTCTGCACGAGGTGGGAGGTCACCCCTGATTTCCTGGCCAGCTCCACCAGCCGGTTCGAGTTCGACGACTCGGGAGCGCCGACGACGAGGACCAGATCGGCCTCGGCAGCCAACGCCTTCACCGCATTCTGGCGGTTCTGGGTCGCGTAGCAGATGTCGTCCTTGCGGGGCAGCCGGATCGAGGGGAAGCGCCGGCGCAACACCTCGAGGATGTCGCGGGTGTCGTCGACGGACAGGGTGGTCTGGGTCAGCACGGCCAGCCGGCTCGGGTCCCGCACCTCCAGGCGCTCGGCATCGGCCACGCTCTCGACGAGGTGCATGCGATCGGGTGCGTGACCCATCGTTCCCTCGACCTCGACGTGGCCGGCGTGCCCGATGAGCGCGATCTCGACGTCCTCGCGATCGAAACGCTGCGCCTCGACGTGCACCTTGGTGACGAGGGGGCAGGTCGCATCGATGGTCTCGAGGGCCTGGGCCCGAGCGCTCTCGCGGATCGCCGGCGAGACGCCGTGGGCACTGAAGATCAACCTCGCGCCCGCCGGGGCATCGGCGGGGTCCTCGATGAAGATGGCGCCCTTGCTCCGCAGGCTCTCGACCACGTGGCGGTTGTGGACGATCTCGTGGCGGACGTAGACGGGCGGCCCGAAGCGCTCGAGGGCCTGCTCGACGATCTCGATCGCCCGATCCACGCCGGCGCAGAAGCCGCGCGGGCTCGCCAGGAGGATCCGCATGGGCGGAGGCTAGCGTCCCTGGTGCCGCCGCGACCGGACCCGGCGCGGGGTGCCGGCGCCCGCGCCGGGCCCGGGCGGGCGGAGCGGCTACCATCCGCCTCCGCCCGCGGCAGGCACGCGGAGACGACGAGGAGCCCCCATGAGCGACCTGGAAGCCTTCCGGACGGAGACCCGCGACTGGCTCGATCAGAGCTGCCCGGACTCGCTGCGCGGAGGGACCGGAGGGGCGCTCGCCGGGACCTGGGGCGGACGCAAGTGGAAGCCCGACAACCCGGACCAGCGCGTGTGGCTCGACCGCTGCGCCGAACGCGGGCTGACCGCGCCCACCTGGCCCACCGCGTATGGCGGCGGTGGCCTGTCGAAAGAGCAGGCGAAGGTCCTCAGCGAAGAGATGCGGGCGCTGCGCGTTCCCCCGCCGCTGATCGGCTTCGGCCTCACGATGATCGGGCCGACCCTGCTGCAGTACGGCACCGAGGAGCAGAAGCAGGAGCACCTTCCCCCGATCTGCCGCGGAGAGATCCGCTGGTGCCAGGGCTACTCGGAGCCGGGTGCGGGCTCCGACCTCGCCGGGCTGCAGTGCCGGGCCGAGGATCGGGGCGACCACTACATCATCAACGGCTCGAAGATCTGGACCTCCGATGCGGATCAAGCCGACTGGATCTTCGCGCTGGTCCGTACCGACCCGCAGGCCAAGAAGCAGGAGGGCATCACCTTCCTGCTGATCGACATGGAGACACCGGGCGTGACCGTCAGCCCGATCAAGCTGATCAGCGGGTCCTCCCCGTTCTGCGAGACCCACTTCGAGAACGTGAAGGCGTGGAAGAAGAACGTGGTGTTCAAGGAGCATGCGGGCTGGACCGTGGCCAAGGCCCTGCTCGGCCACGAGCGCACGATGGTCGCCGAGGCCTTCGGAAGTGGCGCCGGGGGCGCGCGCCGAACCCTGGCGGATCGGGCGCGAAGCCATCTGCCGGGGGTGCAGGAAGGCCAGCCGCTGCCCGACGCCGTGTTGCGCAGCCAGATCGCCCGCATGGAGATGGACACACAGGCCTTCGGTCTCACGATGCAGCGCTCACGGGATGCGGCCAAGGCAGGCCATCAGCCCGGTGCGGAGAGCTCGATCTTCAAGGTCGTGGGCACGGAGCTCAACCAGCGCCGCCAGGAGCTGCTGCTGAAGATCGCCGGGCCGCAGGCGCTCGGCTGGGAGGGCGCGGGCTTCGCGCCCGACGAGCTGCAGACGACCCGTGACTGGCTGCGCTCCCGCGGCAACACGATCGAGGGCGGCACGTCCGAGGTCCAGCGCAACGTGATCGCGAAGCGGGTGCTCGGTCTGCCCGATTGAGGCCGCCTCTCCCGCCGCCCCGGGCAGCCCGGCTGCCGCATCCAAGGAGGTTCCCGTGGACCTGATCCTGACCGAAGACCAGGAGCTCATCGCCAAGACCGCCGCCGACTTCGTCGCCCAGAAGTCGCCGGTCGCTCGGGTGCGCGCATTGCGCGACCAGGCGGACGAGGTGGGATTCTCCCGCGACCTGTGGAAGGAGATGGCGGACCTCGGCTGGGTCGGCATTCCGTTCGCAGAAGCGCACGGCGGCGCGGATCTCGGCCTGGCCGAGCTGAGCGTCGTGCTCGAGGCGCTCGGGCGCGGTCTTGCCCCCGAACCCTTCCTCTCGACCGTCCTGCTCGGTGGGCTGGCGATCGCACGCTCGGGCGACGAGGCCCTTGGCGAGGCCTGGCTGCCCGGCGTGGTCTCGGGAGAGAAGATCCTGAGCCTCGCCTACCAGGGCCCGGCGAGCCGCTACGACCTGAACGTGACCGGGGCCAGGGCCACGCAGGACGGCGACGGCTACCTCCTCGAGGGCGAGAAGATCCAGGTGCTCGACGGCCACGTGGCCGACGCGATCCTCGTGACGGCGCGCACCTCCGGCGACGAAGGGGAGAACGACGGCATCAGCCTCTTCCTCGTGCCGAAGGACACGCCCGGGGTCGGGATCGAGCGACAGATACGGGTGGACCATCGCAATGCCGCGCTGCTCCACCTGTCCGGCGTTCACGTCGGCAGCGGCTCGCTGGTCGGCCCGGTCGGCGGCGCGGGCTCGCTGGTCGCCGACGTGGTGGACCGCGCGACGATCGGCCTCTGCGCGGAGATGCTGGGCGGCATGCAGCAGGCCTTCGATCTGACTCTCGCGCACCTGAAGAGCCGGGAGCAGTTCGAGCAGGTGATCGGAAGCTTCCAGGCCTTGAAGCATCGGGCCGCCGACGTGTTCATCGCGATCGAGCTGGCCCGCTCCGTGGTGATGGCAGCGGCCCGGGCGGCCGACGACGAAGCCGCCGACCTCCCGCGACTCGTCTCGCTCGCCAAGGCGCACTGCTCGGAGGCCTACGTGCACGTCACGAACGAGGGCGTCCAGATGTTCGGCGGCGTCGGCATGACGGACGAGTACGACATCGGCCTCTACATGAAGCGCGCGCGGGCCGCCGAGCTCAGCTTCGGCGATGCGGATCACCACCGCGCCCGCTGGGCCGCGCTGGGCGGGTACTGACGGCAACCCGCGCGTCCTCCCCCGTTCGGCCGAAGAGGGGTCGGGCAGACGGACGAGAGCCCCAACCGCCGGAGACCGCCTTGGACCCGATCGATCCCACCGAACGCATGCTTCGCGCCTGCCGGGGCGAGCCCGTCGATCGGCCGCCCGTCTGGTTGATGCGCCAGGCCGGCCGCTACCTGCCCGAGTACCGGGCCGTTCGCAAGGGCACGACCTTCCTGGAGATGTGCCGGGACGTCGAGAAGGCCGTCGAGGTGTCGCTGCAGCCGATCCGCCTCGTGGGCAGCGAGGCCGTGGTGTTCTTCTGCGACATCTTCGTGCCCGTTCTCGGCCTGGGGGTCGACCTCGATTTCGCGCCGGGCCCCGTGATCGCCGCGCCGATCCGGACACGGGCGCAGGTCGAGGCGCTCGCCCAGCCCGATCCGCGCGAGGCCGTGCCCTACGTCTTCGAGATCCTGCGCCGCCTCCGCACGGAGCTCGCCGGCGACCGGATCCCGCTGATCGGGTTCGCCGGCGCGCCTTTCACCCTCGCGACCTACCTGGTGGAGGGGAAGGGCGACCCGACCCGGACCCATCCTCATCTGCGCCGTCTGATGGCCGACGATCCGGCGCTGGTGGATGCGCTGCTCGAGCATCTCGCCGAGATGACCATCTCCTACCTGAACGCCCAGATCGAGGCCGGCGCCCAGGTGGTCCAGCTCTTCGACACCTGGGCCGGTTGCCTGGACGAGGCCACCTACGAGCGCTTCGTGCAGCCCGTCAATCAGCGCATCGCGGAGGGCGTCGACCGGGTCCGGGCCCCGTTCATTCTGTACATGAACGACGCGCCCCATCTGCTCGGTTTCATGATCGAATCCGGCGCCGACGTGATCTCGATCGGCTCTGCGATCGACCTGGCCGAGGCCGCCGCGCGGAGCCGCGGGCGGGTCAGCCTGCAGGGCAATCTCGACCCGACCGAGCTCGCCCGGCCGCCGGCCGAGATCGCGGCGCGGGTCCGCGAGCTGGCTCAGGCCGGCCGTGCGGCGCGCGGCCACATCCTCAACCTCGGCCACGGCTGCCTGCCGGAGACCCCCGTCGAGGGGGTCCGAGCCTTCACCGCCGCCGCCCGCTCGCTGGGCGCCGATTCCTGAGCGCCGAGACTGCCGACGCGCTCGTGATCGGGGCCGGTGCGGCCGGGCTCGCCGCCGGCCGGACCCTGGCCGAGCGCGGCCGCGACGTACACGTGCTCGAGGCGGCACCCCGCGCCGGAGGCGTGCTCCAGACCGAGAGGCGCGACGGCTTCGTGTACGAGCGGGGGGCGAACACCTTCCGCTTGACCGGGGCGCCGCTCGCCTTCCTGCGCGAGGCAGGTCTGGAGGCGGCCCTGGTCGCGGCCTCGCCGGCGAGCCGCGAGCGCTTCCTGCTTCAGGACGGACGGCTCGTGCCCGTCCCGCTGGGTCCGCTCGGCTTCGTCACGTCGCCGCTGCTGAGCGTGGGTGGAAAGCTGAGACTGCTTCGCGAGCCCTTCGTGCGCCGCGGCGAGGGCGGCGCGGAGAGTGTGGCTGCCTTCGTCGAGCGTCGGCTCGGGAGGGAGGCCCTCGAGCGGCTGGTGGCCCCGTTCCTGGTGGGCGTGTACGCGGGCGACGAGCAGCAGCTCGGAGCCGAGGCGGTGTTTCCGTCGCTCGTCGGCTACGAGCGCAGCGCCGGCTCGATCGTCGGGGGCGCGATCCGGTCGAGGCTGCGCCCCACGGCCGCGCCGACGGGCGTGGCAGGCAGCTGGTCCGCCGCGGGCGGGCTGGGTGCGCTCGCCGAGGCGATGGGTCAGGCGCTGGGCGAGCGTCTCCACACCGACCTACCCGTGCGTGGGATCGCACCCGACGGGGCGCAGTGGAGGGTGGAGACCGATCGCGGCGAGTGGCGCGCCCGCAGTCTCCTGCTCGCCGTGCCGGCCCCGGCCGCAGCGCAGCTGCTCGCGTCCCATCATGCGGAGCTGTCCGAGCTCGCTGCCGCGATCGCCTACGCGCCGATGGTGGCCGTTCCCCTGTCGGTCGACCCGAGCGCGGCCGCGCACGCGATCGAGGGCTTCGGCTTCCTCGTCCCGGGCAGCGAGGGGATCGACCTGCTGGGTGCCCTGTTCATGAGCCGACTGTTCCGCAACCGGGCGCCGGCGGATCGCGAGCTGGTGGTGGCGATGATCGGAGGGCGCCGCTGGCCCGGCGCGGTCGAGGCGGACGAGGGCGTGATCCTCGAGCGCGTGGCACGGGGCCTGGAGCGGGCGCTCGGACTGCGCTCGGGCCTCGATCCCCTCGAAGTGATCCGCTGGCCGCAGGCGGTACCGCAGCCCGCGGTCGGTCACCCGGGTCGCGTCGCCAGGGCCCGCGCCGGGCTTGCCGGCGGGCCTCGGCTCGAGCTCGCGGGAGCCTGGCTCGACGGCGTGAGCGTCGGGGACACGCTCGCGTCGGGTCACGCGGCGGCGAAGCGCCTGCTGGATCGGGCGTAGGCCGTGGCTCGCAGGCAGCGCGTCCTGATCCTGTACCTGGCGGATTCGTCCCTCGAATCTCACGTGATCGGCTGGGCGCGCTACGACGGCACCGGGCAGACGAACCCGATGTCGGGCGACAGCGACGAGCCGCCGTACGCGACCGGGCTCGCCGCGCTGCGCGACGGCTGGCGGTTGTTCCAGTTCTCGCCGCTCCAGCCGCACGCACCGGGCGACGAGTTCCGCACCGCCTACCTGAAGTACGAGTTCGCCTTCGAGCAGTGGGTCGACGTGGAGCCGACGATGGAGCAGGATGCCGGGGGCTGAGCGGAGGCGGAAACGGGTGCATGGCTGACGGCGGGTCGGCAGCAGGAGACCTGCGACTCACCAACTGCGCGGCAGGGGGAGACCTGGGACTCACCACCCGCGCGGCAGGGGGAGACCTGCGACTCACCACCCGCGAGATGGCGCGCTTCGCCGCACGTGGCTTCCTGCGCTTCGACGCGCTCGTGCCCGAGGCCCTGAACGGACGCTTCCTCGAAGAGGCCAAGGCGCGCGGCCTCGCGGGCAACCCCCCTGGAACGCCCCTGTCGGCCTGCTACCCGGGCAGCGTCGTGCGCGAGATCCTGGACCTGCCTCGGGTGCAGGGCATCCTCACCAGCCTCGTCGGTCCGGAGCCGCTCTTCGATCACCATGGTGTGCACTTCAATCCCCCAGCCGAACGGCTCGAAGCCAAGGGCCTTCGCGTGCTGGCCCAGCACACCCATCAGGACTCCACGGTCGACCCGCGCATCGGCACCTTCGACCTGCAGCTCTTCTACTTTCCCCACGAGGTCGGCCCCGAGATGGCGGGCACGCGGTTCGTGCCGGGTACGCACCACCGGGTCGTGAGCGAGATGGCGATCGCGCGCTACCAGAACCTCAAGGGTCAGCAGAAGGTGGTGTGCCCGGCCGGCACGCTGCTGGCGATGCATCACGGCATCTGGCACGGGGGAGAGGTGAATCGCGGCGAGCGCACGCGCTACATGCTGAAGATCCGCCTCAACCCGACCGTGCCCCAGCAGCGGCTCTGGAACACGGCGGACCTCGAAGACGCGACCGCCGGGCCGGCTCCGATCTTCGATCCGGGCCACGAGCCTGCGGATCCGGAGAGCGTCGAGGTGATCCTGTGCCGGCCGGAGCCGTGGTTCGAACTCGACACGGGGCGGCTCGAGTACATGAACCGGATCCGGTTCTGGCGGGCCCTGGTCGGTGACCCGTCCTTCGACGCGGACTACTGGTGGAGCCGCGTCGAGAACCGGCCCGGAACCCCCACCGGTACCACGCCGGCCCGCTGACCCGCTCTGCTCCTCCGTCCACGAGGTCTCGCCCATGGATGTCCCGAAGCTCTTCGATCTGACCGGCAAGGTCGCCCTGGTGACCGGAGGCAGCCGCGGTCTGGGGCGCGAGATGGTCCTGGCCTTCGCGCAGCAGGGAGCGGACGTCGTCGTGTCGAGCCGCAAGCAGGAGGCCTGCGAGGCCCTGGCGCGGGAGGTGGAGGAGACCACGGGTCGCAAGGCCCTCGCGGTCGCCTGTCACGTGGCGCGCTGGGAGGACTGCAATGCGCTGCTCGAGCGAGCCTACGGCGAGCTCGGGCGCATCGACGTGCTCGTCAACAACGCGGGCATGTCGCCGCTCTATCCCTCCCTGGAGGAGATCACCGAGGAGCTCTGGGACAAGGTGCTCGGCGTGAACCTCAAGGGACCCTTCCGCCTGTCGTCGGTCGTCGGCGCGCGGATGGCGGAGGGCGAGGGCGGCTCGATCATCAACGTCAGCAGCGTGGCGGCCGTGCAGCCATCGCCGATCGAGGTTCCCTATGGCGCGGCAAAGGCGGGGCTCCACGCCCTGACCAAGGGCATGGCGCGCAGCTTCGCGCCCAAGGTCCGGGTCAACTGCATCATGCCCGGCCCCTTCCTCACCGACATCAGCAAGGCGTGGGACATGGAGGCCTTCGAGCGCTCGGCACGGCTCTCGATCCCCTTGGGCCGCGGGGGGCAGCCGCACGAGATCGTCGGCGCGGCCCTCTACCTGGCGAGCGAGGCGTCGAGCTACACGACGGGCGCCGTGATCAAGATCGACGGAGGCGTCGCCTACGCCGCCGGCTGACCCCGGCCCCTAGGCCGGGGTGGACCGGCGGATCCGGTCCGCCAGACCGCGCACGAAGCGCGGGTGGGCGTTGACGCAGGGGATCAGCTCGAGCGCCTCGCCACCGAGGGCCGCCCACTGCTCGCGGGCGCGCACGCCGATCTCCTCCAGCGTCTCCAGGCAGTCGGCCACGAACGAGGGGCACATCACCGCGAGCCGCCGCACGCCCTGGGCATGCAGCTCCGGGAGCCGCTCGTCCGTGAAGGGGCGGATCCACGGCGTCCGACCGAGCCTGGACTGGAAGCTGGTCGAGACCCGCTCGGGGTCGAGCGCGAGAGCACCGATCAGCGCGCGGCTGGTCGCAAAGCAGTGGGCCCGATAGCAGTGGCGATTGACCGGGCCGATCGCGTCGCAGCAGCTCTCTCCCACGAGGCAATGCGCACGGGAAGGGTCGCTCCGCCGCACCTGCCGCTCCGGCAAGCCGTGGTAGGAGAGCAGCAGGTGGTCGGCCTGGAAGTCGCGGAGCTGCGGCGCTGCGACCTCGGCGCTGGCCTCGATGAAGCCCTCGTCCTCGGGAAAGGGGCCCAGGCTGACGAGCTCCGGGACGTCCCAGCGCGCACCGGCCAGCTCGAGCACGCGCTGGCTGGCCGAGCCCGAAGAGGAGCCCGCCTCCTGGGGGAACAGGGGCAGCACCACGATGCGGGAGACGTCCGCCGCCACGAGGGCGTCGAGCGCGCTCGCCAGCGAGGGGTCGCCGTAGCGCATGCCCAGCTCGACCCGGTAGCCCGAGCCCAGCGCGTCCCCCACGCCGCGCGCCAGCGCGCGGCTGAAGACGAGCAGCGGGGAACCCTCGTCGGTCCACACCGTGCGGTACTGGGCGGCGGAGCGGGGCGATCGGAAGGGCAGGATGATCGCGTTCAGGAGCATCCAGCGGCCCAGCGCGTTGATGTCGAGGACGCGCGGATCGCCGAGGAACTCCCGCAGGTAGCGGCGCACGGCCGCAGTGGTCGGCGCGGCCGGCGTGCCGAGCTGCACCAGCAGGACCCCGGTCGGTTGCGTGCTCTCACCCATCCCCGCGCAGGGTAACGACCCCGCGCCGCGCGCGCGTCAGCCCTTGCGGGCGCTGCGCCGCCACTGGCGCTGCATGCCGCCGAGCCAGACCGAGATGGCGGCGTAGTAGGCGGGATAGACGAGCGAGATCTCGACCAGGCGCAGGTGGCCCAGGCGGTCGGGGAAGGCGATCGCTGCGGCCATCACCAGGGTCCAGAGCCCCCCGCTCAGGTTCGTGGTCCAGAACAGGAAGCGCATGTGGCTCGGGTAGACGTACTTGAGCGGGACGAACACGGCGATCGAGAGGCCGATCAGCCAGGCCACGACCCAGGCATGGGAGACGTCCAGGGTCCAGGCGTAGATCGCGACCACGTTCCAGTACGAGGGGAAGCCGAGGAAGAAATCGTCCTCCGTCTTGGCATCCACCTGCGAGAACCCGTAGGCGCTGGCGAGGACGGGCAGGGCGGCGAAGCCCCAGTGGGGCACGCAGTCGGCGAAGACCAGGAAGAGCGCCGGGACGACGACGTAGTTGAGGTAGTCGATCAGGTCGTCGAGGGTGCGACCGTCGAAGGTCGGGATCAGCTCCTTGACGCGCGCCTTGCGGGCGAGGGTGCCGTCGATCGCGTCGATGAACAGCGCGAGCAGCATCCACAGACAGGAGGCGGCGAACTCCTCCCGGGCGGCGCTGAGCACCGCCAGCAACGCGACCACGCCGCCGCTGGCTGTGAACGCGTGCACGGCCCAGGCGCGCAGCAGGGGACCGGGGCGCGCTCCAGGCGCGGCGTCGCCTTGCACCATCGCTCCATCCCCCGACCGAGACCCCGACGCGCCGGAATGTAGCGGCTATCCTGCCTGGGTTCAGCGAAGGGAGTTCTCGCAGATGCGCTTCGAGGCGAACCCGGCGACGAGCGGGAGACCGCGTCCTGGCAAGCCCCGCGTGGTCGGGAAGACGCCCCAGGAGCGCGCCGGCGAGATGGTCGAGATGCTGCGCCAGGGCAGCGACTCCTTCGTGACCACCCGCGCCGATACCGTGCTGAACTGGGCACGCAAGTACTCGATGTTCCTCTACCCCTTCGTGACGGCCTGCTGCGGGATGGAGTTCATGTCCGTCGCCGGTCCGCGCTACGACGTCGACCGCTTCGGCTGCGCGCTGCCGCGCTTCTCGCCCCGGCAGTCGGATCTGCTGATGGTCGTCGGTACCATCACGCACCGACAGGCGCCGATCCTGAAGAAGGTCTACGACCAGATGGCCGAGCCGAAGTGGGTGATCGCCTTCGGCGCCTGCACCTGCTCGGGCGGGCCCTACGACAACTACGCGACGGTGCAGGGCATCGACACCCTGATTCCGGTGGACGTCTACATCCCCGGCTGCCCGCCGCGACCCGAGGCGGTGCTCGACGGGTTGATCAAGCTGCAGGCGCGGGTGCAGGCCGAGAAGGTTCCCGCCGACGGTCGCCACCGGGAGATGTGGCAGGCCCCGTCGGAGGGCAGCGGCGAAACGATCGCCTAGGCTCTCCGGGTCGGGCGCGCGGCGTCAAGAGGCTGCTCGCACCGGCCGAAGAGGAACCTGGCCCGACGGGGGCGGGGTGGACGAGCCCCGCCCGGGCGGGCCCACGAGAGGGGATGGTGTTGAGCTCCGCAGGTCGCTTCGATCTGGTCGTCGTGGGCACCGGGCCCGGCGGATACGTCGCGGCCATCCGGGCCGCCCAGCTGGGCATGCGTGTCGCCGTCATCGAGGAAGACCGGCCGGGCGGCGTCTGCCTGAACTGGGGCTGCATCCCCACCAAGGCGCTCCTCTCGGGTGCGGCGCTCGTCGAAGACCTGACCCGGCACGGAGAGACCTTCGGGATCACGACCGCCGGGCTCGTGCTCGACTACGGCAAGCTGATCGACCACAGCCGCAAGACCGCCGACCGCCTGTGCAAGGGTGTGCAGGGGCTGTTCAAGAAGAACCAGATCGAGCTGATTCCCGGTCGCGGGCGCCTCGCGGGACCGACGAGCGTGAGCGTCAACGAGGAGGCCCTGGTCGAGGGTGCGCAGATCCTGCTGGCCACCGGATCCACCGAATGGGTGCCGCCCGGGATCGACGTGGACGGGGAGCGGGTGCTGACCTCGCGGGAGGCGCTCGAGTCCAAGCGGGTGCCGGCCCGACTGGTGGTGATCGGCGCCGGCGCGGTCGGCATCGAGTTCGCGTACGTCTACGCGATGTACGGGGCCCAGGTCACGATCGTCGAGATGGCCGATCAGATGCTGCCCGGCGCCGACCCCGACGTGGCCCAGGCCCTGCAGCGGGAGTTCCGACGCAAGAACATCGAGGTCCGGCTCGGGACGCGCTTCGAGGAGCTCAAGCACGACGGCTCCGGAGTGAACGTCACCGTCTCGCAGGACGGGACGACGGAGGAGCTGGCCTGCGACCAGGTGCTCGCGGCGATCGGGCGCCGGGCGCTTTCGGACGATCTCGGCCTCGAGAAGGCCGGCGTGCAGGTCGACGCGAAGGGCTTCATCCGGGTGGATGACACCCTGCGCTCGTCCGTGGCCACGGTCTCGGCCATCGGAGACGTGGCCGGTGGGCCCCTGCTCGCCCACAAGGCCAGCGAGGAAGGCATCGCGGCCGTCGAGTTCCTGGCCGGCATCGACCGGCCGGCCATCGACCATGCCGCGATTCCGGCGTGCATCTACTGCGAGCCCCAGGTCGCGTGGATCGGCATGACCGAGGCCCAGGCGCGCGAGACCTACGGAGACGTGAAGGTCGGCAAGTTCCCCTTCACGGCGTCGGGCAAGGCCATTGCCGCCGCGCACACCGCCGGCTTCGTGAAGATCCTCGCCGAGCCGACCTACGGTCAGATCGTGGGGGCCCATCTGGTCGGGCACGGTGCGACCGAGCTGCTGCCGGAGATCGGCCTGGCGCTGACCCTCGAGGCGACGACGGCGGAGATCATCGGCACGACCCACGCCCATCCGACCCTCTCGGAGGCGTTGCTCGAGGCCACCCTGGCGGCCGAAGGCCGCGCCATCAACTTCTAGTCCCAAGAAGAGCCATCCAGGAGAAGTTTCGATGTCCGTTTCGGTTGTACTGCCCGAGCTCGGTGAGAGCGTGGTCGAGGCCACGATCGCCAAGTGGCTGGTGAAGGAGGGCGAAGCCGTCGAGCGCGACCAGCCGCTGGTCGAGGTGACCACGGACAAGGTCGATGCCGAGATTCCGGCGCCCGAAGCGGGCGTCCTCGTGCAGGTGCTGGCTGCCGAAGGCGAGACGGTGGCGATCGGCACGGAGATCGCCCGCATCGATCCGGCCGCGCAAGCGACGGCGGCGCCCGCCGCCGCGTCCAGCGCCCCTGCAGGCGGCGCCGCCGAAGAAGCCGCGGCGCCCGCCGAGGCCCCGGCCGTCTCGGGCTCGACCAAGGCAACGCCCGTTGCCGAGCGGCTGGCCGCCGACCGGGGCGTCGATCTCGGCCGGGTCGAAGGCTCGGGTGTCGGCGGACGCATCACCCGCGCCGACGTGGAGGCCGCCACGAAGGAGGCTCCGGCCGCCGCCGAGCGCCCGGCGGCAGCGGTGGCCCCCGCGCCCCCCCGCCCCCGCGACGCGGCTCCTGCACCGCGGCCCGCAGCCGACCCGAGCTCGGCGAAGGCCCGATTCGGCTACTACGCGATCCAGGAGGGCGACCGCGTCGTCCCCATGTCACCGCTGCGGAAGATCGTGGCCGAGCACATGGTGTACTCGAAGCACACGAGCCCCCATGTCGGGACCGTCGCCGAGGCGGACATGGGGAGCGTGGCGGCGTTGCGCACGAAGGCCAAGGCGGGCTTCCAGGAGGCGCACGGCTTCGGCTTGACCTTCCTGCCGTTCATCGTGCATGCGACGGTCCGTGCCCTGCGCGAGTTCCCGGTCCTGAACGCGTCCGTGCTCGAGGATGCCATCGTCGAGAAGCGCGACATCCACATCGGCATCGCGGTCGAGACCGAGAAGGGCCTGGTGGTCCCCGTCGTGCGTCACGCCGAGCGCCTCTCGATGGCGGGGCTGGCGGCGGAGATCGAGGACCTCTCGAGTCGCGCGCGCAACAAGAGGCTGACCGCTGACGACCTGCAGGGCGGAACCTTCACGGTGTCGAACCCGGGCCGTCAGGGAAACCTCTACGGCTTCGCCATCATCAACCAGCCGCAGGTCGGCATCCTGCGGATGGGCGAGATGGTCAAGCGCCCTGTCGTGCGGCAGGTCGACGGCGACGACGCCATCGTGATCCGCCCGATGATGCACATCGCGCTCTCCTACGACCATCGCGCGGTGGACGGAGCGCCGGCGAACGGTTTCCTCTACCGCATCCGCGAGATCCTGGAAGAGGCCGACTTCGACCTCTAGGTTCCGCGCGAGGACCCGCTTCGAGCATGCAGCTGGAGATCGAGCGCTGGGGACGGGTGCCCTACGGACGGGCTCTCGAGCTCCAGAAACAGGCCGTCGAGGACCGCCGGGCGGGTCGCACGCCCGACCGTCTGCTGCTCCTGGAGCATCCTCCGGTCGTGACCTGTGGCCGCAGCACCCATCCGGAGAACCTTCGGGTTCCCGAGAGCGAGCTGCTCGCGCGTGGGATCGACCTGCATCACGTGGCCCGCGGCGGCGATGTGACCTATCACGCGCCCGGGCAGCTGGTCGGCTACCCGATCGTGGACCTCGAGGCGCGTGGCGAGCCGGACGTGGTGGCCTGGCTGCGCAGGCTCGAGCACGGCTTGATCCTCTCCCTGGCAGAGCTCGGGGTCAGCGCCGAGCGCGCAACGGGCAAGACGGGCGTCTTTGCGGCCGGGTCCGCACCGCTGCGCAAGCTGGCCTCGATCGGCGTGGGGCTCCGCGGCTGGGTGACGTGGCACGGTTTCGCCCTGAACGTCACTCTGGATCTCTCCGGGTTCGACGTGATCGTGCCCTGCGGGCTCGCGGACGTCGAGATGTCCAGCGTGGCACACGAGCTCGGGGTGGATGCCGGGGCCGCGCTGTTCGAGCGCAGCGTCGACGTCGTGGCCGGGGTCTTCGGCCGGGAGCTCGATCGATGAACCGAAGCTGCGGACCGGGTTCGCTCCGATGAATCGCGTGCCCTGCTTGAACCGCTCGCCTGACGAGGATGGCCGATGAGCCGCGCCCCCGAAGCCGACGACCGCAGGGTCGCGAGGCCGGTGCTCAACCGGGCGGTTCCCAACGATCGGAAGGGGCGGCCGGACTGGCTCAAGGTCCGCGTGAAGGTGACTCCCGAGTTCGAGCGGATCGCTCGACTCGTGAAGGAGCAGTCACTTCACACGGTCTGCTCGTCGGCCAGCTGCCCGAACCTGGGTGAGTGCTGGTCTCGTGGCACCGCGACCTTCATGATCGGCGGCAACACCTGCACCCGGCGCTGCGGCTTCTGCGACGTCGCGACCGGCCGACCGGAGGGCCTCGACCCCTTCGAGCCCGGCCGGGTGGCCCACGCCGTCGCGGAGCTCGGTCTGCGTTTCGCGGTCGTGACCTGCGTCGCACGCGACGACCTGCCCGACGGCGGGGCGGGCCAGATGGCGGCCACGATCCGTGCCATCCGGGCTCGCTGCCCCGGCACCGGGGTCGAGGTGCTGATCGCCGACTACAAGGGCGACGAGTCGGCCCTGCGCACGGTGCTCGATGCGGACCCGGACGTCCTGAACCACAACCTCGAGAGCGTCGAGCGGCTGCAACGGAAGGTGCGCGCAGCGGCGAGCTACGAGCGCTCGCTGCGCGTGTTGCGTCGTGCGGGGGAGCTGCGCCCGGACATCCCGACCAAGAGCGGGCTGATCCTCGGCATGGGCGAACGCGACGAGGAGATCGAGCAGACCCTGCGCGACCTGCGCGGGGCCGGCGTGCGGCTGCTCACCCTGGGGCAATACCTTCGGCCGAGCGAGGAGCACCTGCCGGTGGATCGCTGGGTCACGCCCGCGGAGTTCGACGCCTGGGGCGAGCGCGCCCGGGCGCTGGGCTTCGAGCAGGTGGCGAGCGGCCCCTTGGTGCGCAGCTCCTACCACGCGGAGACCCTCGCCTCCGACCCCGACGGGCCAGCCCCGGGCTGAGGCACCCTGGTCAAGCCCGGGCCCGGGTCTGCCGATCCCCTCCTCGCCGCGCTTCAGGCGCCAGGAGGTCCATCCATGATCCGCCGTCTCTTCGCCCTGGCCGTCCTGGCGGCTGCGCTGGCCAGCGGCTGCGCTGAGCCGCCCGCCCTCCAGACCATCCGCTTCCGCGAGCTCGCGTACTTCGAGGCCTCCGAGGACTGGGTGTCGCAGGGGCAGGTGGACGGCGAGCTGCGCTTCGTACACGCCGAGGACGACGACATCGTGCTCTGGGTCGGCGGAGACAGTGAGCAGATCGGCGCGGCGATCACCACCGGCGCGCTCCGCAGCCTGCTCGGCCGGGAGGCGAACCTGGAGTACGGAGGCGCCACCAGCCGGCTCAGCATGGCGGGCAATGCGGTGATCCGCTTTGCGAGCGAGGGCGAAGCCCAGGACGAGCCCAGCTCGGTGCGCTGGTGGGTGGCGCGTCCCTGGGGCGGCAGCCACATCCTGAAGATCGACGTCTCGATCGAGTACCCGGCCGAGCTGGACCCGGCCGAGATCGAGCCGATCATCGAGAGCCTCGATCCGCTCGTTGCGGACGCGCGCTTCCCTTCCGCAGACGCCTGATCCAGGGCTCTTCCGGGCCCGTCGAACCGGATCAACGCTGAGGGACGGGGTCCCGCCGTCGGCTAGACTGCTGCGCGATGACCGTGCGTGTGGTGACCGTCGATCGGAAGGCCAGGCTGACGTGGGTGGAGCGGCTGTACCTGCCGATGATCCTGCGCGGCCTGTGGATCACGAGCCGCCACTTCTTCCGCAATCTGGCCGGCTTCGCGCGCGGCGAGAGCCGCGCCTTCGTCGTCCAGTATCCGGAAGAGCGCGTCGATCATGCCGATGCCTTCCGCGGCATGCCGGTGCTGGTCGCGCTCGAGGACGGCAGCCCGCGTTGCGTGGCCTGCGGCCTCTGCGAGTTCGCCTGTCCCACCGACTGCATTACGATCGTTCCGGGCGAGCTGCCCGCACAGGGCATCGAGCGCTACCCCGAGAGCTTCACGATCGACATGTCCCGCTGCATGTTCTGCGGGCTCTGCGAGGAGGCGTGTCCCGAAGA
>JAJDAR010000097.1 GCA_029261775.1 Deltaproteobacteria bacterium | reverse complement strand
GTGGTGCCGCCGGTGTAGAGGATGTAGAGATCGTCGGCGGAGAGATCCCGGGGCGGCTCGGGCTTCGCGGCCGCGAGGGCGGCCTCGTAGTCGAGCGCACCGTCCAACGATTCCCCGGAGCCGTCCTCCACCTGGAGCCACAGCTCGACCTGCGGCAGCTGGGAGCGCAGGGCGGCCAGCAGCGGAGCGAAGCGGGCGTGGAAGATCACGGCCTTGGCGTCGGCGTTGTGGAACAGATAGGTGAGCTCCTCCTCCACGTACCGGTAGTTGACGTTGAAGGGCACGCAGCGTGCCTTCATCGCTCCGAGCATGCCCTCCAGGTACTCGTTGCCGTTGTAGAGGTAGAGCGCGACGTGGTCCTGCCCGGACTCCCAGTTCTCGAGCTCGGAGCGCTCGCGACGGCAGCCGAGTCCGGCCTCGCGCAGCACGGCGGCGAGACGGCGGGTGCGATCCTGCACGTCCCGCCAGCGCAGGCGGCGGTCGCGAAAGACCAGGCACTCCCGGTCGGGGATCTCGTCTGCGATCGCCTCGTGGATGGCGGCGAGGTTCAGCATCCGGCGCAGGCCCGAGCCGTCACGCCGCCTCGTCGGCGAGCAGGCGTCCGATCCGCAACAGCTGCTGGGTGCCTCCGCCGAGCGCCAGCTCGAGCTCCTTGGCGTGGAGATAGAACCGATGCAGCGGGTACTCCTTGTCCACGCCCACACCACCGTGGATGTGCTGAGCCGCCGCGACCACGCGCTGCCCCGCCTCGGCCAGCCAGAACTTGGCGACGGCGACCTCGCCGGCGGCGGGCAGGCCGGCGGCCACCCGCCAGCAGGCCTGCTGGGCGGTGAGCCGGATGGCGAAGACGTCGATGTAGGCATCGGCCAGACGGTGGCCGACGGCCTGGAACATCGCGATCGGCTGATCGAACTGCTTGCGGGTCTTGGCGTACTCGCTGGTCAGCTCGAGCGCCGCTTCGCACAGGCCCAGCCCGTAGGCCGCCTGGGCGGCATTCGCGTGCTGGAGGAGCCAGGCCAGGGCCGCGGCGCCGGCATCGGGCCCCGCCAGCACACCCTCGGCGCCCACGACCACCCCGTCGAGATCGAGCCGGGACTCGGGGCGTCCGCTCGTCGTGAGCAGCGGCGTCAGGCGAACCTCTGTGCTGCCCGTCTCGACCAGCAGGAGCACGATGTCCCCCCCGTCGGTGCGGGCGGGGACGACGATGGCCGACGCCAGCTCCGCCGCGGGCACGCAGGTCTTCACGCCGGTCAGCCGGTACCCGTCTCCCTCCCGGACCGCGAGGGTGTGCGGATCCTCGGGCTCGCCCTGCGCCTCGATCAGCGCCGCCGTCAGGATCGTCTCCCCCCGAGCGACACCGGGCAGCCAGGCCTCCTTCTGCGCCTCGCTTCCGAACTGCGAGAGCGGCAGGGCCCCGAGCACCGTCGTCTCGAGAAGCGGCACCGGCGCGGTGGTACGACCCGCCTGCTCGAGGACGCCCGCCAGCTCGAGAAAGCCCAGCCCGGCGCCACCCTGCCGCTCGTCGATCGCCGTCGCGAGCAGCCCCGCACCCGCGAGCTGCGCCCACAGCTCCGGGTCGTGTCGCACGCCACCCCGCGCCTCGAGCTGGCGTTGCCGGTCGTGGCTCGCGTGGTCGCGGAAGATCTGCGCCGCCAGATCGACCACTGCCTGCTGTTCGTCGCTGTAGGAGAAGTCCATGCTTCCTCCCGCGCTACATGCGCGGCACGCGCGGCAAGCCCAGCCCGAACAGGCCGATCAAGTCGCGCTGGATCTCGTTCGTGCCGCCGCCGAAAGTCAGGATCAGCAGCGCGCGGTAGTTCATCTCGAGCCGCCCGGCGAGGACCGCCTCCGGGGAGCCCTTCTTCAAGTAGGCCTGCGGACCGAGGATCTCCATCAGGAGGCGGAAGCTCTCCATGTACCACTCGCTTCCGAAGACCTTCAGGCCGGAGGCGTCCGCCACGTCGAGCTCGCCGTGGGTGCCGTCCCAGGCGACCTTCCAGTTCGTGAGGCGGATGTACTGCAGTCCGGTGTAGACCCGCGCGAGGTTGATCTGCACCCACTCCTGATCGATCACTCGGCTGCCGTCGGGGCGCATCGTCTGCTGGGCCCAGCGGCGCGTCTCCTCGAAGACCTGCTCGAGCAGGCCCGAGGAGCAGAGGGTCACGCGCTCGTGGTTCAGCTGGCTGGTGATCAGCTTCCAGCCCTTGTTCTCGCCGCCGACCAGGTTGCGCGCCGGGACTCGGACGTCCTCGTAGAAGACGATGTTGATGTCGTGCTCCGACATCAGGTCCATGGGCTGGATCGTGATGCCCGGCGTCTGCAGATCGACCGCGAACATCGAGATGCCCGCATGCTTGGCCGCGTCGGCGTCGGTACGGGCTGCGAGCCAGCAGTAGTCGGCGTCGCTCGCAACGCTGGTCCACAGCTTCTGCCCGTTGATGACGTACTCGTCGCCGTCGCGATCGGCGCGGGTGGTGAGCGCGGCGAGGTCGGTGCCGGCGCCGGGCTCGGAGTAGCCGATGCAGAAGAGCAGCTCGCCGGCCAGGATCTTCGGCAGGAAGAACGCCTTCAGCTCGTCGCTGGCGTTCTTGTACAGGGTCGGACCGACGGTGTTGATCGTCAGCATCGGCACGGGCGCACCGCTGCGCATCGACTCGTCGAAGAAGATGAACTGCTCGATCTGCGAGCGACCCTGGCCGCCGAACTCCTTCGGCCAGCCGATGCCGAGCCAGCCATCCTTGCCCATCTGACGGATGACCTGACGGTGCACCGGCCCGCAGCCCTTCTCCTCGTGCAGCGCGTCCTGGATCTCGGGCGTGAGGATCCGCTCGTAGTAGCTGCGGAGTTCGCGGCGAAGGGATTCCTGCTCGGCGTCGTACCCGATCTGCATGCCGTTCTCCTCGGAGGCGGTTGGGTACCCCGTGGGGTTGGGGCTGTCAAACTGCCCTACCTTCCGTCGCCATGGAGTACCAGGACATCGACTTCGTCGTGGAAGACGGCGTCGCCGTGATCACCTTGAACCGGCCCGACCAGCTCAACACGTTCACGGGACGCATGGGCGTCGAGCTCGAGCATGCCTATCGCCGCTGCGACGAGGACGACACGATCCGTGCGGTCGTGCTGACCGGCGCCGGGCGCGCCTTCTGCGCGGGCGCCGACATGACCGATGCAGCGGCCACCTTCGAAGTCCAGGACGGCGCCGAGTTCAGCGCCGCGGCCGTCGGCTTCCCGGCCTTCCGGGTCCGCAAGCTCGTCATCGCCGCGGTCAACGGCCACGCGATCGGTCTCGGGCTGACCTTGGCGCTGCAATGCGACCTGCGATTGCTTGCGCGCGAGGGCAAGTACGGCGTGGTCCAGGTCCGCAGGGGTGTCATGCCCGATGCCTACGCCCACTGGACCCTGCCCCGCCTCGTCGGCATCGCCCGCGCGGCGGAGCTGCTGCTGACGGGCCGCACCTTCCGGGGCGACGAGGTCGAGCCGCTCGGCATCGCCAACCGCGTGCTGCCCGCCGAGCAGGTGCTGTCGGCCGCCCTCGAGCTGGCACGGGAGTGCGCAGTCCAGGCCGCGCCGCTGTCCGTCGCCATCAGCAAGCGGCTGCTCTGGGAGAGCCTCGAGCTCGGACCCGAGGACGTCGAGCGGAAGGAGACCGCCCTCCATCAGGTTTTGATGGGGGGACCGGACGCGATCGAGGGACCGGTGGCCTTCATGCAGAAGCGGTCCCCCGAATGGAAGCTGCGCGTGTCCGAGGACTGGCCGGAGTGGCCCTCTTGAACGCGCCCCTGCCGATCCGGCGCCTGTCCCACGTCTCCATCGAGGTCACGGACCTCGACCGATCGAAGGCCTTCTATCGCGACGTCTTCGGCTGGCAGCTGGAGTTCGAGACGGAGGTCGATCCGGAGGCGCTCCGCGACCTGGTGGGAGCCGGGGGTCGGGGAGGCCGGGTGGCCGGAGGCCGCATCGCCGGCCTTCGGGTCGAGCTGATGGACATGGACTTCAATCCCAAGACCCCGCCCGCGAGGGGCCTGGGCCTGCGCGTGCTCTCCCTGGAGGTGGAAGACGTCCAGGCCGCCCACGACCAGGCCCGGCGTCTCGGCCTGACGAAGACGAGCGCTCCCGTCGAGCTCCACGGGACGCGCATGTTCTTCGCGGTCGACCCGGACGGCCAGGCGATCGAGGTCGTGGAGTAGCTGCCGGGCGGCGGAGCCGGCTGGAAGGACGCGCCCTAGAGCGCCGCTGCGTGCCCGCAAGGAGTGCGTCGCTCCCCCGCAGCGGAGCATGCGGGCCGCCAAGTTGCTATCAAGGGCCCATGTCGCCCCCCGACGACAAGTCCGCACCGGCCTACGCCCAGGCCGGGGTCGATCTCGACCGCGATGAAGGCTTCATCGACGAGGTCAAGGAGATCGCCCGGACCACCTTCCGGCCCGAGGTCCTGTCCTCGGTCGGCGGCTTCGCCGGCCTGTTCAAGGCTCCCGAGCGCTACAAGTCGCCGATCTTCGTGGCCGGAGCCGACGGGGTGGGGACCAAGCTCAAGCTGGCGGCCCTGATGGGGCGCTACGACACGATCGGTATCGACTGCGTCGCGATGGTCGTGAACGACCTGGTGGTGCAGGGCGCCGAGCCCCTCGTGTTCCTCGACTACCTCGCGATGGGCGACCTCGAAGAGAAGCTGGCGGCCGAGGCCCTGCGTGGCATCGCCGAGGGCTGCCGGCGCGCGGGCTGCGCCCTGCTCGGCGGCGAGACGGCGAGCATGCCGGGCGTGTATGCGAAGAGCGAGCTCGAGCTGGTCGGCTTCGGCGTCGGTGTCGTCGAGCGCGACCGCGTGATCGACGGCTCGAGCATCGGCCAGGGCGACGTGATGATCGGCCTGGCCTCGAACGGTGTGCACTCGAACGGCTTCTCCCTGGTCCGGCGGATCGTCGACGAGGGCGTCGCCGCGGGCCGCTTCGATCTGCGCGAGGCCCCGCCGGAGCTGAACACCTCGCTGGCCGCGGCGCTGCTCGCGCCGACCCGCATCTACGTCAAACCCATCCTGAACCTGCTCCGCGACTTCACGCTGAACGGGATCGTCCACGTCACCGGGGGCGGCTTCGAGGGCAACATCCCGCGCATCCTGCCCAAGGGCGTGCGCGCCCGGATCGACCTCGACAGCTGGCGACGCCCCGC
The DNA here is from genome assembly GCA_029261775.1 of Deltaproteobacteria bacterium. Taxonomy (GTDB): domain Bacteria; phylum Myxococcota_A; class UBA9160; order UBA9160; family UBA6930. Next base: position 1,513 of record JAJDAR010000097.1, on the reverse strand, counting down.
GATCTTCGACTTCCTGGCCCGCCACGGCGAGATCAGCGAGGCCGAGATGCGGCGGGTCTTCAACTGCGGCCTGGGCATGATCCTGATCGCCCGCCGCGACGACGCCGGGGACCTGATCGATCGCCTCGGTGGGATGGGCGAGCGCGCCTACCGGATCGGAACCATCGAGCCCAAGGCCGAGCACGAGCCGGCCCTGCTCTTCGAAGGGGGCTCCGAAGGCGCAGGGCGTGGGTGAGCTGCCGGGGGCCTTGCCCCTGTCCGCCTCCAGGGACCCGATCGGTTGACGCGCCAGGGGTTCAGCGAGACGAGCACCCTGCGCGCGAGGCGCTGGGACGTGCTGATCCTGGGTGGCGCGCTGCCCGGTCTGGCGGCCGGGATCCGGCTGGCGATGCAGGGGCACCGGGTGCTCGTCGCGGAGGAGGATGCGGCCGCTCGCACACCCGATCTGCTGCGCGAGCCTTTCCACCTGCCGGGCGTGCTGAGCGGCGGGCTGCTCGACGCCACCCTCAAGAGCCTGGGCATCCCGGCGATCGAGCGCCGGCGTCTCACCGGTCAGGAGATCGCCTACCAGGTGCTGCTTCCGGACGCGCGCATCGACGTCGGTGCGCGCGACCTGACCGCGCGGGAGCTGGTCGCCTGGGGGCTCGCGAAACCGGAGGTCGCACAGGAGCTGACCTTCGAGCTCGAGCGCGCGGCGGCGGCGGTCCAGCAGCTGCTCGGCAGCGCGCCGATCCTGGGGCGAGGCGCCCTCCGCCAGCTCGGGCGCAGCGGAGACGCGGGCGCCGCGGGGCTGCCGGAAGGGGTGGCCGAAGCCGACGGTCCGCTGGCGGACTTCTTCTCCCTCCAGATCCGGGGCCTGTGCGAGCTCGGCAGCGGGGATCCGGCGCCCGAGGCTACGGCGCGGCTGCTCGGCGGCGCACTCGGCGGCGGGACCGCCACGGCGGGGGCCGAGGGCGGGCTGATCTCGCTGCTCAAACGACGGCTGGTAACCCTGCACGCCGAGTTCCGAACCGTCGGTTGCCCGTTCGAGTTCGTCGAGCTGAGCGGCCATCCCGGGATCCTGCGCGCGGGCCCCGGCGACGTGTGGCTCGGCCGGGCCTTGATCGTCAACGCTCCGGGGCCGCGGCTCGCTGCGGCCCTACGCGAGTGGAGCAAGCCCGTGCCAGGCTTCCTGGAGGGGCCGGCGCCGAGCCATCGGCAGGTGATCCTGCACCTGCGCGCCTTGCGCGAGGTGGTTCCCGAAGCGCTGGCACCCCGAGCCCTGCTGGCACCCAGCGGGCCGGGCTCTCTGGGGGGTCCGGTGCGGCTGGCCGTCCACCCGTCGCCGCGGGGCAGCCGCTTCGCCGAAGTCGTCGCCTCCGCGATCGTGCCCTGGGACGACAACCCGGAGCGCGTCGCCCAGGCACTCGAGGCGGAGGTCCGCGCCCTGATGCCGTTCTCGGACAAGCGCTTGAAAGCGGGGCCGCTGCTTCCCGCCCCGGATTGGGACGATGCCTCGACCCGCCATGACGCG
>JAJDAR010000096.1 GCA_029261775.1 Deltaproteobacteria bacterium | reverse complement strand
GCGTCGAACCGCTACCTCCGCAGCCTCTACAACCTGGACCTGGTGATGAACGCGGTTCACTGGACGGCGGAGCAGACGCCGAGGATCACCTTGCGTCCCAAGGAAGGCATCTCGGGTCGGCTGCAGTTCCCGCTGGCCCTGCAGAACACCCTCACGCTCTACCAGAGCCTCGGCCTGCTCCTCCCGGAGCTGCTGCTGCTGATCGCCGCCCTGCTCTGGGCTCGCACGCGCGGCTAGGCGGGAGCTCGGCCGCGCGGGGCGTGTTCGCGCCCCGCTACTTGCGTGCCGGCTTCTTGGTGGCGAGGGAGAAGCCCTCGGCTCCCGCGATCTGGGCGGTGTCGAGCACGTGGACGGCCTTCTCCAGCACGACCATCTTGTCGCCCCGCAGGATGACGGTCTTCTGCTCGGCGTCGGCCAGTGCCGCCTTCAGGTAGGGGAGGAGCTGGTCGTAGGGAACGTCCTTGCCGTTGATCTGGACGCCACCGAGCTCGTCGAGGGTGACGTTGACCGCCTGCTTCGGGGTCTGCGACGACTCCACCGCCTCCGGCAGGTTCACGTTCTTGCCCGTGTTGGCGATCACCGACGACGTGACCATGAAGATGATCAGCAGGACGAGGAAGACGTCCGTCAGCGGGGTGATGTTGATCTCGGCGACGATGGCGCCTTCGCCTTCACCCTCGTGCGGGATTGAGTTCGCCATGACCTGCCTCCCTCCGGCCGCCGTTGGCGCCGTCATCTGCCTCGACGAACAGCAGGGCCTGCACGAATCGCTCGCTGGCCCGGGTGAAGGTCGCCGCGATGTGATTGACGCGGACCTGCAGGAAGTTGAACAGCGCGAGGGCCAGGATTGCCACGAGCAGGCCGACCGCCGTCGCGATCAGGGCCTCGGAAATACCCGCCGACACGACCTCGAAGCCCGCGTCGCCGCTCTCGGCGATGGCGCCGAAGGCCACCATGATGCCGACCACGGTCCCGAGCAGCCCGATGTACGGTGCCAGCGAGCCGATCGTGCCGATGAACCACAGCCCGCGGCGCAGCTCGGCCACGACCTCCTGGCGCGAGGTGGAGAGCACCTCGTTCAGATCCTCGAGCGCGATGTTGCGCCAGCGCAGACCTTCGCCGAAGACCTCGGCCATCGGAGTGCCCGAGGCTTCGCAAAGCGTCCGGGCCGCGGCCAGGTCTCGCCGGATCAGGGTGTCGACGAGCTTGCGGGTGAGCTCGCGGGTGCTCTTGTCGAGCCCGCGGTATCGCCAGAGCCGCTCGATGCCGATCGAGAAGACCACGACCGACAGCACGATCAGCGGATAGACCGTCAGGCGCCCCTGGTGCAGAAGCTCCAGGAGCTGATCCCAATCCATGTTCACAGCGCAATTCCCCCTGCCCCGGATGACCCGCCGACACCTGATGGGCTTCGAAGTGGACCTACATTACAGACGTGAGTGCCACGTTGACACCCCTGGGTGGCTCCCATAGGATCGTTCCAGGGGCGGGAAAAAGACAGCGGACCCGGTGAGTTGCGTGTGTCCTGCCACATCCTGAAAGAGCCTCGCGGCGTGTCCGGCGGCGCGGACCCCGCGCCTCGGACGCGAGCTCCGAACCCCCTCCTGGGCGCCGGGTTCTGTGCGATCGTCCCTGCCGCCTCGATCGTCTCGTCCACGGGAGACCGCGACCGTGTCTGACCCCCTCTACCCTCGCCGCAGGCATCGCAAGGCGCACCCGATGCGTTCGTTGCGGCTCGGCGCTGCGCTGCCTGCCGGGGCCGCCGCAGGGGGTGGAGCCGCCGCGTACCCGGGATCGGAGATGCCGGAGCCCGAGAGTGGGCGCGGTCGACTGCTGTCCGGTGGCGTGTCGATCCTCGTCCACGCCCTCGCCGTCGCCGCGCTGATCTTCCTGGCCAGCCAGGTGGTCGAGGAAGAGGAGCTCGTGTTCGAGCTCGTGCTACCGGAGGAGGTCGCCAGCGAGGAGGAGCCGGCACCGGCCCCCGTCTCGATCTCCGAGAAGCTCGCCGACTTCGCGCCGGCGCCCATGGCCGCCGCGCCCCAGATCGTGAACCCGACCGTGATCCAGAACTTCGCCCAGCCGGTGACGGCGGCGCGCATCGACACCGCCGTGGTCGCGCCGACCGTGGCGCCCACCAACGTCGACTTCCGCTCGGTCCAGGTCGAGCGAGTCTCGCAGGTCGCTTCCAACGTGACGGCCACGACGGCACCGGTCGTGCCGAACTACCAGGGCCCGCAGGTCCGAGGACCGATTCAACGGGTGGCGCCGGTCGGCGTGGTGAGCGGACCGCGCCAGGTCGTCTCGAGTGGCAACACCGTCGGCCGCGGCGGCCCCACCTCACTCGGGAGCGGCTCCAGCGTGCGTGACGGCGTCACCTCGAACCGGGATGTCTTCGGTGCCGATCGTGGTCAGATCGCGAACGCCAACACGAACCTCGGCAAGATGGGCGAGCGCGGCCAGGGCATCGGCGGCGACGGCCGCGGGGCGGGCGCCGTATCCTTCGACGAGTGCCTGGCCCGACCCGAGGTCCAGGCCTACATGGAGCGAGTGAAGGACCGCATGATCTCACGCTGGAGTCTCCCGATCGGCGCGACCACGACCGAGGTCGCGTTGAGCTTCAAGCTCGACGTCGCAGGCTCGGCCGCTGGCATCGAGTTCCGGCAGACCGGCGACCCGGCGGTCGGCGAGAGCGCGGTCGATGCCTTGAAGGCCGCGTCGCCCTTCGACCACATGGCCAAGCCCGTCCGCTGTCTGGCCAACCGGCCGCTGGTCGCCCGGTTCAAGAATCCGACCGTTGCCGCGAACTAGCCACCCTCCCCTCCTCGCCGCCGCCGTCCTCGCCCTCCTCCTCGCCGGAGGCGCCGCCCCCGGCCATGCGCAGGGGCTTCCCACGGTCCTCGACTTCGACGAAAACGAGCAGGTGAAGTCGAAGAAGGGCGATACCAACCGCGATGGACGCTACGACGAGTTCGTCGCCTACGTCGACGGGAAGCCCAGCACCGCCGAGCAGGACACGACCTTCGACGGGAAGATCGACACCTGGATCCGCTTCGGCCCGGCCGGCAAGCCCGAGCAGCAGGAGCGCGACACCAACGCCGACGGCCGGAAGGACCAGTGGATCGACTTCGACCCGTCCGGTCAGCCCACACGTCAGCGGGACGACCACAACTTCGACGGCAAGGCCGACGCGACCATCCACTACGAGGCCGGGGCGCCGGTGCGCAAGGAGGAGGACCCGGACTTCGACGGCGTGATCGAGCGCCGGATCACCTATCGCGGCGGCGAGCCCGCGATCGTCGAAGAAGACACGAACGGCGACAACAAGCCGGAGCTGCGGGCGGAGTACAACCCGGACGGCACCAAGAAGCTCGAACTGCAGGACACCAACGGCAACGGGCGCTTCGACGTCACGATCCACTACGACCGGGGGGCGAAGACCCGCGTCGAAGAGGACACGAACCACTCGGGCAAGGTCGACGTGGTCACCGAGTACCGGGCGGATCTGATCGTGGCCCGCCGCGCGGACACGACCGGCGACGGACGCTTCGACACGGAGTCGAGCTACGAGAACGGCAAGGAACGCCGCCAGGTCCGGGACGAGGACCGGGACGGAAAGCCCGAGGCCGTCGTCCTCTACGCCGCCAACGGGGACCGCGCCGAGGAGGCCTTCGATCCCGACGACGACGGCCGCACGGACCTGCGCCGCTTCTACGAGAACGGGAAGAAGGCCCGCGAGGAGGAGGACCAGGACGACGACGGGCGGATCGACCTCGAGACCTGGTTCGCCGGCGAGACGATTCTCAAGACCGAGGCCGACACCGATGGCGACGGGCGCCGCGACACCTTCGTGCAGTTCCGGAACGGACGGCGATTCCATCAGGAAGAGGACCAGAACGGCGACGGCAAGATCGACGCCATCTTCGACTACAGCGAGGACGGTGAGGGCCTGCTTGCCGACCGGCGCGACACCGATTTCGACGGTCGCTTCGAGACCATCGGCGAATACCAGGAAGGCAAGATCGCCCGCAAGGAGATCGACCGCGCCGGTCGTGGCAAGCCGGACCGGGTGGAGATCTATGGCGAGGGCCGGTTGCAGCGCGTCGACCTGGACGAGGACGGCAACGGCGGCTTCGAGTTGCGCAACTTCTACGACCCGAAGGGCCGGCTGGAGAAGCAGGAGCAGGACACGACGGGCGACGGCAAGACCGACAAGTTCGTGACCTTCGACGTCGAGAGCGGCGACGAACGCAGGGTCCTCGAGGACTCCGACGCCGACGGCAAGGTCGACCGCTGGGTCACGAACGACTCGAAGGGCCGCACCGAGCGCCTGGAAGAGGACAAGAACCGCGACGGCAAGCCCGACCGGGTCGTCCTCTATTCCGCCGGCGTCGCCCAGGGCTTCGAGGAGGACACCGACTTCGACGGCAACCCGGACGTCCGAGGCACGCTCGACGCCAAGGGACAGGTCGCGTCCGAAGAGAGGGTCACCGGCACCGGCAAGGGCTTCGACACCAAGGTCGAGTACGCGAACGGCGCGAAGACCAAGGAGATCCGCGACACCACGGGCGACGGCAAGCCCGACGCCGTGAGCTTCTTCGAGAAGGGCGGGATGGTGCGCCAGGAGCGCGACACCGACGCGGACGGGAGGAACGACACCTTCCTCTTCTTCGAAGCCGGCAAGCGCACCCGCCAGGAATCGGACACGACGAAGGATGGCAAGGTCGACCAGGTCGTCTTTTATGGAGCCGGCGAGCAGCCCCTGCGGGACGAGACCGACGGCAACGCGGACGGCAAGCCGGACTTCCGCCGCCACTACGAAGGAGGCCGCCCGGTGCGCGAGGAGCAGGACGGCGACTTCGACGGCCACTTCGAGGTCACGACCTTCTTCGAGGGCGACCGGCCCGTCCGCTCGGAGAGGGATGGCAACGCCGACGGCCGCACCGACGTGACGATCTTCTACGAGGACGGCCGCCGCGCCCGCCAGGAGGAGGACCGGGACTTCGACGGGCGGATCGACGTGAAGACCGTCTTCGGCCCGGACGAGAAGCCCACGCAGGTGGCCGAAGACGGCGACGGGAACGGAAGCCTCGAGACCACCACGTTCCTGGAGGGCGGAAAGCCCATCCGCAGCGAGCGCGACCGCAACGGCGATGGCAAGCCCGACGTGCGGACGACCTTCGCCGGCGGCGAGCCCCGCAACGTCGAGCAGGACGACGACTTCGACGGAAGCTTCGAGATCCAGGTGGCGCTCGGCAAGGGCGGAAGCCAGGAGCAGACCCAGGATCGCAACGGGGACGGTGAGGCGGACCTGTGGGTCACCACCAACGCCGCGGGCGAGGTGGTGAAGCAGGAGACGGACGAGAACTTCGACGGGAAGCGCGACCAGCTCTCGGAGTTCAAGAACGGCAAGCCCGTCCTCGTGCGCCAGGACCGGGAGCTGCGCGGCTGCTTCGACCTCGAGGAGCGCTACGACGGCAGTGGAAACCTGACCTCCCAGAGCCTCGACCAGGACGGCGACTGCAAGTTCGACCTATGGACGAGCCAGAAGAAGGGCAAGGTCGTCTGGCAGGCCCAGGATCAGCGCAAGGCTGGCCGCGCCACCGTGCTGACCCGCTTCGACGGCAGCGGCGCTCCGACCATCCAGGAGCTGGTCAGCGAGGGCAAGAAGCGACCGGACGTGAAGGTCTATCTCGAGCGCGACGGCAGCGTGCGGAGCCAGTGCGTCGACGGAGACGGCAACGGCACCCTCGAGACCCGCTACCGGCTCTCGGGTGGCGTGGTGACCGAGGGACTCGTCGACAACGACGGCGATGGCGTGGGCGAGATCCTGCAGATCCTCTCCAACGGTCAGGTCACCCAGAGCCGCTTCGACACGGACGAGGACGGACGCGCCGACGTCGTCCAGACGATGTCGAACGGCGCCGTCTCGCTGCAGTGCGAAGACTCCACTCGCGACGGCACGGTGGACCGCTGCTTCGAGGGCCAGACGAAGGTCGACGTCCGCGGCGACACCGACCTCAGCAAGCCCCTCGGCAACCTCGACTGCGGCACCTTCCACCCCTTCTGGCGCCGCAACTGACCCCCCCTCTCCAACAACTTAAGAAAAAGGCCGGGCCATCCTCTTAAGTTGCTGAGTTGACCGAGGGGTCGGGTCTCTCAGTCAACACTCGAGTTGACCGAGGGGTCGGGTCTCTCAGTCAACACTCGAGTTGACCGAGGGGTCGGGTCTCTCAGTCAACAGCTTTCCGACTGCGGCACCTTCCACCCCGTCTGGCGCCGCAACTGCCCCCCCCTCCTTCAAACAACTCAAGAAAAAGGCCGGGCCTTTCTCTTGAGTTGTTTGGGCGAGGGTGGCCGGGGCCGGCTTTGGCCGGCCGGAAGTGGCCGGTCGCGACCCGAAGACGACGCAGGTGCTGCTTCGTCCGGTTCCCCGGACGGCACGCCGTTTGCTTTCCACGGATCTCATCGAGAAGGAGATCCTGTGGAGGACGACAAGCGAACCGTGCTGTGGATCGGGGATGCGCGCGGACTCGAAGCGAGTGCCATGGCCTCGAGCTCCGAGGTCGAGCTCGTCTGGGCGGCGGCCCTCGACGACGCCTTCGGCCTGCCGTTGCCCGACTTCCATGCGGTGGTGATGGATGCGCCCGACACGGGACGCGGTCGCGCCGTCCGTCGGCTGCTCGGTGCCGGGGCCCGGCGCGTGCTGGTCACCAGCGAGCCCGCGACCTATCCCGCCGTCGCCGACCTCGGTGCTTCCGAACGGACCCTGCCCGCGGGCCTGGTGGACGTCATCGGCCACAGTGCGGCCATGCAGGCCACCTTCGCGCTGGTCGGGCGTGCTCAGCGGACGCTGGCCACCGTGCTCCTGACCGGCGAGACCGGGACGGGCAAGGAAGTGCTCGCGCGCTCGATCCACACGGGCAGCGACCGTGCCGACGGGCCCTTCGTGGCGCTCAACTGCGCGGCCTTTCCCGAGACGCTCCTCGAGAGCGAGCTCTTCGGACACGTGCGGGGCGCCTTCACCGGCGCCGATCGCGCCAAGAAGGGCCTCTTCGAGGAGGCCCACGACGGCACCCTGTTCCTGGACGAGATCGGCGAGACCAGTCCGATGCTCCAGGTGAAGCTCCTGCGCGTGCTTCAGGAGCGCGAGCTGCGCCCCGTCGGCGGAAACCGCTCCCGCAAGGTCGACGTGCGCGTCATCGCGGCCACCCACCGCGACCTCCGGCACGGCGCGCGAGACGGCAGTTTCCGGGAAGACCTCTACTACCGGCTCGCCGTCTTCCCCATCGACGTCCCCCCGCTGCGCGATCGTAGTGCGGACATCCTGCCCCTGGTCGCCCACTTCCTCTCGCTGCACGGCAAGCGCGAGGGGCGCGCCGGCTGCCGCTTCGCACCCGAGGCGCTCAGCCTCCTCACCGCCCATCGCTGGCCCGGCAACGTGCGTGAGCTGGAGAACGAGATCCAGCGCGCCCTCGCCCTCTCCGACCCCGGCGACACGATCCCCGCGGATCGGCTTTCGAGCCGACTGCGAGAGGGTCTCGCGGGACTGCCCGCCGAGCAGATCGAAGGCGAGACCCTGCGCGAGAGCCTCGATCGGGC
>JAJDAR010000095.1 GCA_029261775.1 Deltaproteobacteria bacterium | reverse complement strand
CGCGTGGACATTCCCGCCCCCGCTGCGGATCCGCAGGCAATCCAGATCGTTCTTCTCAACAAAGAAGAAGCGGAAAGGCAGCAAGCCACGCTCAAGCAGTCGGTCGTGGACTTGGTGCGGGACGCAGAAATCGCCAGGTTCAGCGCTGATGCCTCTACCTGATTGTGCATTCCGCGTGGCCGCCTCGCCGAGAATGGCAGAGAGGTTTTCCATAACGGTCCGTGGGATCAAGTGCGAGCGGGCAGGCGCGCGGCAGAGGAAAGTCGACCTCCGCATGGACTGCTTGAACCACGCCGTATAGGGTGCTTTCCCCCTGCCGACCTCGCGCGAAGTTGGGCTCCGGGTGGCCAGCGTTACGGCCGCGAATGGGGAAGGGCGGAAGCTTGGGCGCCCACCGCTGCGGACGGTTGCCAGCTCCGTTATCGGCTGGAGAACGCGGTTCGCGGCTCCATGCGCGGGAATCGCCCCGCCGTTCACGGCTGCGTCGCGGGTAGCCGGTCACAGCTTAACGAGCCTCATCTCATCGCGGCTTCCTGCTGACCCTCCTTGTCCCCCGGCCGTCGGTCGGGCTCGCACCGGGGTCTTCGGACACAGGTCCGCGCCCTCGCTCCGCGGACTCCGCTCGTTCACGTCCCTTGCCTCGACCCCTTGCTCCGCTTCCGCCCTCCGGCCTGGCCCGCAGCGGCCGGCTCTCCAGCGATCGGTGAGAGAGCCGGCCCACAGCGGGCCCCAAAGGACACGGAGGGTTTCATGGCAAGCGTCGATCGCGAGAGCATCCACTTCATCCGCGAGGTTGCCGTCCGCTACGTCGGACGCTCGGCCCGCATCGCATCCTCCATCCGGCGGCCCGACGAGGTCGTCGAGTTCATGCGCCGCGTGGTTCGCGACGACGCGCGCGAGCACTTCGTGGCGCTCTACCTGGACGGTCGCCATCGGCCGATCGCGCACCAGGTGGTCTCCGTCGGGACCGCCTCGGCCTCGCTCGTGCATCCGCGCGAGGTCTTCCAGCCGGCCATCCTCGTGGGCGCCTGTGCAGCGATCGTCGGCCACAACCATCCTTCGGGCGATCCCTCTCCCAGCACCGAGGATCGCGAAGTCACCCGCCGGCTCGCGCAGGCGGGAGCGCTCCTCGGCGTGCCGCTTCTCGACAGCGTCGTGTGGACTCGGGCCGGAGAGTACGCGTCCGTACGGGAGCTCGAGCCCGCGCTTTTCGACGCCCCGACGCGCGGGTAGCCGGAGAATGCTCCTACGGTTTCCGGCCCCGTCCGGCCAGGTCACCGCGTGGGGTGAACGCGGGGGAGTTCCGGGTCAGCCGTTCAATTGCTCAGCGCGAAGCGGTACCGCGCTTCCACCCTAGCGATGTGTTCCGGAGCAACGGTCCGCAGCTGATCCCAAAGCTCGGCGTACCGCATGCACACCAACGGTACGTCCGCTTTCGAGAGCTCCTCCTCCAACGCATGAGCCTCCTTCGCATGCCGTCGGAAAACCTTCCACCTGGTGGCATCGGTGGGTTCCCAGAACAGGTAGACGAGTACCGCTTTTGCGCCGTAGAAGCCCCGAACCCCGAGGTAGTGCTTTACGAGCTGCGCCGCATCGAGGTGGCGGTATAGATCGGGCGTCTTCAAGAGCCGCCGGTGAAGATCGCGCCAGCGCGAATCGGCGTCCTTCATCACGTCGTTGTACTTCGGGCTGAACTTGGCTCGCTTCACCGAGAGGAACTCGCTGAACTTGGCTTCGATGGCCACCGCTGCCGTCTCATTCGAAAAGACGGCATCTAGATTCGCGTGGGCCGCCGCCGCACCGGTAGGTAGCCGCTTCTCGAACTGCAGGGCATTGAAGGCGCCGCTAGGTCCCAGTGTGATCTGGGACGGATCGGTCCGAAACGGGCCCAGCGTGTTGACGAGCAACGCCGACGAAGAGTGTGCCGCGGAGAACTTGGGCGGCAGCTCGCTGCCGTTTGTGCGCGGCCGCGGAACGAGTTCACTTCCGTCGCCCGAGTTGAGATCTGCGAACGAGAGCTTTGGGTCCCACCCAGGCACGAGGACCTGTGCCGGCGCAGCTGCATAGTGTGGATAACCCGGCCAGGGCTGCGCCTCGGGGTTCTCCGCAAAGAGCCGCCGGGCGGCCGCCGCGGCAACGCGCTCTTGTAGAGATTTCCCGGCCACTTCGTCCTCCATGTCCTGGCTCGACTCTCGACCCGCAACTGCCGAAGTGTAGACGCACGGCCAAGGCTAGGCGCACTCCTCGGTGTGACGATTCTCGACAGCGTCGTGTGGACGCGGGCCGGCGAGTCCGCGTCCGCCCGGGAACTCGAGCCCGCTCTGCTCGACGCCCCGTCGCGCGGATAGCCGGGCCAGGACCCAGCTGCCACCGCCAACGCGCCGCAGTAGCGCTCCGCTTCCGGCCCTCCGCTCCGCGCCACGATCGCCCCGTATGCCTTCCGCTGCCCTCCCTGCAAGCTCCCTTGCGGTGGCTCCGCGCCGGCCGTCGCCACAGCCGCGCGCCCTCCGCTGCGCTCCGGTCACGGGCCTTGTCTCGGCCTTGCGCTGCGCGTCACCGCGCGGGCGCTGCCCGCCTCGACCGGCTCTCCGCCGCGGGTGAGAGAGCCGGCTTTCGGACGGGCCGGAGCAGCAAGGAGGGCAGCGAGATGAAGGCATACGAAATCGTCGTCGATCGGATCCTGGGGCTCCTCGAGGCCGGGACCGTTCCGTGGCAGCGCCCGTGGGATCCCGCGATCGGGCTTCCGAGGAACATCCGCGGGACGGCCTACCGCGGCATCAACGTCCTGGTCCTTGGGTGCCAGGGCTATGAATCGCCGCTGTGGCTGACCGTGCGGCAGGCCAACCAGCTCGGCGGCCATATCCGGCGAGGCGAGCGCGGTACGCCCGTGATCTTCTGGAAGTGGGCCCCAACACCCGCCGAGGGCGAGTCCGAGCAGCCGCCGCGACAGCAGGCTCCCCTGGTCCGCTACTACCGGGTCTGGAACCTGCTCCAGACCGACGGCGTTGAGGTTCCTTCCGGCGCCGCGACCCCTGCTCTGGAGGCGGCCGAGGTCAGCGCCGAGTGCGTCGTGTCGCGGATGGCAGCTCCGCCGTCCATCCGGCACGACGGTGGCGCTCGTGCCTTCTACCGTCCCTCGACGGATTCGATCCACCTGCCTCCGCGGGACGCCTTCCACGAGGCCGATGGCTATCTGGCGACGCTGTTCCACGAGCTCGTCCACTCCACGGGCCACGCCACGAGGCTTGCCCGCCCCGCGGTGACCGACGGCACGCTCTTCGGTGACCACGCGTACAGCGAGGAGGAGCTCGTGGCCGAGATGGGCGCCGCCTTCCTCTGCGCACACGTCGGGATCACCAGCCGCACCATCGAGAACGCTGCGGCCTACATCGCCTCGTGGCTCCGGGTGCTTCGAGACGACCACCGCATGGTGCTCCGGGCGTCGCAGCGAGCCCAGCGGGCCGTCGACTACATCCTCGGCCCTGTCGAGAGGTCGGCACCCGAGGACGCTCCATGAGCGGCGCGGCGCCGGCGGATCGCCACAGCGTCGGGCCCGGCCCCGGCCGCCGGTCCGCCGCGGTGAGGTATAGTCGGGAGGTCCCGGCGGCGGGCTGCCTTCGGCTACCGGGGCGCGGAGGCCGGTCCGTGATCGTCGCCGAGTTCCTCTTCATCGCCTTCGTGGTGGGGATCCTCACGGAGACCTGGCTGGGCTTCCTCGGGACGTTCTTCGGGCTCTACGCTCTCTACCGTTTCACCCGGCTCTCTGCGGTCCTGTCGCTCGCCCTGAGCCTTTACTGGGGCCTGCTCGGCTACCACCTGGGCGCCTCCACCGGCGAGATCGGGGTTGGTCCGCTGCTGGCCGCGCTGGGCTTTGCGATCGGGGCTTGGGTCC
>JAJDAR010000094.1 GCA_029261775.1 Deltaproteobacteria bacterium | reverse complement strand
CCGCGTCGTCCTCCGTCACCCCGAAGGAGACGTGCAGCTCACCGCTCGCCGTGGCCGGAAGGGTCCGTCGCTTCAGCTCCTCCGACCCATGGTGGATGACCGGGCCCATGCCGAAGATCGACAGGTGCAGGGCCGAAGCCGAATTCTGGACGCCCGCGCTATGGGCGACCGTGCCGAGCAGGACAGCCGCGTGCATGATCCCCATGCCTGCGCCCCCGTACTCCTCGGGCACCGCGATGCCAATCCAGCCCTGCTCCGCGAAGGCATTGTAGAAGTCCCAGGGGAACTCGTGTTTCTCGTCGTGCATGCGCCAGTATTCGTCGTCGAAGCGGTCGGCGAGACGGCGCGCCTCGTGCCGGATGCTCTCGAGCTCGGCATCGAAGGAGAAGTCCATGGTATCCATCCCTGGACCCGGCGCGGGAGCCCCCGGCGGGCGTGGTGATTGGAGGGGAGGTGCCTCGGGCCACGGTACCCGCGATCGCCCGGCTCGGCTCTCCCCCTACCCCTCGTGACGGACCGGACCGAATCGCTTCCACAGCAGGCCTGCGGCCGCTGCCAGCAGGAGCGGGAAGGCGAGCATCGGCCCCGCCCAGCCCGCGCCGATCAGCGCCACGCCGACCGCCACCAGCACCGCGGCATAGCACGCATTGCCGGCAGCGATGGCGAGGCCGAACCAGCGGAGCGGCATGCGCGCCGTGCCGGCGGCCAAGGTGATGCCTTCCGCGACGATCGGCACCGGGCGCGTGGCGAAGACGAGCCAGGCCGTCGGGACCATCGGCAGGCTCGCCTCGAAGCGGAGCGAGGCCCCGCGACCGAGCGCCCAGCCGAGCAGGTTGCCGGCGACGAGGCCTACCCAACACGCCAGGAAGCCGGCGGCTGCGCCGAGCCTCGCTCCCAGCAGGGAGCCGACGACGCTCGAGGGAACCGGCAGGAGCACGTCGACCGCCAGGAGGCCGGCGCCGATCGCAGCGAACGAGACCGCGTCGCCGTCCCGCGCCGAAAGCCATCGTTCGCCAGGCAGCTCGCCGACCACCAGGAAGGGCAGAGCCGGCAGGAGGAAGGCGAGCAGGAGGATCGCGGCGTTCCGTCCGCTCGAGGAGGCAAGAGGCGGCTTGCTCGGGGTTCGATCTTGCAACTAGCCGCCCTGCAGCAGGCCCCGCACGTAGCCGTGGAAGTCGAGCATGTCGTCGGGCGCCCCCGGTCCGACGATGAGAGGCCCGCTCCCCGGCTCGGGGCGCAGTCCGTGACTCCCGCGAATGGCCTCCGGCTCGAGCCGCACCACGTCCATGCGGTAGCGGAACCCCAAGGTCTTCTGGATCAACCGGAGCGCGGCGCGCGCCCGGGATCCCATCAGCAGCTCGCAGGGATCGAAGCCCGGCTTCCGATGGATGTCCACCGTGTGGGCGAAGTCGGGCGCTGCCGAGGGCTCGAGCCAGTAGTCGTAGGTGAACCACGCATCGTCGCTCGCGATGGCGACGAGCTCTCCGCTTCGCGGGTGGTCCAGGCCGACGTCTCCCGGGGCCGCGACGGAGTCGATGCCCGGCACGCCCTCGAGCTCGCGGAGCACCACGGCGGGCTCGACGCCCTGGACGTAGACGTGCGCGATCTGATGATCGGAGACGGCGAAGGCCCGGGACTCGAAGGTGTCGAGCATCTCGCCGAAGGGTCCCTCGCGAACGGTCAGCCAACCCGCCTTGCGCAGCACCTGGTTCACGTGGACGGGCCGGGAGACGGGCACGATGCCGTACTCGGAGACGATGACGGGGATGGCATCGATGGCCGCAGCCGCATCCAGCACGGTTCCGACACAAGCGTCGAGCTCGGCCACCCGCGCCGGATCTCCCGGACCGTTGCGCTGATGGTCGTAGTCGAGGTGCGGCAGGTAGACGAGTGAGAGGTCCGGCTGGTTCTCCCGCAGCACCCGCGCCGAGGCGTCCGCGATCCACCTGGAGGAGGGAAGCCCCGCCATCGGCCCCCAGAAGGATGGGAACGGGAACTTCCCGACGGCATCTTCGAGCTCGAGCCCGGTGCGGTCGATGATGTCGAAGACCTTGGAGCCGTCGGACCCGTAGTGGGGCTTGGGGGTCACATACCACTCCACGGCGGCGCCCTGGTTGAACCACCAGAACATCTTGGCGGTGCGCACGCCGTCGTAGATGCGCGACGGTGCATCGATCAGCGCGTTCGACTGCTGCCAGAAGCGCACCTCCCTGGTGTCGCGATACAGCCACCCGTTGGCCACCACACCGTGCTGGGAGGGCGGCGCACCGGACAGCAGCGTGGCCTGGGCCGTCGCGGTGACGGCGGGGAAGACCCCCCGCAGCGGCTTGGGCTTGCCGACCGCCGAGACCCTCGCTGCGTGCGCAGCGAGCTCGGGCGTGAGGCCTACGGCACAGATCACGCACACACGACTCATCGGCTCGATCCGTGCCCAGCTGCCATGGGCGGGAGCCTAGCCCGGGCCGGCCACGCAGGACCTGCTCATCGACCGGCCTGCGATAGAATCGCGCCCGTGAAGACGGCCCTGCTCTGCTTGATCGGCCTGCTCGTCATCGGAGCTGTCGCGATCGGCGGCTTTCAGGGCACGACCGAGTGGAGCGTGGGTGAGGTGGTGCGGACGCCGGAAGCGCGTTTCGCGAGCCTGCCGGACTACCCGTTCGCACCGCACTACGTGGACACCCTGGGCTACCGCGTCCACTACCTGGACGAAGGCCCGTCAGACGGCGCACCGATCCTGCTGCTGCACGGGCAACCGTCGTGGAGCTACCTCTACCGCCACATGATCCCGCCGCTCGTGGCGGCCGGTCATCGGGTGATCGCGCCCGACCTGGTGGGGTTCGGGAAGTCCGACAAGCCGATCCGCCAGAGCGACTACTCCTACCAGATGCACGTCGACGTGATGACCGAGCTCGTGCGCACGCTCGATCTACGCGACGTCACGTTCTTCGGCCAGGACTGGGGAGGGCTGATCGGCCTGCGCGTCGTCGCCGAGGAGCCGGATCGATTTGCCCGGATCATGATCTCGAACACGGGCCTCCCGGCCGTGGGCGGTCTCCCAGGCTGGCTGGCCTACCCGTTGTTCCGGCTCGCGGTCTGGTCGAAGGGAACGGTCGATTCCATCGACCCCGGCGATGGCGACTTCTCCTTCGTCCGCTGGGTGGCCTACGCACGCACGACCCCGGACT
>JAJDAR010000093.1 GCA_029261775.1 Deltaproteobacteria bacterium | reverse complement strand
AGGCTCTGCGGCCCGCTCAACGGGATCTCGAGCAGGGGACCGGCACCGACCCCCCAGATCGCCAGGGTCTGCCCGAAGTCCTCGCGGTCGGCCTCGTAGCCCGTGAGCGGTTTGGCCACGTCGAAGAGCCCGACCACCCCGATCGTCGAGTTCATCACGAAGCGCATCAGCTCGGTGCCCGCCGAGACGAAGTCGGCCTGAAGCAGGTTGTTCGCGGCATTGCGCGGCGCGCGCAGGTTGCCGGCGAAGTCCGTGAAGCGGTTGCGCACCGGGGACGGCACGTAGAGCCAGACGTCGATCAACGGATCCACCAGGGTGCGATCGATCCAGCGATTCGCCCCGTGCATGGGTCGATTCCAGAACGAGAAGGGATCCGGCCGTTCCCATACGTCCTCGCACGAGGTGGGCGGCTTGGTGGTGGCGCAGCCGGCTCCCATCGCCGCGAGGATGGCGAGCGCGCAGATCAGGTGGAGGGGGGATCGGGGGGACATGCGTCAAGGGTACCAGGGAGAAAGGCGATCCAGAAAAGAAGCTACGACGCACTGCGACGACACTGCCCGTCGGCTGCGCATCGGCTGCCTTTCCATGAAGCAAGCTGCACCCGAGTTGCAGGTCGAACGTGATGCTGCGCACCAGATGCCGACGCGTGACGCGATGACCCGCCGAAAAACACGGCGCGAGGGATCACGTATCGAAGGTCGAAAGGAAGGCGTCGGCTTCCTGGATCGCCTTGTTCATCTCGTCGACGAGACGCTTCACGTCCGCGGCGATCGCGGCGGCATCCGCCTCGAGCGAGGCGATCGCAGCCGCATTCAGGTTGTGTTTCAGGAAGAGCACCTGGTCGCGGAAGGCCACGAGCACGGGGTCCATGCGCTTCTCGGCGCGGCCCATCGCCTGGACGACGCGTTGGTAGCGCTTGCGCGTCTCGCCAAGCCGCGCCTCGCTACGTCGACGCAGATCGGCGCGTGAGATCTCGCCGATCTCGTCCTCCCACTCGTCGAAGAGGTCCGCGGCCACGGTCTCGATCGAATCGATGCGCTCGCGCACCGCCTCGGCCCGCGCGGCACTGCGCTCGTAAGCGGCTCGCAGGTCCTCGTACCGCTCCTCGAGACCGCCGCCGTCGAAGCCCGTCAGGGCCTGGAAGCGCTCGAGCGCATCCTGGAACTCCTCCTGCGCTTGCTGCTGATCTTCCCGTCCGGCCTCGATGCGGTTCGCCAGGATGTGGCGCTTCTCGCGTCCAAAGCCCTCCATGACGTCGTAGTAGACGCTGCGACAGCCCGACGGCAACGTCAGGCAGACCGACAGCACGAGCAGGAGGAAGTGCGGCGAACGCATGGGGCAGCACGGTAGCGCCCCTCGATGCCCCTCCGCTGCCGTCTCCGGAATGCGAGTGACTCGCCTAGCCCGGGGCACGGCGACCGGCGAGCGAGACGACGAGCGAGCCGGCCACCACGATGAACGCGCCGAGCAGTGCGGTCGACCCCAGGTCCTCGGCCCGATAGTGGTCGGGGAAGCTGGCGGCGGCGGCGACCGAGAAGGCCAGCGTGGCCAGCGGCGTGACGGCCAGCACCGCTGAAACGCGCGATGCCTCCCAGTGCTCGAGTGCGGCCGAGAAGGTGCCGTAGCCGACGAGCGTGTTGGCTGCGGTAAACAGCAGCATGCCGGCACCCAGGGCGTCGAGCTCGAGGATCGCGGCGGGATCGGAGACGGGCGCGAAGAGCGCGGCGCAGCCCAGGTAGATGCACAGCATCAGCGCCTGCGAGGGCATGCGCGTCAGCAGCTGCTTCTGCGCCAGTCCGTAGATGGCCCAGGTGACGGCGGCCAGCAGCATCATCCAGGTGCCGAAGCGCAGGTCGCGGGCCTCGGTGGGCGGCTCGAGGATCTGCGCCGCGAAGAACAGACCCAGTCCCCCGAGCAGGATCGCCATCCCGGCCCACTGCAGGGGCAGGAAGCGCTCGCTGAACACGAAGATGCCGCCGAAGGCGAGCAGCAGCGGCGCGAGCTGGATCAGCACCTGGGCGTGGGCCGCGGTCGTGAAGTCGAGCCCGTAGAGGAAGGCGGCGTAGTTGATGGCGAGGAAGACCGTGGCCACCGCCAGCATGGCGCGGCCGCGGCCGTCGAGGCTGCGCAGGCTCGGCAGCTTGCCGCGCGCCCAGAGCCAGCCGCCGAGACACAGGCCGGCCGCCAGGAAGCGGAACCCGGTCAGGGTGAGGGCGTCGAGCTGGGCGAGCACCAGCTGGAGCGCCAGCGGCAGCGCGCCCCACAGCAGCATGGTGGTCGTGGCCAGACCGAAGCCCAGGCCGCTGCGGCCGCTCGCTTGGTGTCGCGCCATGGCGGGAGCAGGCTAGCGGGGCCGGTGGGGCAGCGGGCGGGCGGACCCATCTCTTCTGGGCCCGGCAGAGCCTCCTGAACCCCGCTGCAGCAGGAGGCCCCGAGGGGATTCCGGGCGGATTCCCTGAACCCGGCCCGGCTCGGCTTCGACCCAGCTGTGCCGCCACCCGAGCGGCCACCCAAGGAGAACCCGAGATGACCGCTTCCCTTCGATCCGCCGGCGCCCTGCTGCTGGCCTTCAGCCTGATCGCTCCCCCGGCCTGGGCCGGCTCCTTCGCCAAGCCCGCCAGGAAGCGCAGCCAGCAGGTCCAGGTGACCGGCAAGCTCGAGCGGGCCGCCCAGGCGAAGCTCCCGAGCGCCGCCGCCCGTGAGCGACTGCCTTCCTCCCTTCCCGCGGTGCAGCTGCCCGGCGCCAAGGCCACGCCCCGCTTCGTTCCGGCAGCCACGCCCGCGCCCTCCCGAAAGCGGCCGGGCCGCACGAAGACCAACCCCCGCGAGGACGCAGCGCCCCAGGGTGTCGCGCGTCCGCAGATCGACCGCTTCTCGCCGATCAAGCCGGCAGCCGGCGACAAGCCCGGCAAGGCCACCGGCCCCGCCGGTGCCCTCGGCGCCGGAGGCTCGATGAGCGAAGCGCCCACGCGCGACGCCGACGGCAACTTCCGCTTCGGCAACGGCCAGGGTGTGCCCGGCAGCGACCCCCAGGGCCGCCCGGGCAAGATCGCAGCCGACGGCAGCATCCACTACGTCGATGGCACCCGGGTCACCCACGACCCGGTGACCGGCGACACCAAGGCCACGCGGCCCGGCCAGCCCTCCACCGTCTGGCGCGGCACGCGCCGCGACGACGACGGCGCGATCCGCTTCCACGACGGCACCCGCGTGCCGGGTACCGACGCGAGCGGCACCCCGGGCAAGATCCAGGGCGACGGCAGCATCTCGTACTCCGACGGCACCCGCATCACCCACGACCCCGTGGGCGGCGACACCAAGGCCGTCGGACCGAACGGCGTGACGGTCTGGCACCGCGGCGACGGCGCGGCGGACGGCGAGCACACCCCGGGCGGCTTCGGCCCCGCGGGCGACGAGGCGTCCGGCCACGACACGACCTGGAACGACGAGCAGGGCGCCTTCGACTTCGGCGATGGCTACGGCGCGCCGGCTCGCGACTCGAACGGCTCGCTCGGCAAGATCAACGGCGACGGCACGGTCGGCTATGCCGACGGCACCGTCTTCGACCACGACCGCCAGACCGGCGACACCAAGATCCACCACGGCGATGGCAGCGTGTCCGTCTGGGGCGGCAACGACGCGCGCTACGGCGGCGGCCACCAGGGCGGCACCCGCTACAACCGGGACCAGGGCGCCTTCGACTTCGGCGACGGCTACGGCGCGCCGGCCACGGACGCCTCGGGCACGCCCGGCAAGGTCAACTCGGACGGCACCATCAGCTACTCCGACGGCACCTGGGTGAGCCACGACACCGAGAGCGGCGACACCAAGGTCGTGCGGCCGGACGGCAGCGTGGACGTCTACAGCGGTGACGACGAGCGCTACGAGGGCAGCAGCTCGAGCTCGGACAGCTCGTCGAGCAGCTCCAGCGACTCGAGCAGCTCGGATTCGTCGAGCAACGACACCAGCTCGGACTCGAGCAGCTCGGATTCCGACTCCGACTCGAGCTCGGACTCCTCCTCCTCGGATTCCGACGCGGACAGCTCGGACACCGACGCCGCGGCGGACAAGCCGGCCAGCGAGGACACGAAGGGCACCAAGGGCTACACGCCGGGCCCCGGCTGGACCGGTGGCGAGACCGGCACGAACCAGGACTCGGACAAGCGTTGGCTCAAGAACATCGACATCGTCGGCAACCCGGGCCCGAACGGCGGCGTGGCCGGTGGCGACCCCAACGCCAGCCCCGATCCGGTGCCGACCTCGATCGGCCCCGGTGCCAACCCGGGCGACGGGCAGTGGGCGCCGAGCCCCTGGCGGAACGGCCCGCCGCTGCCCGGCTCCGAGGGCGTGCTGATCAATCCCAACCCGGTCGACGCGCCGGCGACGGGGGGCGACGGTCCGCCGCCCGGCCTGCCGGAGCCGCCCGTGCACACACGCTGATCCTTGGGTGGGCACCCTTCGGGGTGCCGGGTCGGTCCATCGGGTGGACCGGCCCTCGGGCCCCGGAGTCCTCCGCTCCGGGGCCCTTCCCATTTCCGTTCGTTGCGGGACTCCGTAAGGTCTCGCCCCATGGAGTACTTCGATCCCCTTTCGCGCGGGTTCTGGGACACGGTCGGCGTCGCCGTGCTGTGTGGCGCGATCATCGGGTCGGAGCGCCAGATCCGAGGCAAGCCGGCGGGCATCCGGACCGCCATCCTGATCTGCCTCGGAACCAGCGTCTTCATCCACCTGGGCGGGAGCAACCTGGGCGACAACGGCGATCCCACCCGCGTGCTCGGTCAGCTGGTGACGGGCGTGGGTTTCCTGGGCGCCGGCGTGATGCTCTCGCGGGACGGCGTCGTGACCGGGGTGACGACCGCCGCGGTGATCTGGGTGCTGGCCGCCGTCGGCGCCACGATCGGCCTCGGCCACCTGCTCGCCGCCGTGACCCTGTCCGTCGTCACGGTCGGAGTCCTGGTCGGCGTCGAACTCCTCGAATCCAGCGTCCGCTGGCTCGCCCGCGGCGTCCACCGCCGAGACTCCACCCGCAACGGCGACCGCGAATAGTTGACGAAGGGGTCGGGTCTCTCAGTCAACACTCAGCTCTCAAGAAAACGGCCCGGCACTCTGCCTACTTCTTAAGAGAATGGCCCGGCACTTTGCTTAAGTCGGTTGGGGGTGTGGGGCGGAGGGATTCGAGGTCGGGGAGGATGCGCTGGGCGCGGAAGCGGTCGCGGTCCGGGGGGACGCAGATCAGGTAGGGGTCGTGGGTCGCTCCCCAGCCGCGCGAGAAGCTCTCGACCTTGGACGCGTCCCGATCGTCGGCGTAACCGCACTCCGCGACGATGGTCGTCCCCCCGGTCGACGGGTCGGTGCAGACGACGTGCACCTTGATGCCCAGCTCGGACGCCAGGTTCTGGGCGAGCTCGAGGCACATCCGATCGGACGGAACGGTGGCCGAGAGCGCGAAGCCCTGGTGCGGAACGTGCACACCGCTGATCGCCGCGATCCGCTCCGTCTCCGCAGCTGCGAGAGCCGGGTGCGAAACGGAAGAGGCACAGAGCGCCACGACCGCCCACCCCACGACCCCGAAGAACCTCCTGTGACACTTCATGACCGGCCTCCCTGGCAGCCATCCTAGCCAGCGAGCCGGGGAAGCGCGTCGGCCAGGGACCCGTCCCGAAGGACGAGCCCCTGGCCCCCTCCCACCCCCAGGCAGCGTTCGAAGGGGGAGGGCGGACGCGGTCGGGGAGAGCCGCGCGCCGGACGTCAGCGCCCGCTAGGAGTCCGCATCCGCCGCCTTGCGAGCGAGCCGCGCGGCCCGCGCCCGGAGGGCGGCGCGGTGGTGCTGCCGGGTGACGGCCGGCACGTCGGTGCGGCGGGCCCGGGCATCGACCAGGCGCCGCACCGTGCCCTCGAGGTTCCCGATCCGCTCGATGCGCCCCTTCTTGACGATGGCCGTGCAGCGCTCCTCGATCGCGTCGGAGGCGTGATCGCCCACGCCGGTCACCGCGCCGTCGGAGACCCAGAGCCGCGGCTCGGGCTGACGGGCCAGCCACTCGAGGGCCGGGACGTCGACGATGTTGCCCCGGGCGAACGGTTTCAGGTGCTTCGGCCCCGCCCGCCGCGTGCCCGACGCCACGATCCGCAGCTCGCCCTCCGTGCCCCGCCCCGAGTAGATCGCCACCAGCGCGCCCGCGGGGGTCGCCAGCAGCAGCCGATCGAGGGAGTCCGCGCTGAGCGACATGCTGCCGCTCACGTCGACCAGCACGGTCGCCGACGAGCGCCGACGCCGGCCGCGGAAGATCGCGCGATCCGAAGGCCAGCGATGGGCGTAGCGGATGATGCTGCCCTCGCGGCGCGCACCGAGTCCGCGACCCGCCAGCCGGCCGCCGCGCAGCGACACGGTGAGCGGGGCACGGGTCACGTGCAGCTCTCCGGCCACACCGGCCTCGGCCAGCTGACCGCCACCGTCTCCGCCCTCCTCGTCGTCGTCGATCAGGCCGTGGCCGATGCAGCAGCCCGTGCCCATCGGGCTCGAGGAGCTGCCGTCCGCCTCGAGCAGCCCGGCGCGCCGCAGCTCACGAGCCAGCTTGCGCGCCAGCCGCAGCGCCGCGCCGAACGGCGCGACCGGCTTGCGCGCCCGGGCCCGGGAGCGCTCGAGCCCCTTCCGCACCCGATCGACCTGCCCCTGGACGAAGGTTCCCTGGCTCTCGTACAGGGTGAGCAGGTCGGCCAGGTCGGCCTCGGCGTTGGTGCCGATCGACGCCACGGAGCGGATCACCAGGGCGAACAGATCTCCCCGCTGCTCGTCCTCGGCAGCCAGCTTGCGCACGTTCGCCAGCGCGACCGGGTCGAGCTCCACGGGGATCTCGCGCCAGTCGAGCCCGAGGTTGATCCGGGCATCCTCGACCGCGTGGAGGATCCGCAGGTCGTAGCGGACCCTCGGCAAGTTGGGCGGGCTGTCGCGCACGTGCCCACCCTCGTGCCGCGCGACGGGCCGACCCCAGGGGTCGAGCGGAACGAACATCCAGCGCTCGACCTTGTTCACGAGGCCGCGGCTCGGCAGCGGCCGACCGTTGGAGTCCTCGATCCGGTAGGGGGCCTCCCCGCGCTCGGGCTCGAACAGCTCGGGGTAGGGCCGACAGGTGCGGGGGCGCAGGATCCGCTTCATCACGAACCCTCCCCGGCCATCACCAGACCGTCGTGGATCTGGGAGCCGCGCTCGGCGCCGAACACGACCAGGCACGCGTCGTGGAGGCCGAACACCGGGATCAGCCGCTGGAGCACCAGCCAGCCCCGCAGCGAGACGCGGCGCTCCTTCTCCAGGCCGAAGCTGCGCTGGGCAGCCTCCCGCAGCATCGGATCGAGAAGCGCCAACGCTTCACTGTGCGGCTCCTCGATCTCGAGCGTAGTCTCGAACCGGTCCTGCAACGCCTCGGGCAGCTCGTCGGGGGAGACGTTGTCGGTCGAGACGACCTCGAAGCCCGGAGCCGGCGTGATGGTCTCGTTGGTGGGCAGCGTGAGCCGAGCCGTCTCCGGGTTCTCCAGGATCGGGTACAGGAACGCGATGACGTCCTCGCCGGCGTGGCTCAGCTCGTTGAGCACGAGGCGACCGCCCTCGCGCATCGCGCGCGCGACCGGGCCCTCGTGCCAGACGAGCCCGTCCCCCTTC
>JAJDAR010000092.1 GCA_029261775.1 Deltaproteobacteria bacterium | reverse complement strand
CCGGCAATGTTCAGCCAGCCCTGCTTCTCGTCGAGGAGCGGGTTGTCGGCCCGCAGCCAGGCGCGTCCATCCTTGGTCGCGATCAGCGCGATGCGATCCGTGAGAGCGACGCGGATCTGCACGGCCGCGACGTGCGCTTCTCCTCCCTGGAGTGCCGAACGCCCGGGGAAGTCGTGGTAGACGTAGTAGGGATACACACCCGTGGTGATGAAAGGATCCTCGAACAGGTAGGGCGCCACGATGGGCTTGTGGAACCCCTCCCAGCGACCGCTCCGATCGCAGTGGAGATCGGGAAACCACGCATCGCACGCCTGACCGCGGGACGCGACCACGCCCGTGCTGGCCTGCACACCGGTTTCGACGGCAGCGGCCGCGACCGGCCCGAGCATCGCCGCGCACACGAAGGCGGCCGCCCCCCACCCCCGCCAACGCGTGACTCCGTCTTCCTGAACCGTCGTCCGATCGAATCGCATGAAGCTCCCTCCTCCGAGCCACCGAACCAGGGAGCAAACCACGTGCCGCCCTGCGCGACCCCGAGCGCGTGCTCGGAGCTGCCGTCGTGGCTGCGTGGGTCTGGCTCTCACGAGACTGGGACGAAGTGGTGCATCGCCCTCGGCGGCTCGCGGGGGCCGATGGAGCGGCCCCGAGCCCGTCCCCTATCACAAACCTCCGATGCGCCGGGTGGACCCGTCCTGGAGGCTGGCTCCGGTCGATGCCCCGACTGCGCCGGGGAGGGAGAGTCGTGAAGCCCGTCGTGCTCCTGCTGGCCCTGCCCGTCCTGCTCGCGGCCACGAGCCGGGCCGAGCCGGCCGAGGCCCCTGGGTTCGAGCGCCGGATCGAGGTGGGGGACCATCTGCGGGTCTGGGTCCTCGGCCACCCCGAGCTCGGGGCCAGGCAGACCGATGTGGCCGCAGATGGTACGGTCGCTCTCCCGAAGGTCCGCCGGATGCCCGCGCTGGGCCTCACGCGCAGGGAGCTCGCGAAGTCGATCGAAGCTGCGCTGGACCGCTACGTCACGTACCGCAACCTGATCGTCATCGTCCAATGGATCGAGACGCCGCCCTGACGCACCCGACGGTGCCCGACCTGCAGAATGGGGGAGTGAATTGAAGGTTCTCGGAGTCGCCTGCCCCTTCTGGCACGATCCCTCCGCTGCCCTGGTGATCGATGGCGAGGTCGTGGCCGCCGTCGAGCAGGAGCGCTTCTCGCGTCGCAAGCACGCCGTCCGCGAGCTGCCCGTCGAGGCGGTCCAGTACTGCCTGGCCGAGGCCGGGCTTACGCCGCAGGACATCGATCGGGTCGCCTTCCCCTGGTCGCACCGTGCCCTCGAGGCCAATCGCCGGGCCTTCGTGCGGCGCTACTTCGGGCGCCGCCCGATCAAGGCCATCAAGAACGCGCTGCGCGCCGGCCGCAAGGGCGAGCGCCGGATCGGCAAGCTCCACCAGACCCTCGAGGCCATCGGTCTCGGGCGGGGCGCGGTCCCGATCGATTTCATCGAGCACCACGTCGCCCACGCGGCGAGTGCACTGCACGCCTCGGGCTTCGATCGCTGTGCGATCGCCAGCCTCGATGGCCTCGGCGAGATCACGACCTGCCTGTTCGCGGAGGGACGCGGCGGCCAGGTCCACAAGCTCGGGGAGATCCAGAAGCCCGACTCGCTGGGTCTCTTCTATGGATCCCTGACCGAGTTCCTGGGCTTCGAGATCAACGACGGTGAGTACAAGACCATGGGCATGGCGGCCTACGGTGATGCGAGCCGCGTGGATCTCTCCGACATCCTTCGATACGGCGAGGGGGATCTCTCCCTCGATCTCGATTTCCTGTGGAGCCCGAAAGATCGGCGCCATACGCCGCGCCATTCCTACGGCCGGCGCTTCGTCGAGCGCTTCGGTCCGCCCCGCGAAGGGGATGTACTGGCGGAGCCGTACATCCATCTCGCGGCCGCGGGCCAGGACCTGCTCGAGCGAGCGGCGATCTCGCTGATCGAGCATCACCTCGAACCGGCGCTGCGCGAGACGGGCCGGCTCTGCCTGGCGGGAGGCGTCGCGCTCAACGTCGTCCTCAACCGGAAGCTGATGCAGCACCCCTGGATCGAGGAGCTCTACGTTCCGCCCTCTCCCGGCGATGCGGGGACCGCCGTCGGTGCCGCGACGGCCGCCGCGCAGGCCGCGGGCGACGCGATCCAGCCGCTGCGCAGCGCTTATCTGGGGCCGTCCTACGACTCGGCCTCGATCCAGCGGCTGCTCGACGAGCGCCGGATCCCCTACCAGAAACTCGCCGACCCGGCGGCCTCGGCGGCGGAGCTGCTGGCGGGCGGCGAGGTCGTCGCCTGGTTCCAGGGTCGCATGGAGTGGGGCCCCCGGGCCCTCGGCAACCGCAGCATCCTCGGCAATCCGTGCGTCAAGGGGACGGCCGAAGACATCAACACCCGGATCAAGTACCGCGAGCCCTGGCGGCCCTTCTGTCCCTCGGTCCTCGAGGAGCGGGCGACCGAGTTCCTGGGCTCGAAGCACGCCTCGCCCTACATGACCCTCAGCTTCGACCTGCCCGAGGAATCCCGGCAGCGCTGCCCCGAGATCACGCACGTGGACGGAACGGCGCGGCCGCAGATCGTCTCGAAGACGACGAACCCCCGCTTCCATCACCTGATCTCCGAGCTCGAGGCTCGGACCGGCGTCCCCTGCGTGATCAACACCTCGCTCAACCGGCGAGGCGAGCCGATGGTCAACTCGCCCGAGGACGCCCTCCGGATGTTCTTCGAGTCGGGGCTGGAGAACCTCGTGATGGAGGATCTCTACGTGTCGAAGCGTCCGACGGGGACGGCCTGACCCCAGGCGGGATCGCTCGGGCGCCTTCCGGTCGCGCCACCTCGATCTTCAGCTCGCCCTCGCGGAGGAAGTCGGCGATCAGCCGCGCCGCCAGCGCGTGGCCCGCCTCGTTCCAGTGCTCGTCGAAGGGGAAGTAGAGCGCACGATCCGCGGCCCCGGTCTCGAAGCCCGGCAGCAGGTCGAGGTGGGGAATGCCGTTCTCGCGGAAGAAGGCCGAGAACAGACGCTGCGGCTTGTCGAGGTCGAAGCGCTCGGGGTCCCGCAGCCGTTCGGGATGCACCTGCTCGATCGACGGCAGCATAAGGACCGCCAACGGGACGCCCTGCGCGCGGGTGAGATCGCGCATGCCGACGAAGAGGGACTGCAGATCGGAGACCCTGGCCCGGGTCTCCGCGTCGTAGTGCCTGGCATAGATCATCTCGTGGCGAGGATCCACGCGCCGGCTTCGCTTCCCGGCCGTCACGAAGAGCTGGAAGAGGTGCGAGTTGCGGATCCACGGCACCCGGTACCGGAAGCGCAGCCGCTTCCGCACCTGGCGCCCGTCCCGCACCACGTGTCGCTCGGTGACGATGCGGCGCGGCAGGCCCCGCGCGTCGAGATCCGCCCAACGATGGTCGCCGCTGCGGTGGGGATCGATGTCGTTGCCGCTGAAGAACCCGATCAGGACGAGGCTCGGCCCGAGGGCCATGCCGCGGTCCTCGAGGAAGACGTAGTAGGCGCCGGGGTCGAAACCGGGGAAGCCCGCATTCAGGATCGAGCTGAAGGGTCCCGTTGCGCGGAAGCTCTTCTGCAGGAGCGCCGGGAAGGCGTCCTGCTCCTCGACGCCGAAGCCGAAGACGAAGGAGTCGCCGACGACGAGGGCTCTCGGGGCCGGGTGCGGCGGCCGATCCCTGCGCCCCTCTGCGTTGATCTCGATGCGCGTGTCGTACTCGTGATGCCAGAGCCGCCCGGTGAAGCCCGGCTTCAATGCGTAGGGAAGCGAGGGGTCGGCGAGGAACATCGGCGGGATCCGGTCGAGCAGCCGGTTCCAGGTGCGCTGGGGATGGAACAGGCGAAGCGCGCCCTCGCCCAGCAGCAGGGACGCGACGAGACCGAGACCCAGGGCCGCGGCGTTCAGCGAGCGGGGTCTCATGCGGCCGGTCGTTTCGCGCATCCGCGGCATGGCTCTCCTGTCGGGTGGGGACGAAGGCCAGTCTCAGCAGCGCTGGGCGCGATGCATCGACGACCTGTGATAGGCCACGCGGAGGGACGGGTTGCCGCGTATCACGGACGTGGGCTGACGCACACGCCCGCTCCCGGCAGCCTCGGGCCGGGGAGCTCGCGAGCTCTCCCTGCGGACGTGGGAGGTCCTGGTGCCGTCGATCGAGCAGAACCGGGAGCGTTGGCGAGCCGGTTGGCAGCGACGCGAAGGGGGTGCGCGCTGGTCCCGCGCCTGGGGCGGCAGTGCGATGCATTGGCACATCGGCATCCTGCCTCGCCTGCAGGGCGCCCTCCCGGCGCGCGTGATCGTCGAGGTGGGACCCGGCCACGGGCGTTGGAGCCGGTTCCTGCGCCCCCACTGCGACCGCCTCGTGCTGATCGACCTGGATCCGGGCTGCGTCGAAGCCTGCCGGGCCCGGTTTCGCGGCGACCCCGGCGTCGACTGCCGGCTGGGGGACGGCCGAGTTCTACAGGGCGTCGAGAACGGATCGGCCGATCTCGTCTTCAGCTACGACTCCCTCGTCCATGCGGACACCGAGGCCATGGCGGGTTGCGTCCAGGAGCTGGCGCGCGTCCTTCGTCCCGGCGGCGTGGGATTCCTGCACCATTCGAACCTCGCGAGCCATCGGCGCTACTTTGCCCGCATGAAACGGCTTCCCGGCGGTCTGCGTCGCTCCCTCGAGCGTCTGCATCTGGCCGACCGGGACGGCTGGCGGGACGAGCACGTCGATGCGCGCTGGGTCCGCGACGCGGCCGCCGGTGCCGGTCTCGCGGTGATCTCCCAGGAGCTCATCCCCTGGCGCACCCGCCGCCCGATCGACTGCCTGTCGGTCCTCCGGAACGAGCGCACCCGCCACGCGCCGCGCATCCTGACGAATCGCGACTTCGCGGAGGAAGCCCGCACCGCTCGCCGTCTGGCGACTCTCTACCCGACGCCCGCTGCCGAGGATCCCTCCGGCTGGGCGCTTGCGGAAGCCCGACTCGGAAGTCCGCCGCCCCGAAAGCTGCCCCTCGGATGACCGGTCGGCAGCCGCACGCAGCGGCGCCTTGAACGGGCGGGCCGACCTGCTGCCCCGGCGCCGGGAGCTCGTCGCTCTCGTCTGCTTCTCGGCCGTAGTCCTGCTCTTCGCTCTCGGGAGCGGAAGCCTGCGCGACTGGGACGAAGCCATCTATGCCCAGGTCGCCCGCGAGATGTTCGAGGCGGGCGAGTGGTTGACCCCGCGCCTCGACGACCGGTCGTGGTTCCACAAGCCACCGCTCGTTCTGTGGACGACGATCTTCGGCTACCACGTCTTCGGCGTCGGCGAGCTCGCGCCGCGGCTGGCCTCTGCGTTGTCAGGCGTCTTCGCGACGGCCCTGGTGCTGATCTGCGGGAGCCGGATGTTCGGCCGCACGGCGGGGGTGGTGGCGGCCGCCGCGTTCCTCGGAACACCGATGGCCCTCGAGCTGGCGAAGTCCGGCATGCTCGACATGGTCCTGACCGCGGCCTTGATCGCCGCCTTCTACGCCTGGTGGCGCTCGGAGGAGAGCCCGGGCTGGCTGATCGCCGTAGGTGCGGCGCTGGGCATCGCAGCCTTGACGAAGGGAGCCGCAGCCGGATTGGGGATCCTCGTGCTGGCTGCCCATCTGCTCTGCATGCGGCGCTTCGAGGTGCTGGCCCGCTGGCAGCTGTGGATGGGCGTGATCGTCGCGCTGGCCATCGCCGGACCCTGGCATCTCCACCAGCTCTGGCTCCACGGCTCCGTCTTCTGGGACGAGTACGTCGGGTACCACGTGCTCTCGCGCGCAGGCAGCGGCATCGAAGGCAACGAGGCCGGGGCGGGCTTCTACTTCGCGGTGCTCGCCGACGAGGGAAGGCCCTGGTCCTGGATCGCGCTGATGACCCTCCCCTACGTCGCGTGGGAGGCTTTCCGGAGCCGGTCGAGCGCGCTCGCACTCGTGGCCCTGTGGGGCGTGATCTGCATCGCCGTCCCGAGCCTGATGTCCACGAAGCTCGACTGGTACGTCCTGCCCGCGATTCCCGCGCTGGCGCTGTCGATCGGTGCGGTCG
Source organism: Deltaproteobacteria bacterium (assembly GCA_029261775.1). Classification (GTDB taxonomy): domain Bacteria; phylum Myxococcota_A; class UBA9160; order UBA9160; family UBA6930. Next base: position 9,152 of record JAJDAR010000092.1, on the reverse strand, counting down.
CGGAGATGACCTTCGACCCGCGTCATCACCGGCGCGTCCGCCTGCTGGCGATCCTGCTGCTGGTCGTGGGCCTCGCCACGACCCGACCGGTCTGGAACCTGGACCACAGCGGCGAGGTGAAGGCGCTCGCGCAGGCCTACCGGAACGAGGTCGGGCCCGACGACAAACTCTGCATCTATCGCATGAATCAGCCTGCGGCGCGCTTCTACTTCGAGCGGCGGGTGCGTCGGGTGAGGACGCCCGATGACGAACGGCTGGCACAGCTTGCGGCTCGGCAGGAGCAGGTCCTGTGTCTCACCAAGCTCCGCTTCACCGACGAACTCTCGGGCCTGGGCGGGAGCGTCGTCGGCCGCAACGACGAGCTGGCACTGGTCGCCTTCCCGCCGGGCGCCCTTCGCTGAGCGGGTGCGGACGCGGCTACTTCGCCGACGAGCGGAGAGACAACTCCAGCTCCGGCTGCTCGACGAGCCACGCAGCCACACGCTGGGCCACCCGTTCGTGGCCGAACGCGGTCCAGTGCCCGTCGCCGGGGAAGAAGGCACGCTCGAACTCGGAGGCCTCGAAGAAATCGCGCGTATCGAGGCAGGCTGGGCCCGCGGCGGAACAGTCTGCGTGGAGGCCTTCGATGACGCCGGCGTCGTAGGGCCTCTGGTCGTCGAAGGTCACGAGCAGCCGGAGCACCCTGGCTCCGTCCGCGCGCGCGCGCTCCTCGAGATGCGTGCGAAGCCAGCGGTGATAGGCGAGGCGAAACTTCGCACTGGCGCGCAGCCCAGCCTGAAGCTCTTCGGGCTCGAGGCTCTCGATGGGCCGGCCGAGCACCGCCTGCTCGAGCTCGGGGTTCGTGGCGACGGAACGCTCGTGGAAGCTACGCAGCCAGAACTTGGTCAGCCGGAAACGGATCGCGTTCCATAGGTAGGAGTGTCCCCGCAGCCAGCCCTCGCCGGGAAACGCCAGGCTGGGCACACCCTGCACGTTGCGGAGCCTGCCGCGGTGGTCGACCACACGGTGGGTCGAACGGGTCCGCACCGGCAGGCGATCCTCGTCGAGGCCGAGGTCCTTCCAGCGGAGATCCTGGGGATCGTTCTCGGTCTCCGCCAGCAGGACGAGGTCGACGCCCAGCTGGGAGCCCCGCTGCGCGTAGTCGATCCACTGGTCGTCGGCACTCCAGCCGGGGACACCCGCGTTGAGCACCTCGACCGCCCCGTCTCGCGAGACGAGCCGTCGCTCGAGGCGCGCCCCGAAGGTCTCGCCGTATTCGACCCCCCAGCCGAAGGCGAAGGAATCTCCGAGCAGCAGGACTCGCGTCCGGTCCCGGGGCCCGCTCGCCGAGCGCTCCGGCCCGCGCAGGCCGAGCGAGTCGACGGAGACCTCGACCTGGAAGTTCTCGGTGGCGTGGACCGCGGTCGCACCCTCGCGCAGCGCGTAGGCCCCGAACGAATCCAGCCGGAAGGGGTTGAAGCGGTAGGCGATGCCGTCCTCGTCCTGCTTCTGACCGCTCTGCGCCGGCAGGACGCGGAAGACCAGCTCGGCGACCAGCAGGCACAGCGTGGTCGACACGACGACCAGCAGCAGCTTGCCCAGGCGCTCCCATCCTCGTGTCATGGCGATGCGCCCATGGAGACGAGAGATAGACGGTCGGGGGCGGCCTGTCATGCGGACGCACCGACCTCTAGCTGCGGTGCAGCAGGGCCTCCTGGTAGTGCGCCTCGAGCTGCTCGGCGAGGACGGGCCAGGCCCGCTGGCGCGCCATCTCCCGCGCCGCTCGGCCCAGCTCCTTCCTCGCGACCTCCGAGGACATCAACGCCTGCAGCTCACCCGCGAGCGCGGCAACGTCGCCGGGTGGAACCAACCGCGCCGCCTCGCCACCGTCGGCCAGCTCGGTCAAGCCGCCCACCGCAGATGCCACCACGGCCAGCCCGTGAGCCTGCATCTCGAGGAGCGTGCCCGGCAGATTGTCGGCCCGGGACGGCACCACCCCGATCGCCGCGCGACCGAGCAGGTCGCGCTTGCGCTCGGGCCCGAGCTGCCCGGGCAGCCGTGCGGCCAGCGAGAGCTCGTCGATCCGCGCTTGCAGCGCGTCGCCTTCGGGCCCCGTCCCGCCGAGGATGAGCGACCAGCCCTCGGCAGACGCACCGAGACTCGCGAAGGCCTCCACCAGCACGTCCATGCCCTTCGACGGCACGAGCCGACCCATCGCGAGGATCAGCGGCTCGCGGGCGGGCCCCGCCTCGGGATCGTCGGGAAGGTCGATGCCATTGGAGACGACCCCGATGCGGTCGGGCCTCACACCGACCGACTTCGCCTGCTCGGCGCTCCAGGCGCTCGGCACCACGACCCGATCCGCCAGGCGCAGTGCCGTCCGGGTCGGCCAGCCCGCCCCGCTCCAACGGGTCCCCGTGTGGGGCGTGCACACGATCAGCGGGCCCGTGCCCCTCCCCCGCCACAGCCGCGCACTGGCCAGCGTCGCGGCGTGCGGGAGGGAGGCGTGGAAGTGCAGGACGTCGGGTCGCAGGCTGCGCAGCGCGCGGAGCAGGTGGGGAACCTGCCCGAGCTTCGAGGTCCGGGCCGGCCAGGCGTGAGCCGTGACGCCCTCGAGCTCGGGCCCCCCCGCGCCCGGGCGGTCCTCCCGACCCGCGAGATGTACGCGGTGACCGCGCGCCGCGAGGGCTGCCGCCATGGCCGAAGAGACCCGGCCGATCCCGCCCTGACCGTCGCGCTCCAGTCGCGACACGACGAGCAGGATCGTCAGGGGGTCTTCGCTCATGCTCCTCGAGCCGACGCCGGTCGCATCCGGGCAGTTTGCTGCGAATCCTGCTCGACGCCAATCGGCCCGGCCGCGGGCCGACCCCACGTGACCACGGAACCCCGGACTTCGCGCCGGCGGTCGTGTTCCGTGACGGGCTAGACTGCCCGTTTCGAGGTCCCTGCCTTGCTCCGGCTCCCCCTCACACTGGTTCTCGCGCTCTTGCTGCTGTGCCACGCGGCTCGCGCCGAAGGGCCGGCCGTGATCGTGGTGCGCGCCACCATGCTGCCCTTCCCGGTTGCGGTCGAGGCACTCGGCAACGCCCGCGCCAACGAGTCCATCGAGGTCCGACCGCAGGTCTCGGAGGTGATCACCGCGATCCACTTCGAGGAGGGCCAGCCGGTCGAAGAGGGTCAGGTGCTCGTCGATCTCGGCAGCACGGAGGCCCTCTCGGAGGTGTCTGCGGCGCGCGCCAACCTGAGGGACCTCGAGAACCAGGTCCGCCGTGCCCGACAGCTCTTCGAGAACCGGTCCGTGGCCGAGTCGGCGCTCGACCAACGGGTCGCCCAGCGCGACGCGGCCCGTGCCGCCTTGCGCGCCGCCGAGTCCCGGCTCTCGGAGCGGGCAATCCGGGCCCCCTTCGAGGGCCGCGTCGGGCTGCGAAATGTCAGCCTCGGCAGCCTGGTGAACCCGGACACCGTGATCACGACCCTCGACGACACGGATCCGATCAAGGTCGACTTCGACGTGCCCGAAACGGCGCTGGCCAGGCTCGCACCCGGCCTGAAGGTCGAGGTCCACAGCGCGGCCTGGCCCGACCACACGTTCCGGGGAGAGGTCGCCTCGGTCGATACCCGCGTCGACCCCGTGAGTCGGACCGTCACCGTGAGGGCCCGCCTGCCCAACGAGGACGGGCGCCTGCGACCGGGCATGTTTCTGCGCGTCTCCCTGCTGAAGGAGGAGGTCCTGGCCCTCGTCGTGCCCGAGCAGGCGATCGTCCCGGAGCAGAGCCGCCAGTTCGTCTTCGTCATCGACGAAGAGCGGCGCGCGGAGAAGCGCGCCGTGCGAACGGGTCGGCGACGACCTGGCCAGGTCGAGATCCGGGAAGGCCTGGAGGCCGGGGAGACGGTGGTCGCCGAGGGAACCCAGAAGGTGCGGCCCGGGGCGCCGGTCACCGTCGTCGGTGAGCTGCCCCTCGGCCCGCGAGTCGAGGCGAAGGCGCCGTGATCCTCTCGGACCTCTCGGTCCGCCGGCCGGTCTTCGCGACCGTGCTCTCCCTGCTGCTCGTCATCCTCGGCCTCGCGGCCCTCGTGAACCTGCCGGTCCGACAGTATCCGGACATCGACCCGCCCGTGGTCTCGATCGAGACGACCTACCGGGGAGCCTCGGCCGACGTGATCGAGACGAAGATCACGCAGGTCATCGAGGATCGGATCAGCGGGCTCGAAGGGATCGAGAAGCTCACCTCGTCGAGCAGCGAGGAGAGATCCTCGATCCGCATCGAGTTCGGCCTCGACCGCGACGTGGACGAGGCCGCGAACGACATTCGCGACCGCGTCGCACGGGCGGTCGGCGACCTGCCCCTCGAAGCCGATCCGCCGGAGATCGCCAAGGTCGACGACGACACGCGCGCCGTGATGTACCTGAACCTGACCTCGGACCGCATGTCCGGCCTGGAGCTGACGGACTATGCGGATCGCTTCCTGACGGACCGGTTCTCGACCGTGCCCGGGGTGGCGCGGGTGCGCATCTCCGGCGAGCGAACCTATGCGATGCGCATCTGGGTCGACCGGCAGGCGCTAGCCGCTCGCGCCTTGACGGTCGTCGACGTCGAGGCGGCGCTGCGCGCCGAGAACGTCGAGCTGCCGGCCGGGCGCCTCGAGTCGAGCGAGCGCGAGTTCACGCTGAGGACGGACACGGGGTTCCGCACGCCCGAGGAGTTCGGCCGACTCGTGCTCGGGCGCGGCAGCGACGGTCAGCTGATCCACCTGGCCGAGGTCGCCGAGGTCCGGGTGGGCGCGGCCAACGAACGCAACGTGGCCCGGGCCAACGGCATCCCCGCCGTCTCCCTGGGGATCGAGCAGCTCTCGAAGGCCAACACGCTCCAGGTCTCGCGAGGGGTCCGCGAGGAGATCGTTCGCGTCGCGGACGACCTCCCCGAAGGCATGCGCCTCGAGGTCAACTACGACCGCGCAGAGTTCATCGCAGCCTCGATGCGCGAGGTGGTCTTCGCGCTGGGCTTCGCGATCGCCCTGGTGCTGCTGGTCATCTACCTCTTCCTGGGCGATCTGCGGGCGACCCTGATTCCCGCGGTCGTGGTGCCGGTCTCGGTCACGGCCACGTTCCTTGTGATGGCGGTCCTGGGTTACACGATCAACACGCTCACGCTGCTCGGGCTGGTGCTCGCGATCGGGCTGGTGGTGGACGCCGCGATCGTCGAGCTCGAGAACATCTACCGGCGGATCGAGGAGGGGCAGCCGCGGCTCCTGGCCGCCCTCGAGGGCTCCCAGGAGATCGGGTTCGCCGTGATCGCCACGACCCTGGTGCTGGTCGCGGTCTTCGTCCCGCTCTCGTTCATCCAAGGAGACATCGGGCGTCTCTTCAACGAGTTCGGGCTGACGCTGGCCGCCGCCGTCGTGTTCTCCAGCTTCGTGGCACTGACCCTCTCGCCGATGATGGCCTCCAAGCTCCTCAGCTCCCGGGGAGGCGGGGATCCAGGCACCGGGCCCAGCCTGGCCGCAGCCCTCGACCGGGGCTTCAAGCGCCTGACGGCGGCCTACCGTCGGCTCCTCACGCGCGTGGTCGCGCACCCCTGGCCCGTGCTCGGCGGCGGGGCGCTGGTCTCCGCGCTCTCCGTGCTGCTCTTCGCGTGGCTTCCCTCGGAGTACGCGCCCCAGGAGGACCGCGGCGTCTTCATGATCATGATGCGCGCACCCGAGGGAGCCAGCTTCGACTACACGGATCGCTACGCCCGCCAGGTCGAGGCGGTGCTCGGCGACGAGGTCGAGCCCGGACCGCTGATGCGCTTCCTGCTCCGGCTGCCGGGAAGCTTCGGTGCGACCGGCGAGGTGAACTCGGCCCGCTTCATCGTGCTGCTCGATCCGTGGGGCGATCGCACCGAGTCCGCGGACGTCGTGGGCGACCGCTTGCGCACCCGCCTGGACGACCTGCCGGGTGTGCGGACGATGGTGCTGCCGAGCCAGAGCCTGGGCATTCGCAGCGACGGGCGGCCGGTCGAACTGGTGATCGGCGGGCCCGACTACCCCCAGCTCGTGGCCTGGCGGGACGTGATGCTCGAGGCGATCGATGGGATGCCGGAGCTCGTGAACGCGGACAGCAACTACCAGGAGCGCAAGCCGCGCATGATCGTCCACGTCGATCGCGACCGGGCCGCGACCCTCGGCGTGTCCCTCGAGGAGGTGGGTCGCACCCTCGAGACGATGCTCGGTTCACGGATCGTGACGACCTACGAGGATCGGGGCCGGGAGTACGACGTGATCCTGCAGGGCCGCGACGATCACCGCAGCAGCCCGGACGATCTGACCAATCTCTGGGTGCGATCCGCCGCGGCCTCCCCTGGAGGCGGGGCCCTGGTGCCGCTCGCCAACCTGGTGAGGCTGGAGGAGTCGGCGGGGCCGGAGCTGCTGAGCCGATTCGATCGCATGCGCGCCATCACGATCGAGGCCGCGCCCGCACCGGGTGTCAGCCTGGGCGAGGCGGTCGCCGCGCTGGATCGGAGGGCACGCGAGCTGCTTCCGCCGGCGGCCCGCGTCAGCTGGGACGGCGAGTCACGGGAGTATCTCGAGTCGGGTAGCAGCCTGTACGCGACCTTCGCCCTGGCGCTGGTGATCGTCTTCCTGGTGCTCGCGGCGCAGTTCGAGAGCTTCGTGCACCCCGTCGTGATCCTGGCGACCGTGCCCCTGGCGGTGACCGGTGCTTTGCTCGGGCTCTGGGCGACGGGAGGAACGATCAACGTCTTCAGCCAGATCGGCGCCGTCCTGTTGATCGGCCTCGCCGCCAAGAACGGCGTCCTGATCGTGGAGTTCGCGAACCAGCTGCGCGACCGCGGCGAGAGCTTCGAGGAGGCCCTCATCGATGCCGCCTGCATACGGCTGCGTCCGATCCTGATGACCAGTGCCGCCACGACCTTCGGTGCGCTGCCGCTGCTGCTGGGAACGGGGCCCGGCAACGAGACCCGGCAGCCGATCGGAATCGTCGTGGTGGCCGGTGTCACGGTGTCGGCCGTGCTCACCCTGGTCGTCGTCCCTGCCGTCTATTCGGTGATCGCACGCCGGACGAAGTCGCCGGAGCACGTGTCGCGCGCGATCGCACGCCTTCGCACCGACGAGCCGCGAGCCGGGGTCCCCGGTTAGGAGAGCCCGGGCTGGGGCAGGAAGTGCCCTGGGGGGCCCGCGTGGAGGGGCCCATGGCGATCGCGCGCCACACGGGGGCGCCCCGAACCACGTACCGGTGAGGAGTGTGTCGATGAAGTGGCTGGTGGCACGTCGCTGGAACAGGAGGCTTCGATCGGTCGCCCCGACGGGGGTCCTGGTCCTCGCGGGACTGTGCTCCGCGTTCTGGGCGCAGCCTGCGGGCGCGACCATCCTGCTGTTCGACCAGCAGCGCGACGCGGTGAGCCAGACCCTCGTGGGTCCGACCTCGAGCGGCGGGAGACTCCCTGGGGACTACGGCGACAACGTGACCAGCGCCTCCATGGCCGTGCCAGGCGGGATCTTCACGTACGGTGACGGTGGAGAAGGCTTCACCCCCCAGGTCACCCTGGACATCTTCTCGTCCTCGGCCACGCCCACCGATCCCCGGGTCACCCTCTGGCAGGCCGACTACGGGGATCTCGTCAACGTCATCTTCGCCGCGGGCCCGGGCACCGGCGGCTCGCCGATCCTGAACGTGCTCTTCACGGCCGCACCGGGCCACGTCGTCGATCTGTACGGGTTCGAGCTCGGCGGCTGGAACAACACGGACTACACCATTGCCGCGGTGGAGGTTATTGCGGGCACCACGTCGTTGTTCTCCGCGACCGACGTCCTTGTCGAGGGCGACTTCTCCGGGCCACGCCACACGACCTTCGCCTTTGGCACACCGTGGTCCGCTCCCGAGCTCCTCCTTCGCCTGGATTTCTCGAACCTGGCCACCGGCATGCAGGACAACATCGGGCTCGACTCGATCCGCTTCGGCCAGACACCGGCCGCCGTTCCGGAGCCGGCCACGGCCCTCCTGATGGGCACGCTCGCGATCGCGGCGGGCCTGCGCTGGCGCGCGAGAGCGAAGTAGACACAGAGAGAGGGGCGGCAGGCGCCCAGGCTCGCGGCGCTCCTGCGCCTCGAACGCCGGATCAGCCTGCCGTCGGGCGGAAGGCGTCGACGAGCTCGCGGCAGTACTGCACGACGTTGGCGACCTTGTGCGGCGCGGTCTTGCCGACGCGGGTGACGACCAGATCGAGCTTCGGGCTGATCAGGATGCGCTGTCCCTCGGCGCCGTTGCACTGAAAGAGACCCAGGCTGCCCGGGATCACCCAGAAGTGGGCGCCGTACAGCCCCTCCGACTGGGGGCTCGGCGTGCGGCTGTAGTCGACCCAGCCCTCGGGCAGGATGCGCTGGCCATCCCAGACTCCGTCGCGCAGGTAGAGCAGCCCGAAGCGCGTGAAGTCCCGTGCGCTGCAGTAGCAGTGGCTCGAGCCGATGAAGTGGCCGGCCTCGTCGAACTTCGGTCGCGCGGTCGTCATGCCGAGCGGGTCGAAGAGCTCGCGCTTCATGAAGGCGAGCATGCCGTCCTGACCGCCGCCCACGGTCTCGGAGACCAGGCGCGAGAGCAGATTGCTGGCGCCGCTGTTGTAGTTCCAACGCTCCTCGGGCTCGGCCAGGTAGGGCAGCGTCGCGGCGAACCCCGCCACGTCCTTCTTGCCCTCGCCGAAGAGCATCGGGATGACGTCGGACTCTTCCGGCGGGTAGTAGCGGACCGAGCCGCCGCCGAGGTGCTCGGCCTCGCGAAAGCGCAGTCCATCGACCATCCGCAGCATCTGGTCGATCGTGATCCGGCGGCGGGGATCCTCCTCTGCCCACTCCTTGACCGGAATCGGCTGCATGATGTCGAGCTTGCCTTGGCGCACGAGGATGCCCACGAGCGCGCTGGTGATGCTCTTGGCCATCGACCACGAAAGGAAGGCGTCGTCGGGCTCGGCATCGTGGGCGTAGCGCTCGGCCACGATCCGCCCGTGCTGGGCGATCACCACGGCATGGGTTCGCTCGAGGTCCTCGGGCTCTTCCGCAGGAAAGGCCCGATCGAGCAGGGCATCGAGGGCCGGCCGATCGATCCTGGGATCGAGCTCGCCGGTGGGCCAGGCCTGGGTGGGCCAGGCAACACCCTGGGGCTGGGGAGGGAGGGGGAGCAG
>JAJDAR010000091.1 GCA_029261775.1 Deltaproteobacteria bacterium | reverse complement strand
GTCAGCTCGTCGAGGTCGTCGAAGCGCCCGAGCGCCTTGCCGCCCAGGGCCGAGGACAGGTCCGAGCTGGTGATCTGCGCGCGCTTGTAGAAGGGAATCTCCAGGCCCTCGTAGCGTGAGACGTCCCGGTAGAAGGGCATGGCGTCGGCGAGGATCGCCACCAGGCGGGCTGCCGAGTGGCCCGCAGCCTCGACCGGCCCGGCGAAGCGCGAGCGGTGCTCCCGATGGAGGAAGCCGCCGAGATCGCGAAGCGCCTCGGCGTAGAGCGCCATCAGCTCGCCCGCGGGTCCGTCGCTCGGCTGGCCGAAGACCTCCGCGCAGTCCGCGGTGTCGAGCTGGCTCAGCTGTCCCGCACTCCACGCCCCCTTGGTCTCGAAGCGCTCGCGAAGGGCCGCGGCGATCGTCAGGTAGCCCGAGAGTCCGCGGCGCTTGGTCAGGTGCGGAAACCAGCCGGACCCGAAGTTGATCGCATTGATCGTCAGCACGAAGGCGATCGTGGCCTCCGGGTCCTTGAAGGGCCGGTGCGCCGGGTCCAGTCCCGGTGACGAGGGACGCTCGCGGGTGAACAGGGCGATCAGGCGCTCGAGGGCCACGTCGTCGATGCTGACGAAGCGCGCGCGCCGCGCGACCTCGCCACATGCCTCGCGGATCCGCCCGAACAGGTCGGGGCCCGTCACCGGGTCTCGCTCGCCCCGACCAAAGTGATCGCCCGGGGCAGCACCTCGAAGCGGGCCGGCGTGTGTCCGAGCGGCTCGCCGTCGACCTCCAGCTCGCAGGAGTTTCCGATCGAGCGCGCCTCGAGTTTGCGTCCGGTCAGGTAGAGCACCCCCGGCACGTCGACGTGCGTCCCGGAGTAGAGCCGCGGCAGCTTGCGGAAGAGCATGGGCTTCGAGAGGCCGGGGATGATCACCACGTCGAGCAGGCCGTCGTCGAAACGCGCGCGCGGGGTTCCCCGCATTCCCCCGCCGAAATAGGGCCCGTTGTTCGCGGTGGCGAGGACGATCGGGCCCGCATGCACCACCTCGCCATCGAGGGTCAGCTCGACGGGAGTGGGCTCGAAGCGGGCGAGGGCGCGCACGGTCCCGGCGAGGAACGAGACGGTGCCGCCGAGGCGCTTGCTCGTCTGATTGACCATCGCGCAGACCAGGCCCGAGACACCGACCGTGGCGCTGTTGATGAAACGGGTGCAGCGCGCCTTGCCGCTGGTGTCCTGGTAGTCGATGCGCCCCGCGTCGATGCACCGGGTGCGACCTTCGGCGATGCCCTCGATCGCACGGTCCAGGTCCATCGGCAGCCCGAGTCCCCGGTTCAGGTCGGCCCCCGTACCCAGGGGCAGGAGCCCGATCTCGACCCGGTCCCCGAGGTCGGCCGCCAGGACGCCCGCAACGACCTCGCTGGCCGTTCCATCTCCCCCGGCCACGACGATCCGTTCGACTCCCGCCCGCGCGCCCTCCCGGGCCAACCGCTCCGCGTCGCGAGGTGTCTTGGTCCAGTCGATCTCGAGGGGGCCGAGCCGGTCGCGCAGCTGCTGCTCGAGCGTCAGGAAGGTCTTGCGCGTCCGCCCGTTCCGGCTGGCGGGATTCACGATGACCAGGGTGCGCGGAGGCATGGCATCGGGGATCCTACCCGGACCGGAACCCGCACGCCCCGGCCTCCACCATGCAAGCCCCGCGATCCTCCCGCCGACTGTTCGGCTTCGCCCTGCTCGCGCTCATCGTGGGCGTTCCCCTCCTGTTGCGTTCTTCCACGGAGCTGGACTGGAGCGCGGAGTCGGTCCGGGGCTTCGTCGACGGTCTCGGCATCTGGGGTCCGATCGGAATGGTCCTGATCGTGACCTTCCGCATTCCGCTGCTGATGACCTCGCAGATCGTGCTGACCGCGGCAGGTGCCTGCTTCGGCCTGGCGGAGGGTGCGGTCTACGGGGCGATCGGTACCTGGCTCACCGGGCTCGTAGTGTTCGCCATCGTGCGCTGGCTCTACCCCGAGGCCGCCGCGCGTCGGGTCCCGCCGAATCTGCGCCGCACCCTGGCCCTCGGCGGGACACGGCTCGGCGCAGCCCTGATGGCTCTCGGGACGGCGCTGCCCGTCGGTCCGACCACCCTCTACCACGCGGCCGCCGCGCTCACTCCGATGGGCTTTCCCACCTTCGCGGTCGCGTTGGCCGTGGGCGTCATTCCGCGCTCGCTGGCCTACGCCGCACTGGGCAGCGAGCTGATCGAGGGCGATTTCGGCAACGTCGCCTGGCTCGGCGCGCTGATCTTCGCGCCCTTGCTGCTGCTGCTGCACCCGGGCCTGAGGAGCTGGGTCCGGTTCCAGTTCGATCCGAAGGCTGCGCCCAAGGGCTGAGAGCGCCGGCCCCTACTGCTGTTTCAGGATGTTCAGCGCCGGCGCTTACTGCTGTTTCAGGATGTTCAGCGCCGAGCCGGCCTTGAACCAGGCGACCTGATCGTCGTTCAGGGTATGCGCGGCGGTCAGGAGATCCGTGGTGCCGTCCTCGTGGTGCAGGGTCACCTGGACGTCGCGGTCCGGCGCCAGCCTGGACAGCCCGGTGATGCTGATTCGATCCTTCTCCTGGACCTTCTCGAAGTCGGCCGGGTCCACGAAGGTGAGCGGCAGGACGCCCTGCTTCTTGAGATTCGTTTCGGCGATGCGCGCGAAGCTCCGCACCAGGACGGCCGCGCAGCCGAGGTGCCGCGGTTCCATGGCGGCGTGCTCGCGGCTCGAGCCCTCGCCGTAGTTCTCGTCCCCGACGACCACCCAACGCAGTCCTTCGGCCTTGTAGTGCCGCGCGATCTGCGGGAACGGGATGCCGGTCTCGCCCGAAAGCTGGTCGAGACCCTCGCCGGCCTTGCCCGTGTAGGCGTTGATCGCGCCCAGGTACATGTTGTCGCTGATCTTGTCGAGGTGACCCCGGAAGCGCAGCCAGGGGCCGGCCATCGAGATGTGGTCCGTGGTGCACTTGCCCTTCGCCTTGAGCAGCAGCGGAAGCTCCGTGAAGTCCTGACCGCTCCAGGGAGGGAAGGGCTCCAGGAAGGCGAGCCGGCCGGAGTCCGCCGCGATCTCGACCGGGACGCCACTGCGATCGGCGGGCGGCGCCAGGTAGCCGTCGGAGCTCGCGACGAACCCGCGCTCGGGCACGTCGGGTGCGGGCGCCGGCGGGGCGAGCTTGAACCGGGTTCCATCGGCGGCCTCGAGCTCGTCGGTGAGCGGATCGAAGTCCAGGGTGCCCGCCAACGCGTAGGCCACGCAGATCTCCGGGCTGCTGATGAAGGCCAGGGTGTCCGGGTTGCCATCGTTGCGCTTGGGAAAGTTGCGGTTGAACGAGGTCAGGATCGAGTTCGAGACACCCTTCTCGACGTCGTCGCGCTTCCACTGCCCGATGCAGGGTCCACAGGCGTTGGCCAGCACGATCGCGCCGATCTCCTCCAGCTCGTCCAGCTGGCCATCGCGGCGGATCGTCTGGTGGATCTGCTCGGACCCCGGGGTACACCAGAGCTTCGTCTTCGCCTTGGCGCCGCGCGCGGAGGCCTGGCGCGCGACGTCCGCCGCGCGGGAGAGGTCCTCGTAGGAGGAGTTGGTGCAGCTGCCGATCAGGCACGACGTGAGGCTCGTCGGATAGCCCTGCTCCGCCGCATCGCTTGCCATCCTGGACACCGGGCGCGCCAGGTCGGGCGTGTGCGGTCCGACGATGTGAGGCTCGAGCGTCGAGAGATCGATCTCGATGATCTCGTCGAAGAAGCCGTCCGGTTCGTTCTCGACCTCGGGGTCGGGCCGGAGCAGATCGCCGAACTCGTTCGCCAGGTCGGCGAGGGCCTCGCGCTCGGTGCTCTTGAGGTAGAGCTCCATCCTCTCGTCGTAAGGGAAGATCGACGTCGTCGCGCCGAGCTCGGCGCCCATGTTCGTGATCGTCCCCTTGCCGGTGCAGGAGAGCGAGCGCGTTCCCGGGCCGAAGTACTCGACGACCCGGTTGGTGCCGCCCTTCACGGTGAGGAGCTCGCACACCTTCAGGATCACGTCCTTCGGCGCCGACCAGCCGGAGAGCTCGCCCGTCAGGCGCACCCCCACCAGCTTGGGGTAGAGCACCTCCCAGGGGAAGCCGGCCATCACGTCGACGGCGTCCGCACCGCCGACCCCGCAGGCGAACATGCCGAGACCGCCGGCGTTCGGGGTGTGGGAGTCGGTGCCGATCATCAGGCCGCCCGGATACGCGTACTTCTCGAGCACGACCTGATGGATGATGCCGGCGCCCGGACCCCAGAAGCCGATGCCGTAGCGAGCCGACGCGCTTCGGAGGAAGTCGTAGACCTCGCGGTTGGTCACCCGCGCCGTCTCCATGTCCTCGCTGGCTCCCTGGTAGGCCTGGATCAGATGGTCGCAGTGCACGGTCGTGGGCACGGCCGTCTCGTCGCGACCCGAGGAGATGAACTGCAGCAGCGCCATCTGGGCGGTGGCGTCCTGCATGGCGACCCGGTCGGGTCGCAGCTCCAGGTAGCTCTGCCCCGCGGTCAGCTCCTGGCCCGAGGGGTTGGCGAGGTGTCCGAGCAGGATCTTCTCGGCGTAGGTCAGCGGCCGACCCAGGCGGCCACGCACGATCGCGAGGTTCTCCTGCACCGTCTCGTAGGTGCGGCGCACCAGGTCGGGGGTGGTCTCGATGGTGGGCATGCGTGCTCCTTCGCCGGCGCTGCGCGATGGAAGGGCGCGCGCTGCGGCATGAGGCCCGAGCATAGCAACTCGAGCCGTCTCGATCGGGTAGCATGGCGCCCCATGGAGCCTCGATCCTTCCACGTAGACGGCGCCGACGGACACCGGATCCACGTCCTGGAGTGGAGCACCGAGGGCGTGCCCTTGCTGTTCGTCCACGGCTTCGGAAACACCGCCCGCATCTGGGAGGACGCAGCGCAGGTCGTCGCGCCCTTCTACCGGACGCTGGCGGTCGACCTGCGTGGTCACGGCGACTCGGACCGCGACCCCGAGCATCGCTACGCCTACGAAGACCTCGCGCGCGATCTCGAGGCCGTGACCGAAGCCCTGGGGATCGAGCGCCTCGTCCTGGTCGGCCACTCCCTGGGCGGCCGCACGTCGATCACCTTCGCCGGCCGCAACCTCGAACGCCTGGCCGGTCTGGTGATCGTCGACACCGGGCCCGAGCACGACCCGCGCGGCACTTCCCGGATCCGCGGCGAGGTCGAGCAGCGCGGAGACGGGACGGTCGCGAGCATCGAGGAGTACGAGCGCGTCCTGGCGCACAACTTCCCGGTCTCGAGCCAGACCGTGCTGCGGCGCATGGCCGTCGCCGAGCTGCGCGAGCGCAAGGATGGCCGCTTCGAACGCAAGCTCGACCCGGCCTTCTTTCCGGCCCGCGGCGCGCTGGACGAAGCCGCTCTCGAGGCACACGAGCAGGAGACCTCGAAACGGATGTGGGAGATTCTCGAGACCATCCAGTGCCCGACCCTCGTCGTGCGCGGCGCTGCCTCGGACATCCTGGGCCCCGAGATCGCCGATCGCATGGTCGACGAGGCGCTGCCGAACGGAACCCTGGCGATCGTCGGCCGGTCGGCCCACTCCGTCATGACCGACAATCCCGAGGAGTTCAACCGCGAGCTCTCGAAGTTCGTGCTCGGCGAGTAGCAGAGGCCCGCGCCGGCCTCACCCCGCGGAGTCGGGGCCGCCCCGTCGGGCCAGGGTGAGCAGGGCGGGCAGGAAGACCAGGTTGCAGAGCAGCGTGACGGTCACGCCCAGGGTCAACAGCTGACCCAAGGTGGCGAGGCCCCGATGGCTCGCGAGGCCGAGCGCGCCGAAGCTCGCGATCGTCGTGAGCGCACTCCAGAACACGGCTCGCGAGGTGCTGGTGTCGAGGATCCCGTCGCTGGGTGCGCCGTCCCGGAAGCGGTGGACCAGGTGGATGCCGCTGTCGACGCCGATGCCGAGCAGCAGCGGCACCACGATCACGTTGGCGAAGTTGATCGGGATGCCCGCGAGCACGGCGAGTGCCGACGTGAGGAGCGCCGCGAGCAACAGGGGCGTGAGCACCAGCAGCGGGTCGCGAAGACCGCGCCAGATGACGAGCAGCAGCAGTCCGATCGCGACGATCGCCGTCAGCAGGGCCTGGCGCAGGGCGCGAAGGATGGTCGCGCCGGCCTCGAACATGTAGACCGCCGGACCCGTGGCCTGAGGCGCCAGGCTGCGCACCTCGCGGACGAAGGCATCGACCGCCGCGTCGTCGTTGAGGCTCTGCTTCGGATACACCTCGATCAGGGCGCGACCGTCGCGAGCGATCATCCGCCGCTCGAGCACCGGAGGCAGGTCGGAGGGGGCGACCCCTCGGGTCGAGAGAGCGCGCTCGAGCCGGGTGACCCGGTCGAGCACCGACTGCACCAGGCTCGTGCGCAGCGTCTCGACCGACGCCCCGTCCAGATCCGCCGAGAACGCGTCGAGGGCCGAACCCAGCTCGGCCGCGATCCGTCGCGCGTCCGCCGAAGCGCCCTCGCGTTCGAGCTTCACCAGGGCCCGGCGGAAGCCGCGCAGCGCCGCCTCCTCTTCGGGCAGGGTCGGCGGCGGCCTCGCCTCGAACTCCTCGAGACCCAGGAACAGGGCGATGTCCTCGAGCAGCGGGAGCTTCTCCGCCTGGTCCTCGGGGACGTAGCGGCTGAGGGTGCTGGTCCGCTCGACGCTCGGCAGGGCCTCGAGGCGCGCCGCCAGCTCGTCGGCGGCCGCGAGATCCGGCGCCAGCACGTCGATGCTCCACGGATTGAGGTCTCCGCCTTGGAGCAGCTCGAAGAAGGTCTGGACGGATGTGGCGTTCGGGTCCCGCACGCGCAGCGGGTTCGCGTCGAAGTGCAGCTTCGGCAACAGCGAGAGCGATGCGATGCCCAGCACCAGGGCGGCAGCACAGACGGCGCGCGGATGTCGGGTGGGAAAGCGCGGCAGCCGCAACCGGAATGGGCGGACGGCCGTGGGCCGGCCCGCCCGACCGAGCGAGAGCACGGCGGGGACCACGGTCAAGGTACCCGCGAGACTGATCAGCATGCCCGTGCCCGAGATGACGCCGAGCTCTGCGACACCGACGAAGCCCGTCGGGACGAAGGAGTAGAACCCGATCGCCGTCGTGATGGCGCAGAGCACGAGCGAGGAGCCGACGCCTCGTGAGGCTCCGGCGAGTGCGCCCGCGTGGTCGCTCCCCGCGGCGAGGAGCTCCTGGTAGCGCAAGGTCAGATGGATCCCGAAGTCGACCCCGAGGCCGATGAACAGCACGGCGAAGGCGACCGAGATGACGTTCAGATGGCCGATGGCCAGAGCGGCGAAGCCCGCGGTCCAGATCAACCCCAGCACGAGCGAGAGCAGGGTCGCCGCGATCAGGCGCCCCGAACGCTGGGCGCTCCACAGGATCAGCGCGACCAGCACGAAGGAGACGGCGCCTGCGGAGGCGGCCTGGGTCTTGACCAGGCCGAGCTCCTCGGTCTTGAGAGCCAGGTCGCCGGTGACGCGCGCGCGTACCGATCCTCCGCCCGTGAGGCCGCGCTCCGCCAGGATCTCGTGCAGGCGCTCGACGCTCGCGCGCCCGGGAACGAAGTCGCTGTAGTCGGGTCGCGGCTCCACCACGACGTAGCGGCGGACCGGACCCTCTTCGCCACCGAGCACGAGCTCGCCGAAGGAGCGGGGGCTCGACTCCAGTCGCTCGGCCTCGGCGACGGCGCGGGTCACTCCCTCGAGCACGCGGTACAGGTCGAAGCCGCTCCGCCCTGCGGTGCCCTGCTCGACGGCCCGGGTCAGCTGCGCGAAGACGCCGCGGAGGCTCGGGTCGATCGTGATCTCCGCCAGGAAGGGCTGGGCCGCCGCCAGGTCGTCGGCCATGAGGGCGAGCTCGTCCGTATCCAGGTAGAGCAGCCCATGGCGTTCGAAGAAGGGGCCCGCACCGGGGGTGAACGTCGATGCAAAGAGCTCGGGCTCCCGGTCGAGCTGCGCTGCCAGGTCCGCGGCAGCGTCTCCCGCGACGATGCGGCTCGGCCCGTCGACGACCACCAGCAGGTTGTCGTTGCGGGCCGGGAGTGCCGCATCGACCTCCGCGCGGTGGCGGCGGAAGGGGAGGTCGCGATCGAAGAGATCGTCGGTCTCGGAGTTCACGCCCAGCTCGAGGGCAGCCCCCGCGAGCGCGCCCGCCGCCAGCGCGAAGGCCAGGAGCAGCGTGCGGCCGGGATGTCGCGCGACCGCAGCCTGCAGGCGCACGAGCCACTCGGCGAGCATCGCTTCGAGCTGGGTGGCCACGGGAAATGGCTAGCAGATCCGCGAGTTTCGGGCTGTCCGGGTGCTCCGGCGTCCTGCTGCCCTCGCGCGGGCCGGCAGGGTCGCGGCCGCTACGCTGTGCCGATGTCAGGCATCCGCTCGCTCGCCCGTCTGCTGGCCCCGGCCGCTCTCGGGCTCTTCTGTCTCGCGACCCCGTCGCTGGCCGCACCCTCCCAGGCCGATCTCGATGCGGCGCGGGGCGCAGTCGCGGGGCTCTACGATCGGCTCCTCGAGGCCATGAAGGGTGCCGAGCAGCTCGGGCTCGAGGGCCGCCGTGAGAAGCTGGGTCCGGCGGTGCGAGCGGCGTACGACCTGCAACTGATGGGCGCGAAGGTGCTCGGTCGCCACTGGCGCGGCCTCTCCAACGAAGACAAGCAGCGTTGGATCGAGATCTTCGAGCGGCTCACCATCGCCACCTACGCGGAGCGCTTCGACGGCTGGCAGGGCGAGGAGCTGGTGATCGAGCAGGCGGAGCCGGGCGCGCGGGATACGATCGTCGTGCACACCCGCATCGTGCGACCCGCGAAGGAGGCGGTGCCCATCCACTACCGGCTCAGTCAGCGGGACGGCCAGTGGAGGGTGATCGACGTTTTCCTGAACGGGACCGTCAGCGAGCTCGCCTTGCGCCGTTCGGAGTACGGCAGCGTCCTCCAGAAGGACGGTCTCACGCCGTTGATCGACCAGCTCGCCGCGAAGATCGAGTCCGGCCAGGCCAGCGCCGACGTCGCTTCCGAGCTGGACTAGGGCAAGGCCGGCTCCGAGCCCTCCACCGCGTCCTCGCTGCCGCAATTCCGCCACGGGATCTCCGTCCGGCGCTGGGCCACCTGCGCGTCCCGGTCCAGCAGGTAGGCGCCACGCAGGGCCGCGTAGTAGTCGACCGAGGTCCCGCGCAGCGCATCCAGGCGCTCCTGCTGGACGTCGTAGGTGACCATGCCCCCGCCCGTCGTGAGGAGGAGCTGGGGGCCCGCTCCCAGGACCCAGAAGTCGACGCTGAGCACGCCGTCCACGATCTCGCCGAAGGCGTCTCGCACCGAGGACGGGCCGAGCACGGGGATCACGACGTAGGATCCGCTCGGTGCGCCGTACACGGCGAGCGTCTCCCCGAAGTCGGTGTGGTGGCCGGGAAGACCGATCGTCCGAGCCGGATCGAAGAGGCCCGCGAGCCCCACCGTCGAGTTGACCAGGAAGCGGGCTCCGGTCTGTCCCGCATCGTTCGGCGCGAACTGCAGCAGGTCGTTCACGAGGATCACGGGCTCGTTCAGGTTGGAGAAGAAGCGCGCGACGCCCCGGCGCGCCGGCGCCGGCACGGCGAGCCGATACAGCCGGTTGACGGGATCGACCACCCAGTCGAGGACGAAGGCATTGAAGCCATGGGTGGCGCGGTTGATGCCCTCCATGGGATCGCGGTCCGCGGGATCGGGCTGCAGCCAGTCGTCGTCCTCGAGCAGGGCTTCGTCCAGGTCCGACCAGTCCGTCGACGACGGCTGCCGGTCGTCCACCGGGCTCGTCGTCGGATCGCCCGCCGCCGTCGACTGGCTTCGCACCGGGCTCGCGGCGCCGCAGAGCAGCAGGATCAGCGCAAGGCGCAGCAGGGTCTTCACGGGCGGCGACCTCCGCTGCTTTGCTCGCGTTCGCGAAGGGCCAGCCGGCCCGCGAGGTCGTTCACGAACTGCCGGGCGGTGCGCCCGGATCGCGACGATCGCTCGAGCGCGAAGCGCAGGCTCTCGCTGCGCAACTGCTCGGGATCGACTTTGAGCCCGGCCTTGGCTGCATGGTGGGCAACGATGCGGAGGTAGGTCTTCTGGTCGAAGCCGAGGAAGGCGAGCAGCAGCCCGAAGCGATCCGAGAGCGCCAGCTTCTCGTCGATGCTCTCGCCGACGTGCAGCTCGCCATCTTCGTCCACGCGCACGTCCAGGTTCTCCGAGCGCCGCTCCGGCAAGAGGTGGCGCCGGTTGCTGGTGGCGACCAGGCAGACGTTCGCGGGCGGGGCGTCGAGGCTGCCCTCGAGCGCCGCCTTGAGCTCGCGGTAGCCGGCATCGCCCTCGCCGAAGCTGAGATCGTCGCAGAAGACCAGGAAGTGCTGCTCCCGACCCCGCAGCAGACCGAGCAGATCGGGAAGCTGTGCGAGGTCGCCCTTGCGGACCTCGACCACCCGCAGGCCCTCGCCTCCGAAGCGGGTGAGCAGTCCACGCACCGCCGAGGACTTTCCGGTGCCGCGCTCGCCGTAGAGGAGGACGTGGTTGAACGGCAGACTGGCCAGGAACTGCGCGGTGTTTCCGACCAGCCGCTCCACCGAGCGCTCCACGCCGAGCAGGTCGGCGAGCTCGAAGGGCTCGGGCGAAGGAACGGGGACCATGCGGCTGCGGTGACCGCGCCGCTCGAAGCGGAAGGCGCGGCCGGTGGCGAAGCTCTCGGGATCCGCCGCCGTGCCGAGCTCGCCGCGCAGCCAATGCTCCGCCAGCTCCAGCACCCGGGCGCCGCGCTCCCTCAACCCACGCCATCGTTCATCCGCGCCCACGGGGCCGGATTGTAGACTTCTCCCATGCAGACGCCCCTGCCGATTCCGATCCAGGCGCCCGCGCCGTGAGCGGGCCCGCCCCGCCCGGGGGGGCCGATCCGGGACTGTGCGGGGGCTGTCGGCACGCCCGGAGCCAAGGGACACCCAGGGGCTCGATCTTCTGGCGCTGTAGCCGGGCAGATCGGGATGCGAGCTGGCCGCGCTATCCCCGGCTGCCCGTCCTGCGTTGTGACGGGTTCGAGGCGGGCCGGCCCGGCGGGCCCGCCGGCGACCCCGAACCCCCCGCCGGCGCCCGGCGGCTAACATGACGCCCCCCCCTTCCGGAGGCATCCCGATGCAGCGCTGGTACATCCTCTCCGCCATCGGCCGCGATCGGCCGGGCCTCGTGGCGAATCTGGCGCGCCTGGTCCTCGAAAGCGACGCCAACATCGAGGATTCGCGCATGACCATCCTCGGGACCGATTTTGCCGTCATCCTGCTCTGCTCGAGCGCGGACGTCTCCGCCGGCGATCGCCTCGCAGTGGGCGCCAAGCAGCTGGAGCGCGATCACGGGCTGACGATCCTGCTCCGGCATCTGGAGGCCGGCCCGAGGCCCGCGGTGCCGGCACCCGGGACCCGGCTCTACCGGGTCGAGGCGGCGGGCGAGGATCGCGCCGGCATCGTGGCCGGCCTGTGCGGCGTGCTCGCCGACCACGGAGTCAACATCGTCGATCTGAGCACCCGCAGTCGGCCGGGCCCCGGAGGCTCGCCGCACTACGAGATGACCGTCGCCGCAGAGCTGCCCGAGAGCCTGGAGCCGCGCGTGCTGCGCGAGGCGCTCGAGGCCGAGGGCGATCGCCTGGTGATCGACGTCGCGCTGATGCCGAACGCGAGCTGAGCGCGACCCGAGCGGCGCTAGCCCCGCGGTGCGCCCGCGTCGCGGATCGTATCCCGCCTCGGATAGCCGTCCGTCCAGCGGTCGGGTAGCGGATGCCCGACCACCTCGAAGAACACCTCGAGGAAGCGATAGGTCAGTCCCCAGACCACGTGGCGCTCGGGCTCACCGACCAGGATGCCGGGAAAGCGCATCCCTTCCCGCTCGCGAAACAGGCGCTCGATGTGGCGGGCGGGCTGCCGCAGCTCGGACACCGGGAACCAGAAGGTCTCTTCGACTTCGTAGTTCGGCGAGAGCTCGTCGGGCTCGGGATGGTGGAAGACGAAGCCCGAGATGACGAGGTCGTTGGGCCGGCCCGCGTGGCGGCCCTGCAGGTCGTCGAGGCGCCCGATCAGCTCGGCGCCCTCCAGCCGGACCCCGACCTCCTCGCGGGTCTCCCGCTCCGCCGTGTGGAGCGGGCTCGGATCCGCGGCGTCCATGCGGCCGCCCGGAAAGGCCATGTGCCCCGACCAGGGGTCGCCCTCGTGGCGGGCGCGCTCGATGAAGAGCACCTCGGGCCGGCCCTGCTGCTCTCGCAGGACCACGGCCACGGCCGCGCGACGCACGTCCGGGCGCTCGATCAGGTCCGGGGAGTGGCCCCGGAATGCGTCCTTGATGGTCGAGAGGGCCGGCACCCCGGGAGGATAGCGGGCAGGAGCGATCTCCGGGCCCGGGCCCCCGGCCACGGCCTGCCCGGGGTCATCGGGCGCTCGCCTGTCCCGGGGCCTCGCAGCGTCGGTGGGCACGATGCAGCAGGTCGTCGTCGCCGTCGCGCTCGGCGAGCACGAGGCCCTGGGCCGACGGATCGACGGCCAGCCCGACGAGTCGCCGGCCCGCCAGCTCGCCCAGCGAGACGGCGGCGAGTTCGCCCTCGGGATCTCCCATCCAGAGGGTGCTCGCGGTCCCCGACCGGACCGGTCCAAGGGGAAGTCTGGCCAACAGGAAACCCAGCGGGGCCGCGGTTCCCGTCGTCGGGTCGTCGCGCAGCATCGCCAGCGTGCGTCCGTCCCGGGAGAAGTCGACGGCGCCCAGACCGGGCACCATGCCGAGACCACGCTCGGCGCCCGTTGCCGGGTCGATCCACGCGGCCTGCAACGGCCCCGGTCGCGATCCCCGGCCCACGACCAGGCTCCTGCCGTCGGGGGCCCACGCGAGGGGAGCGACCCAGGCGGTGCCACCCGCGTAGACGGGTCGCGCCAGCCCGAGGATCAGGCCGCCGTGGCCCGACACGATCGAGGCCACTTCGACGGATACCCGACCGCTGGCCATGTGCGACCAGACGAGACCCCGACCGGTGGGCTCGTAGCGCGGCGCGGCGCTGCGGCCGCCGCCCGGGGTGAGGCGTCGAGACGGTCTCGGTCGCTCCCCCCGCAAGCGGGTCTCCATCGCATGGATCGCCGGGGAGCCATCCCGATCGGTCTCGAAGAGCAGTCCCGGGCCCCGGGGGTTCAGCGCGGGCCGCCGGTTGTGGCCCGGCTCGCCGCAGGTCCAGCAGAGGGGCTCGCCACCCTCGAGGGGCAGCCGGTGGATCTGGCGACGCGCCTCCGGGCCGGGCGCGTCGTACCAGACGTAGCGGCCCTCGAAGTCGATGCGCGGGTTGGCGCCGATGCCCAGCCGGGTCGGGGCCTGCAGCTCGTCGCCGCAGGCGGGCAGCGGGTCGAGGGGGACCGCTGCATCCACGTCGAACGCGACCGTCTGCAGCACGGCGGGGACGACGTTGCCCGCTCCACCGGCTGCGGCGTGCAGTGCGCCCGCGATCAGGGCGACGACGACTCCGGTCGCGGCGTGCAGCGCCACGAGGCGCGCTCCGGATCCGCGCGGCACGCCGAAGCCTGAGAGCAGCCCGAGGACGAGCGCGCTGCCAACCGCGACCACGCCCCAGAAGATCGCCCCCGACCCCAGGCCGAGCCAGGCGGCTGCGGCGCAGGCGGGTACGACCGCGGCACCCGCCAAAGCACGCAGGGGTTGGAAGGAGGAGGGTTGTCGCAGCGCTTCCGGCACGGGTGGGGCGGGAGGCTAGCAGGACCGGGAGGGCGCCCGGCCGCCGCCTGGAGCCCCGTCGGAGCCCGCGGGCTACCTTCCCGTGAGATGGGCACCCTCGAGCTCCCCCCGCCGCAGGCCCGTCGCATCCTCCAGCTCGCGCGTACCGATCGCGCGGCTGCGCGTGATGCGATGGCCGAGCACGGCCTCGCCGCCCAGGCGGCCCTCATCTGTGAGACGCCGGTGCAGCGGCGCGCCGATCTGCTGGCGCTCGCGCCCGATCCCGACCGTCTGATCCCGGCGCTGCCGCCCGCCGAGCTGTGCTTCACCGTGCTCGCCGTCGGCCTCGAAGACGCCAGCTGGATGCTCGCCCACGCGACTCCGGATCAGATGACGGCCTGCGTCGATCTCGACGCGTGGAACCGTGACCTGCCCGATCGGCGCAAGCTCGGCGCGTGGCTCAGCGCGTTCGCCGACGCGGGGGACGAGACGCTGCTCCAGGCTGCCGCAGCGGTCGATCTGGAGGCGTGGGTCCTCCACCTGATGGACCGCGTGCAGGTCGAGCTCAAGCCGTCGGGCGACGACGATTGGGAGCCGCCCGCCGGCGGTCAGACCATCGACGGGGTGTTCTATGTGATCGCCCGTCAGCCGACCGACGACCTGGAGGACCTGCTCGCCCTGCTGCGTGTCCTGTTCCAGGAGGACTACTGGTTCTACTTCCGGCTGCTCCAGGGCGTCATCTGGGAGCTTCCCACCGAGACCGAAGAGTGGGCGCTGCGTTGGCGCACCGGGCGGTTGGAAGATCTCGGCTTTCCGCAGGCGAGCGAGGCGATGGCGATCTACGCCTACCTCAGCCCGGCAGCGTGCAGCGCGCTGCCCGAACAACCGCTCGTGCGCGATCTCATCGACTGGCCCGCGCCCGTCTGGATGCCGAGCTTTCCCGCGGCGGCCGCCGCGGAGTACGCCCTGTTCCAGGCCTTCGCCGAGCTGCCCGAGGAAGAGCGTCGTTCCTACCTGCTCGAGTTCCTGAGCCTCGCCAACCGCGCTGCGGTGGCGGACGACTTGCCGCTCGGCGAGGCGGCGACCTTGCCGACGGCGCTGACCAAGGTCGCCCTGTTCGCCAGCCTGGGTCTCGTGCACCTGATGCGCGAGCACGGAGAGAAGGGAGCCGACCTGCTGCGCCGAATGAGCCAGCAGCGGCTCTTCCAGATCGGCTTCAATCTGGAGCGTGCCGCGGGCCGGGTCGAGGGGCCGAGGCTTCCCGAGGAGACCGACGAAGAGGACGAGCCCTCCGAGGCCGACGCATCGGACGAGGGCGCCTTCTCCTAGTCGCTGGGATCGCGATCGCCGTGCAGCGAGCCCCGAAACCAAGAGAGCCCGCGAAGCCGGGGCTTCGCGGGCTCTCGAAGTCGCTGCGGCGTCTAGAGGTCGACGGCCTTCAGCGTCTTGCGCTTGTTGCCGACCGCGCGGCCTTCCGCGCCCTTGATCAGCTCGCGGACCTTCGCGTCGAGGGCCTCGTAGAACTCGCCGCCGACGTTGCACTTCTTGACGGCGTTCTTGGTGCGGGCCTTGGAGATGATGAGCTCGGCCGGCTTTCGTGCCGCCTTACGTCGTGCTGCCATGATCAGGAACCTCCCAGAGCCGAGGGGTAGCTCGGCGTTTTCCCCCCGTGGCGCACTGCACGCCCCGGTCGAGGCTCGGAATGGTAAGCATTCCGCCGACGGAGTCAAAGAAAAAAATGGCTCCATCGGGGCTGAGGGGGCCGATTTCGGGGGTTTTCCGGATCGCCTGTACTTCGATAGGTTGCGGATCGGATGAGCAGCCCTGCCCCGACAGACGAGTGCTTCGCTGCACCGGGTGTCGGCGGGGTGATGCTTCGCACACGACGCTGGGGCGAGCGCGATCGGCCGACGCTGATCCTGCTCCACGGCGCCGGCGCGAACGTGCATTGGTGGGACCATCTCGCGCCTCGTCTCGCGGTCCGTTTCCGGGTCGTGGCGCTCGACTTCCGGGGGCACGGTGATTCGACGTATCCTGAGGAGCGCAGCGTCGGCGCCTTTTCGGCGGATCTCGATGCGCTCCTCGACCACCTGGGACGCCCCGCTGCGATCCTGGTCGGGCACTCGCTCGGCGCGCACGTGGCGCTCGCCCATGCCGCGGGACATCGCGACACGCTGGCCCTGGTCGCCATCGATCCAGCTCGAGGTGCCTCGCCGAGCCGGAAGCGCGCGACGAGGCTCGCACTGACCATGCGTCGCACCTACCGGAGCCGCGAGCAGGCCGTCGCCCGCTTTCGCTTCCTTCCGGGCGCTGCAAGCGCGGGAGAAGCGTTGCGTCGTTCGATCGCCGAGCGGTCGATTCGCGAGGAAGCCGACGGTCGCTTCGGCTTCAAGTTCGATCCGATGTGGTTCGGCGTGCCCAACGGCGAGCCGCCCGCGCTGGCCGACATCGCCTGCCCGACGCTCCTGCTCCGCGGCACCGAGAGCAACCTGCTGACCGAGGACGGCGCGCATCGGTTGGCGCGGGAGATCCCCGGCTGCGAGCTCGAGGAGATCGAGGACGCGGGTCATCACGTACACCTCGATCAGCCCGAGCGGGTCGTGGCGAGTATCGACGCCTTCCTGACCCGAAGGCTCTGAGCCGGGACCCGTCGCCGAACCCAGGCCCGTCCCATGACTCCGCCCGCCCGCGGACGTACCCTCGCCTCGTGGATCCGATCGACCTGCGAAGCGATACCGTCACCCGACCGACGACGGCCATGCGGGAGGCCATGGCCCGCGCCGAGGTCGGCGACGACGTGTTCGGCGAGGACCCCACCGTCAACCGCCTGCAGGATCTCGTCGCCGAGCTGCTCGG
>JAJDAR010000090.1 GCA_029261775.1 Deltaproteobacteria bacterium | reverse complement strand
CCAACCCGGCGCTGGGTCGGTTCGTCCACGGCATCATGGAGACCCCCGGATTCATGAGCGCGTTCCCCCAGGGGTGACGCGATAGGCGGTAGGCATGTCCTACCCCGCGGCTCTCGCGCTGGTCTCGGTGCTCGTCCTGTTGGCTGAGCGCCTGTGGCCTGCGCGGCCCCAGCAGCGTGTGCTCCGCAGCACTCTGTGGTCGGACGCACTGCACCTCGTGTTCAACGGGCACTTCCTGGGCGCCATCCTCTATACCGCCGGCGTGCGGTGGGTCATGCCCTGGGTCGATGCCGGGCTGGATGCCATCTCGCTCGAGGGCGTCGCCTACCGGAGTGTCGCCGCGGACTGGCCACTGGCGGTCCAGGTGCTGCTGGCCCTGTTGGTCATCGACTTCATCCAGTTCAAGGTGCACCGGCTGCTGCATCGCGTGCCGGCCCTGTGGCGCTTCCATCAGGTCCACCACGCGGACGCGAGCTTCCACGTGACGACGGCGCTGCGCTTCCACCCCGGAGAGCTCTTGCTCGCGCTCCCCGTCCGCCTCGCCGCCGTGGTGGCGTTGGGCGTGCCACCGGCGGGCGTCCTCCTCTTCGAGATCGTCTTCGGGATCGCGAACCTCCTGGAGCACGGGAACTTCGACCTTCCCCGCCGCTTCGAACCCCTGGCACAGCGCGTGGTCATCACACCGGCGCTGCACCGGGCGCATCACGTCGCCGACTGGCGCGAGCTCAACACGAACTTCGGCACGATCCTCTCGGCGTGGGATCGGCTCGCGGGAACGCTTCGCCCGAGTGACGGAGCACGCCACGTGGTCACCGGGCTGCCCGACTGGAAAGCAGGAAGAGCGCCATCACTCTCGGAGTCGCTCTTCCTGCCCCTTTCCCCAAGCCCCAAGCCGTTCGCGAGCGCGCTGAAGCTCCCACCCGGCGGACTCCAGCAGCGGCTCGATGGGCGCGGTTGTATCCCGCTTGTATCCCGACCGGCGAACACGTCGAGATCACGAGCGAGGGCGCGTAGTTGGAGCCGAAGTGTGCGGGTTTCGCGAAACCCGAAAAGCTAAATAAAATCAGCCACATGGCGGGGCGGACGGGACTCGAAAGCACAACCTCCGGCCGTAAGTGCCCGGAAACGCAAGGGTCGGGAGCCCTGAAACTTGTATCCCGCGTGTATCCCACGCTCGAGAGCTGCAGACCTCGCCGGATCTCTCGCAGGGAATGCCCTCTAGGACGGAGTCTTCGGCTCGCGGATGAGGACGGTGCCCTGGGCGAGGCAAACAACCCGGCCCTTGTTCGAGATCTTGATCTGGACGACTGCCGTCGTCCGGGTCATGGAGGCGATCTCGGCTTCCGCAACCACGGTCCCCTCGCTGACCGGGGCCAGCAGGTTCAGCTTGAACTCGGTGGTGGCCGCCCACTGGCCTGGCTTCATGTGCGGGTAGCAGACGCAGCCTAGGACGTGATCGCACGCAGCGGAGAGCACGCCGCCGTGCATGTTGCCGAAGGGGGTCAAGAGCTCAGGGCGGACTTCGAGCTCGGCCCGAAGGCGCCCGGGACCGAACTCCACGAAGCGAATCCCGAGGAACTCGGGAAGGCCTGTGAGCTTTTCGTTCATCGTCAGGAATCGCTCGGCGACACCCGCGTCGTAGGTGGACTGCAGCTTCCGGTCAATCATGCGTTCGGGATCGAAACCTCTGCGATGGTGAGGAGAACATCTGCCCAATCCATGGGGTCACCTCCCTTCGGGGGCGCTGGACTCGCCGAGGCTCTCGGCCGCGACTCCCGTCCGCCCCATCAGGCGTGCACTGGACCTTGCGACCCACGCCGGAAGGCGCCCCAGGTCCGCAACGAGGGTGTAGGCGACCGGCACCACGATGAGCGTGAGGAACGTCGACGATGCGAGGCCGCCGATCACCAAGAGGCCCATCGGCCGTCGGAACTCGGCACCATCGCTCTGTGCGATCGCCACCGGGATCATCCCCGCGATCGTGGACAGCGCAGTCATCAGGACCGGGCGCAGCCGGACCGGGCCGGCGGATAGAATCGCTTCGCGCGCCGTCTCGCCCGCGCTACGCCGTTGATTCGCGTAGTCTACCAGCAGGATCCCGTTCTTCATCACCAGGCCCATCAGCGCCACCAGGCCGATCTGCGCCCAGATGCTCAACGCCAGGCCGCTCAAGCTGAGTGCAGCGAAGGCACCCACGAAGGAGAGCGGTGCTGACAGCATGATCACAGCGGGCTGCGAGAAGCTGTTGAACTGGCTTGCCAGGATCATGTAGAGCGCCGCGAGGGCCATGCCGAAGGCGAACACGACCGCTTGTGCCGAATCCCGCATCCGCTGCGCAGAGCCGGCGTGCTTTCCCCGATACCCGGCCGGAAGGCCGACCTCTTCTACGATCTCATCCAGCCGCAACGCGGCCGTACCCAGCGCCACCCCTTCCGGCGTGTTCGCAAAGAAGGAGACCTTCCGTCCCCGGTTCTCGCGCTCGATCTGGGCCGGCCCGCTGGAGACCCTCAGCGTGGCGAGGCTCGCCAGGGCGACGGGAGGCCCGGCCACGGGTCGGACCTGGATCCGGCCCACTTCCTCCAGGTCGTCGCGCTGGTCCCTCTCGAGGCGAACCCTGACATCGTACCGGCGCCCGTCCTCCTCGAAGCTCGCCACGTCGATGCCGCCGATCAGCGCGCGGACCGTGGTCGCAAGCGAGCGGATCGGCACGCCGAGATCAGCCGCCATGCGCCGATCGACCAGCACCTCGAGCTCTGGCTTTCCCTCCTCGAAGCCAGACCTCGAATCAACGAAGTGTGGATCGACCCGCATGCGAGACACGATCGCATCGGTGATCTCTTCGAGCCGATCGAGCGACGGGCCTGTCACGCCGTACTCGACGTTGTAGGCGCTGAAGCCACCTCCTGAAATCCAGGCGATCTCGTTTACACCCACGAGCTTGGCTTCGGGGGCCGCCCGGCGCATCGCTGCCCGGCCCGCGTCCATCAGCGCTAGCTGGCTGGTCGACCGCTCCTGCTTCGGGCTGAGCTCCACGTAGACGCTCATCTCGTTGACGCGGCCCTGGCTCCCTGCACCGATCGTGAGGAAGGCGTGCTGCACGTGTTCGACCTCGGCCACGGCTCGCGCCACCTCGTGGGCGACCCTCCTCGTCTCGGCGATTCCCGTGCCGGCGGGCAGCTCGACGACGCCCTCGAACTCGCTCCGGTCCGCCTTGGAAGAGAACTCGAGAGGGATTCCCCGGGCAAGGGCGAGGCCGCCGTAGACCGCAGCGAAGGCCAGCCCGATGACCACGAGCCGATGGCGCAGCGCGGTCCCGAGCAACGCGCCGTATGCCACCTCCAGCCGGCCGTAGAGCCGCTCGAGGAACTGGAAGACGACCCCCCCGCCTTCGTCCTTCCGCAGAACTCGGGCGCAGAAGGTCGGTGTCAGCGTGACGGCGACCAGCAGCGAGATCCCCACGGCGAAGGAGATCGCGAGCCCGTACTCGTAGAAGAAGCGGCCGATGATGCCTTGCATGAAGGCGATCGGGAGGAAGACGGCCAGCACCGACGCCGTACCGGCGATCACGGCGGATCCGACCTCCGAGGTACCTCGCGAGGCGGCCTCCATCGGCGGCATGCCCTCCTCGATCTTCCGGTGGATGCTCTCCAGCACGACGATGGCGTCGTCGATCAGGAGCCCGATCGAAACCGACAGGGCCATCAACGTCAGCATGTTGAGCGTGAAGCCCATCACGAAGAAGAGGAAGAAGGTCGAGATGATGGCCGCCGGGATCGCCACGGCGACGATCAGCGTGCTTCGCAGGCTCCGGAGAAACGCCAGGGTGACAAGAACGGCGAGGATCCCTCCGAGGACGATGTCCTTGGCGACGTCACTGGCGGAGGCCTCGATGAACCTCGAGATGTCCCGCGCCACCACCAGCTCCACACCCGGCGGCGCTTCGCTCCGCAGCTCCTCCACGACCTCCTTGATCGCGCGCGCCACCTCGACCGTGTTCCGACCGGACTGGCGGCGGATATCGAGCGAAACGCCCCGGACACCGTCGAGCTGGGCGTAGGTACGCTCGTCCTCGCTCCCGTCTTCGACCCGCGCGACGTCGCCCACGGTGGTCGGCGCCCCTTCCCGGTAGGCGACCACGATGTCCGCGAACTCGTGAGCCGTATCGACCTCGCCCTTGGTCTTGACGGAGAACTCGCTCCTATCCTCGTCGGCCTCGAGGAGCCCTCCCGGGATATCCGCGTGCTCTGCACGGATCGCCTGGATGACGTCAGGTGCGGTCAGTCCGTAGCTTCGGAGCCGATTGGCGTCGAGCCAGATCCGGATCTCCCGCTCGCGCCCGCCAACGAGCTGAGCCGACCCGACGCCCGGCACGCGCTGGATGCGCTCCTTCACGACGCGGTCGGCGAACTCGGTCAGGCTGCGGATGGGCAGGTCGCCCGAGACCATCACTGACAGGATCGGGGCCGAGTCCGGGTCGACCTTCTCCACCACCGGTGACTCGGCGTCCGGAGGAAGCTCCGCGACCGCGCGAGAGACCTTCTCCCGAACGTCCTCGGCCTTCACGTCCGCGTTCTCGTCCAGCTCGAACTGGATGAAGACCTGCGAGAGCCCTTCGGAGCTCACCGAGCGGAGCTCCTTGATTCCGGAGATCGTGTTCAGGTGGTCTTCGAGAACATCCGTGACCTCGCTCTCGACCGTCTCTGGATTGGCACCCTCCAGAACGGTGGTGACGGCCATGTACGGGAACTCGATGCGCGGGAACAGGTCAACCCCGAGGCGACCGACCGAGACCGCACCCAGACCCACGAGCGCCCCGATCAGCATCACTGCGAAGACCGGTCTCTGAATGGAGAAGTCAGCGATCCGCATGAGCGAGCTCGATCGCGATGGCGGTGCCGTCGGAGATGCGCGGCAGGTTGGGGCCGCCCAGGACACCGTCGCCGGGTGCGAGGCCTTCCACGACCTCCATTCGCCGGGTGTCCAGCTCTCGCACGGTCACATGGCGGCGCCGGGCCACGCCGCCCTCGTCGACGAACACGTAGCGGGCGTCGGTGGGCCCCAACACGGAACCGCGCGGAACGACGACGACTTCGCGTGGCTCCGGGATCAGCTCTGCGCGCGCGAACAGCCCAGGCTTCAGCGCGTAGTCCGGGTTTTGAATGGGCAACCGCACCTCCACGGCGCGG
The DNA here is from genome assembly GCA_029261775.1 of Deltaproteobacteria bacterium. Classification (GTDB taxonomy): domain Bacteria; phylum Myxococcota_A; class UBA9160; order UBA9160; family UBA6930. Next base: position 16,094 of record JAJDAR010000090.1, on the reverse strand, counting down.
GAGGTGTGGTCTACGCGGTCGTTCAGGATGTAGACCTCGCTCTCGAAGACACCGTCCACGCCGTCGACGAAGACGCGTGCCGGCGTGCCGATGTGAATACGCGACAGGTGGATCTCGGGGACCTGGATGATCGCCGCGACGATGTCGATCTTCATGATCTGGACGACCTGGGAGTTGGCGCTCATGATCGTGCTCATCATGGCGCCCTCGTCCACGTAGCGGTGCGTGATGACACCCGGATACGGCGCCTTCACCGACGTATCCGTCAGGTTCTGCAGGGCCTCGGCCAGGCCTGCCTCGGCCGACTCTCGCCGCGCCGAGGCCGTCTCGAAGGCCGTTCGCACCTCGTCGAGGCGTCCTTCCGATGCAACGCCCTGCGCGTGGAGCTTCTCGATGCGACGCAGGCCGCGTTCGGTCTGCGCCACTTCGGCCATCGCGAGTCGGGCCTGGGCCCGGGACTGGCGCGAACGGATCTCGTAGTCGTCGTTCCGAGTGCGGAAGAGAACGTCGCCGGCCTGCACCCGGTCACCAACCTTCACGAGGATCTCGTCGATGATGCCGCTCACGCGGGGCCCGATGTTCGTGGTCTTGTGCGCAGCGATCGTGCCGCTGCCGACGATTTCACGAACGATCGCTTCCTGCGCGACGACGCTGACGGTCACGGACACAGCGGCATGCGCTTCCGGCGGAGCCTCGATCTCGTCAGGTCCGGTCCCACAGGCGATGAGAACCGATGCAACCGCGATTGCCGACCCCCTCACGGAGCGCCTCCATCGGCGAGGATTCGCTCGAAGACCTTTCGGACGTCGCGAGCCAGTACATCGAGCGGCTGCTGTGAGGTGCCCTCCACGGCAGCAGCGGCGGCGGTCGTCACGGACCCGATGAGCGTGAGGGCAAGGGCATCCGGCTCGAGTTCTACCAGGGGCCCCGCCGCCGTGGCCTCAACCGCGAGCCCACGGACCCACTCGGTGAAGCCTGCGAAGATCACCTGGGCGCGATCGCCCATCGATTGGCGAATCCGCCAGGGAAGCCCGTGCGTCGCCCCGGCGTAGATCCGGAGCAGGTCCTGATTCCCCGAGAAGCAGGCGAAGAGCGAGTCGATGAGGGCGAGCAGGCGCTCTCTGGGGTCGGCAACGGCCTCCACCTCCGCGCGCACGGTCTCCCGGATGGAGTCGGCCGCCTTCTCGATGACCGCTTGAAAGAGGCCCTCCTTGGCCTCGAACATCGCGTAGACAGTCCCAAGAGACACCTCGGCCCGGGCGGCGATCTCGCCGACCTGGGCACCGTGGAAGCCTTTTTCGGCGAACTCCGCGCCCGCGGCGTCGATCACGTGGGCCCGGCGCAGGGCCGCCTCCATCTCCCGCCGTTCAGACCGCCTCGACGGCTCCGCTTGGGCTCTTGCAGGCACGAATTCCTCCGATAGAATTACGCTTACTCCACACAGAGTAGCGCCTCAAGAGGAGGGCGCATCGGCCTCGAGAGGTGGGATGGCGCGGCGGGTTGGACTTCGGTCGGGATGGCGGATGACCCCTCCTGCCCGAGCCGAAGGTCAGGTCTCGCCCCCCACCCTCGCCGGGCGCCCTCCTCGAACCCTCGACAGCCCGGGGCGTCGCCGTTTGGCGGAGCCCCTCGTCGCCGGTCCCGACCCTCCTACTGGAGTACGAAGCCCTCGTAGCCCTTGGCAGCGATCTCGTTGCACCGGGCCCGGTAGGCCGGCGAGCCACCCGCGTAGGCCAGAAAGGTGTGCTTCTTGTCGGGAAGGTTCTGATTCACACCCGTGAACCAGGAGTCGGTCCTGGAAAGAAGCGTGAGCGCCGCGATCTCGTACACGTGCTTCGTCCACTCGTTCTCCGCGCTCTCGGTGGGCTCGATGCGCTGGTATTGGTGATCGCGCATGTAGCGGAGGAGCTCCGTCACCCACTCGACGTTCTGCTCGATGCAGCGCGGGATGTTGCAGAACGTGGCGGCATTGTGCGGCCCGACCAACGTCAACAGATTCGGGAAGCCGGCGCTTTGGAGGCCCAGATGGGTCCTGGGGCCGTCGGCCCACTTCTCCTTGAGCGTTCTCCCAGCGCGACCGCGGATGTCGATCCGGTCGAAGGCCCCCGTGATCGCGTCGAATCCCGTCGCATGGATCAGGAGGTCCAGCTCGTACGTGGCGTCGCCGGTCTCGACCCCGTCCGGCGTGATGCGCTGGATGGGAGCCTCCAGGACGTCGACGAGCAGGACGTTGTCCTGGTTGTAGACCTCGTAGTAGCCGGTCTCGAGGGGTACGCGCCGGGTGCCGAATCCATGGTTCTTGGGAGTCAGCTTCTCCGCGATCTCGGGGTCCCGGACGCGTGCGCGGATCTTTCCTCGCATGAACTCGCTGACGAGAGCGTTGGCCTCCTCGCTCACGAGGATGTCGGAGAAGTTCCCCATCCAGATGCCGAATCCGGGCTCCGCATAGAGCCTCTCCCACAAGGCGACTCGCTCTTCCGCCGACACCTCGAGAGCCGACCGCGGGTCGGCCGCGTGCAGGAAGGCTCCGTGCGATTCGCGGCACTTCTCGAAGATCTCCGGATAGCTCGCCTGGATCTCGGCTTGTCTCTCGGGCTCGATCGGCGAGTTGTGAAGGGGCGCGCACCAGTTCGGCGTGCGTTGGAAGACCGTGAGATGGCCAGCGGTCTTGGCGACTTCCTGGATCACCTGCACGCCGGTCGCGCCCGTACCGATCACACCGACACGCTTGCCCGAGAAATCCACGGGTTCGTGGGGCCAACGGGCGGTGTGATACGACTCGCCCTTGAAGCTCTCGCGGCCCTCGATCCTGGGCAATGTCGGCGCGGATAGCGGCCCGACTGCAGTGATCAGGAACCGCGCCCGTGCCCGGCGACCGTCACCGGTCTCGATCTCCCAGCTGCCGCGGTCCTCGTCGAAGATCGCGCGCGTGACCCTGCTGTCGAAATGGATGTGCCTGCGGAGATCGAACTTGTCCGCGACGAAGTTCAGGTAGCGCAGGGTTTCGGGCTGTGGAGCGAAGTGCTCGCTCCAGTTCCACTCTTGCAGGAGCTCCTCCGAAAAGGAGTACCCATAGCTGTAGCTCTCCGAGTCGAAGCGCGCGCCGGGATAGCGGTTCCAGTACCAGGTACCGCCGACGCCACCGCCGCTCTCGAACACCCGAATCGAGAGCCCCAGCTCCCGAAGACGGTAGAGCTGATACAGTCCGGCCATCCCCGCGCCGATGACGATCGCGTCGACTCGGTCGATCGACTGCACATGCACCTCCTGGATGGTCCCGCCCGACGCCGCCGCCAACGAGCGCAAGGGTCGCTCGCCCGACTAGGCCGCAGCCCGAACGCCGAACCGAATGGGCATGTGTTTGATGCCTCCGACCACGCTGGAGCGGAGCCGCTCCACAGGCCCCGCGAGCTCGACCCACTCGAGGCGCTCGACCAGGTGGCGGAAGATCACCTCCAGCTCGAGACGCGCCACGTGGGCGCCGAGGCAGAAGTGCTCGCCGATCCCGAAGGCGATGTGCCGGTTGGGCCTGCGCTCCACGCGGAAGCGGTCGGGCTCATCGAACACGGCCTCGTCCCGATTTGCGGAGGGGTAGAACAGCACGAGCCGCTCCCCCGCGCGGATCTTCTTCCCCCCGATCTCCACGTCCTCGTTCGGCGTGCGACAGAAGTGGATCACCGGAGAGGTCCAGCGCAGGACCTCCTCGACCAGAGGTTTGACGAGACCCGGGTCCCGACGCACGAGGTCCAGCTGATCGGGAGTCTCGATGAGGGCGAGGAGCCCTCCGCTGGTGGCGTTCCGTGTCGTCTCGTTCCCGGCCACCACGAGCAGGAGGTAGTACGACATGAGCTCGAAGACCGGAAGCGGTTGCCCATCGATGCGTGAGTTCGCAAGGATGCTGACGAGGTCGTCACGCGGCTCCTTGCGTCGCTCTTCGGTCAGGTCGTTGAAGTAGTGGAAGAGGCTGATCCGCGCCGATTGCATCGTCTCGACCGGGGTCTTGCCCTCTTCCCGGTACTCCGGGTCGCCAGCTCCAATGGTCCGATTCGTCCAGTGAAAGAGCCGCTCCCAGTCGGAACGAGGGACGCCCAGCATCTCCGCGATGACCCAGATCGGGAGCAGCGCCGACACGGATTCCACGAAATCCGTTTCTCCCAGTGATCCGCGGATGTCGATCCGATCGAGGATGTCCGAGGCAATACCGTCCACCTGACCGGCGATCTGACGGAGCGCGCGAGGAGTGAACCGCTTGCTGACGAGCGAGCGGAACGCGTGGTGCTCAGGGGGATCCATGTTGAGGAGCATGCGCACCGGGAACTCGTCGCCGATCCCCTGCTCCAAGCTCATCACCAGGCGCGGACCGTTCTCGAACCGGTCGGGACGCCGCGAGATGGCGACGATGTCCTCGTGCCGCGTGATGGCCCAGTAGGACTCGTGGCCGGGCCGCTCCACGAAGTGGACCGGGTCTTCACGGCGAAGCCGTGCCCAGACGTCGTGCGGGTAGCCATGGGCCGCATACAGGTCCGGGTTGAGAAGGTCCTGTTCTACAATCGCCGTCATCGACCCGCTCCGAAATCGACCGGCAAAGACTCGATCGACGAGAACATCGCCACCCGTCGCAGCCGGATCTGCTCCTCCAGGAGCCTCGCGCCCTCGGGAAGGAACTCGAGCGCAGCTTCGTACATGCAACGAAGCTCCTGCCGGGCCAGATTGGCCCCCAGACAGAAGTGGGGACCGTGGCCGAAGAGGGTGAGCGCCTTCGTGTCACGTCCGACGTCCAGCTCGTTCGGGTTCGGAAACACGCTCGGGTCACGATGGGCCCCCATCATGTTCAGCATCAGCAGCTGGCCCTTCTTGATGGGCCTGCCGCGGAACTCGAAGTCCTCGACGGCGTAGCGCGGAAGGCCCACCGCGCCAAAGTCCCAGCGCAGGAGCTCGTCGACGGCGTTGGGCATCAGCTCCGGGCTCGCGCGGAGCCTCTTCATCTGGTCGGGATGCTGGAGCAGCGCCTGGAGGCCCCGGGTGCTGCCGATCGTCGTCGTCTCCGTGCCCGCGGCGACGAGGGCCGCGACGATCAGGACGATCTCGTCGTTGGTCATCCGGTCGTCTTCGTCGGCGGCCTGCACCAGGTCCGAGACGATGTCCTCCTTCGGTCGTTCGCGCCGCTCGACTGCGATCTGGCGCACCCAATCGCAGATCTCGGTGATGGCGTCTTCGGCGCGCTTGCGTTCCTCGGGAGTCAGGAAGGGACTGATGCCCCGTACCGAGTCACGCCCGAGCTGCCGCCAACGAAGCTCGTCGTCTCCCTTCTGGGGAATACCGGCGATGCGCCCGATGACCGTGCCGGGGATCGGCTCGGTGAACTCGGCCATCAGGTCGACGACGCCCGTGCGACCACGCAGCTTGCAGGCGAACTGCTCGACGACGTCCCGAACCTGCCCTTCCATCCGCTTGACGGCACGCGGCGTGAGCGCCGCGGACACCAGGTTCCGCATCCGAGCGTGCCTCTCGGGAGACACCGCGAAGAGGCTGTTCTCCGCGAACCAGCGCTGCGTCGAGCCTTCCGGCGGCATCTGGTAGTTCTCGTAGGCTCGACGATCGTTGGTCGTGCTCGGGTGTGTGAAGAGCTCCCTCACATCCTCCCAGCGGGTGACCATCCAAGCGTCGATCCCCGGAATCAGGTGCACCGGGTCCTCCTCCCGCATTCGATCGATCACCGACGCAGGGTCGGATACGAACTCCTCGCCGAGGTAGGGATCGGTCTGTACCGGCTCTGTCGCGCCCATGGCTTGTCTCCCGCGGCCCTACGCCGCTTCGAATCGGAGGGAAAGGCTCTTCGGTCCTCTCAGCAGGAAGGAATCGATGTACTCGGCATCAGCCTCGAGCCGCTCCAAGCGCGCCACGCGACCGAGGAGCTCCTCGAAGGCCACCCGGGCCTCGAGCCTCGCGAGGGAAGCCCCGAGGCAGAAGTGGATGCCGAACCCGAACGCGACGTGCCCCTGCGGATTCCGCGTGATGTCGAACCGGGAGGCCTCTGGGAACTGGTCATCGTCTCGGTTCGCCGAGGCGAAGATCGGCAGGACGATGGAACCCTTGGGGATCTTCGTGCCCGCCACCTCGACGTCCTCCGTCGCCTGCCGGAACAGCACCTGGACGGGGGAGTCGTAGCGAAGCGCCTCCTCGACGAAGCCCGGAATCAGGCTCGGGTCGGCGCGGACCTTCTCCAGCTGATCCGGATGATCGAGCAAGGCCTGCATTCCATTGCCGATCAGGTTCGTCGTCGTCTCGTTTCCAGCCACGAGCAGGAGGACGGCAAACATGATCACTTCGACGGACGTCAGCGTATCGCCCTGCTCTGCCCGGATGAGCGCGCTGATCAGATCGTCCTTGGGCTCGGCGCGGCGCTGCTCGATCACCGCGTCGAAGTACGCCGTGAACTCCCCGAAGGTCGCGATCATCTCCTGGGGACCCGCGCCACTTCCCGAGGCCGCGGAAACGACGGTATCGGACCAGCGCTTGAAATCCCCTTGCTTCTCCGGTTCCACGCCGAGCAGCTCCGCGATCACCTGGACCGGAAGCGGGATCGAGTAGTCGCGAACCAGATCGAAGGAGCCGGTGGGCTCGCCGAGCGCGCCATCGATGAGCACTCGCGCGATCTCGCGCACCCTCGGCTCCAGGTCGGAGATCCTTCGGGGCGTGAAGCCGCGATTGACGATGCTGCGCATCTTGCCGTGCTGCGGCGGGTCCGAGGAGATGACCGACTGCGCCGTCAGGAACATCGCCGGGTCGAAGGCGAGCTGCTCGGCCACCTTCTCGCGCTCCGACCGGATCTGGTCGAGATCGAGCGGCATGTTCTGGATGCCACCGGTCATGGCGCTCATCATCATGAGCCGCATGGCACTCGACGAGAAAATCTCGGGGTCCTTCAAGACCCTCATCACGTCCGCGTAGCGGGTCACGGCATAGAAGCCCGAACTCGGAATGCGGTGGACGGGCGCCTCGCGCCGCATCTGCTCGTAGAACGGATAAGGGTCCCGGTTCACCTCGGGTGATAGCGGCTCGTAGTGGATCTCGGTCATGCGGCCCTTCCTCTGCTTTCGAATTCGAGGTCTCCGTGGCTCCGTCGCTGGTCGAGCAGCGTCGCGTGGAGCCGATCGTGGAGGTCGGCCTTGCCGGTCCAGATCCAGCGCTCCGGCTCCACCTCGCGAAGGTCGCCCACGGCCGCCATGTCGTGCACGAAGGCGGCGGCCTCGTCGTGAGCGACTACCAGACGGAACATGCTCCCGTCGATCTTCCAGAGCGGTACGTGGGCCGCGCCCCCCCACGCGACGTCGAGGATGCGCATGGGCGTCGCCTGGTGCTCTTCGAGGATGCGGTAGGTTCGCTCGAGTCGCGGCACCAGAAGCTCGAGGTCACGCATCGCCATTCGCTTCGGGTTGCGATAGATGATCTCGTGGCTCGGATAGGCCATGCACTCGTCCACCGGCATGCCGAGGAGCTCCAGATCGGATTCGACGTAGCGAAGCACACCGAAGCGTTCGTCTCCGACACCGGCCTCACGGCCCGCGAATCGCGGCGTGACGAGCGACGTCGTCGCGGGGAGCCACATGTCACCCGTGATGAAGTGGGCGCCGTCGACCAGGACGCAGAGATGTCCGGGGATGTGCCCACCGAACTCGAGCAGCCGAATCCGACCGCCGGCGAGCACCCGATCCGCGTCCTCTTCGATCGGCGCGTCGATTCGAAGCGGTCCATCTTCGATGGACCCCCACGGTGTGCGGCTCATGTCGGCGCCGGACTCGTCGATCATGCGCAGATAGAGCTGGCGAATCTGGTCCGTCAGCTCTTCGAGAGATGCCTCGATCCCGCAGTCGCGGAAGAACACCTCCTTCAAGCGGAAGAACATCTCGCGCCGACTCACGAAGGGGAAGAGGCGTTCCGTGTCGGGGTGCGCCAGGATCTGGACGTCGCGGCCCATCGCCTCCACGGCCTCGTGGCCACCTGCGTGGTCGAAGTGGGCATGGGTGTAGAGCACCTGGATCGGCCGGTCCCCGAGAGCGCGGCCTTCGTCCGCGGCGATCTCTGCCAGCGCGCCTGGGAAGACGTCGTCCGCGGTGGTCCGGTAAGTCGAATCCACAACGAACATCAGGTCGGGAAGCGACACGACGTGGCAGGCCACCGCGAACGAACTCGCTCCGACCGGAGAGCCGGGCGCCGTGAAGTGCTCGCGGAGGTAGCGGGTGGTGGGTGTTTCGAAGCGCTGGAACACCAGGTCGATGGGGCTGCGCATCGCACCGCCTCCGCCGAGGGAGACGTTTCCGGAGTCCGCGTCGACCCGGTAGAGGCGGAGCCCCTCCGGGCCTTCGCCAACCTGGCGCCACTCGACGCCCATCACGCCTTCCCTTCGCCGAGGGAGCCGACGAGCTCGGGCCAGGCGTCGGGCTTCAGCACTCCGTAGAGGAGGAGCCGTTTGACCTCGCGTCCGAGTGCGTCGGTTGCCGCCGGAACCCCTTCGTCGTCGTAGAGCGCACTGGCCTGGAGCGGCCACATCACGCCGATGGCCATCAGGACATGCCCGAGCATCTCCGGGTGGATGCCGTCCTGGCTGCGCTCGCTCTTGGCGAGTCGCGCAAGCTGGCCCACGAACCGGTCCCAGGCGGCCCGCGGAAACGGGTTCTCCGACAGCAGATGGTGCAGCATCAGCCGCCCGATCTCCGGATGCTCGACGAAGAAGCGGGCCATGTAGTCGATGCGTTCACCGAACGGCATCGGCTGGGTGAGCATCTCGCCCACTTCATCCGCGAGCGACTCCATCACCGCCGCCACGAGCTCATCCCGGGTGCGGAAGTGCTTGTAGGCCGTGGTCCGGTTGAGATCCGCGAGCCGCACGACCTCCGAGATGGCGAGCCCTTCCGGGCCGCGCTCTGCGATCAGCTTCCGCGCCGCCTGAAGGAGCCGGGTCCGGTTGTCCTCGAAGTCACGTCGACGGGGGCGCTCGGGGTCGCTCATGGCCAACGAATAGCGCCGCAGGCTGGAAAGGCAACATCGTTGTTGCCTTTAGGGCACGAGGACATCGCACCTTGAGCTGAAAAGGCGTCTGAGTGCGCTGGTTGCTGCGAGCCCTACCGGCTGCACCAACTGCCGTGGCAGACGCCCTCGAGCGCACGAGCAAGCTGATTGGTGTTCGTGGTCGAGCTTGTATCCCAACCATTGGCATCAGACCAAAAACGCCAATAATTTCAGATACTTACATGGCGGGGCGGACGGGACTCGAACCCCCAACATCCGGCCGTAACCCCGCGGAAACGCGAGGGTCAGTAGCCGTGAAAGTTGTATCCCGCGTGTATCCCAACTCCCCGCCGCACTGAAGGTCACTTGGCTCAACGGGGTCTGGCGAGCGCCGGACAGCCAAGCGCCACCAAGCCGGAAACCAAAGCCGCCTCAGAGGGCAGCGGCCGAGGCCCCCAGCAGTTCCTTGAGGACGGGGAGGCAATCGGGTGGGACGACATGCGCGAGGCGCCGGACCCGAAGCTGGAGGCCGACCTGGGCAACCGAGGGCTTGCGGGCGATAGTGTGCATTGTGTCAAATCGACGCCGTGCGGCGCCGGCGCCACCACGGGCCAACGCGGACGGAAACGCCAGCCGCCGATACGCTTCAGTTCCTACCCAGCGAGGTCGGTTGCAGTGGCGACGAAAAGGGGCCGCCGAAAAAAAGTAACCGCCAGGCCCCGTCGACAACGGAGAATCCAGCGCGAGCCGGGTGACCACGCGCGGAACTACTACGTCGTCGACGCTAACTTTCTCGCTAACAAGTTCATCCCAGCAAGCTGCGCTCCCGCTGGCCTTCAGCAGAACCGCATAGACGCTTGTGACGCTTGGTGGAAAGAAATCGACGCCCAATTGAAGTCGCGCCACGCTCGCGTCTACGTCCCCGACGTCTGCATTGCAGAAGCCTTCAAGGTGCTGGCAAAGAAGTACTATCGCGACAAGTGGTTCCGATTTCCCGCTCAGCACAAGCAAGCGCGAGACCGCATGTCCCGAACTCTGACGGTCACCGCGAAAACACTTAGGGCGAAGGAACGAGAAATCCGATACCACGACGTAGAGACTAACCGCGACATCATCATTGCCGTCGACCGCTTCTACGAGGTCATCAACAAGGCGAAGCAGGCGCCAAAGAAGAAGCCTGGCCAAACCACTCCCCCGAAACCAAGGAATGTGGAGGTCTCGGTGCCTGACCTGCTCATTCTCTCGTCGGCCAAGTACCTCATGGACTTCTACGACATCCCTCGTGAGCGGCTACACATCGTGACGCTCGACCGAGGCCTCCGAACCGCAACTCAGTCGATCCAAGAACTTCCGAACACCTACGACCCGACCTTGGCCGCTGATGCCGCGGCGAAGATCTTCGCCTAGCTCACCGACGCCTTTCCTCCTCAGGCCACGCGCGATATCTACGACATACCGGAACTGATATTGGCTCCCTACTTGCCAAAAGAGGTTTCACACGATCGCTGACGCTCCTGACATCTAAGGCTCGAAGGGCATCGCCAGCCACGCCTCGATCGGCCATCCCTCCTTCGGCGCCGGCAGGGGACTCGGTCGTTGCGACTTTCCCCGCCTCGCCCAGTGGCCCCTCGGTGGCGTCGGCACTTGGAGCTTCCTGCAAATCTTCCGTAGTCCGTTGTCGGAGAGCCCGTAACGTCTCGAGGCGTTCACCATCGGGGTCGACCAGACCAGCTCGTAGAGCTCCTCGCGACTCACACGCACATACCCAGCCTTGTTCCAAGGCACGCTCATCGTCGGCGGGCGGTCCTTCTCTTTCCTCAAGACCGTCCTGGCCCTAGCGGAAGCGCTCTTCGAGCCACCCTGCCCCGCCGCAAGCTCCTCGATCCACTTGCGCCGAAGACCCCAGCCCTTGTAGTCCTCGAGAAACATCGGGTGCGCGATTAGTCCGAGGAACGCGTCCGAGGCCGTGTGTTTCTCAAGGAGCCGGACCAGATTCCTGGCCCTGTCCTGAGTGACTTCCTTGAGGTGCTTACGAAGCCGGCGCTTGGCGAGAGGCGAGAACTCCCGCAAGCGTCCACCCAAACGGAAGACCCGTTCAAGATCCCAGGTCGTTCCCCATGAGGTCCCCGCATCGGGGTCAAGCGGGAACGTCAACCGATCGAGGAATCTCTCTGCGATCGGATGCCAGTCCTCCGGCGGCTGGATCCTGGCAAGCGCCTCGACTTCCGAGATGCGGTACGCGACGTCGTACAGCGGTTCAATGTTGTCCGATCGGGGGTCGAAGCCGAGCTTCCTTAGGTATTCCGGAACCCCCTCCCAGACGGCCCGCTCGAACGCTGTCATCGTCCAATCGTCGGAGTAGACGTGGCCGTCGCCCATGGTAGGTACGGAATGGCGAGGGTTGCCTCCGGCCCACAGGCACAGGCTGACGGCCTTGTCGTTCTTGCGACCAATGGCGTACCCGAGCCCCAGATCGACCTCCCGCTGGATTCGGGGATCGTCGGTGTGGTTCTTCACGAAACCGTAGAGCGGACGGTTCCGAGTCGCGGTCGCGAGGGCCTCGGCCATCGCCCCGTCTCCGGCTAGATCGACGCCAAGGGCGAAGAACCGTTCCATGGCATCTCGGCTGTACGTTCCGAATACCGCGTCGGGATCAACGGTGCTCGGGTCTGCGCCGGCCTCGAGCAGCAGTTCGACGAGATCCAAGCGGCGGTCTCGCAAGACCTGGTCAAACGGCGACCAGGGCTCGAGGTCCGTGCGGTAGCCAGCGGCGAGCAAGAGGAGAACCAGGTCGTGCTGGCCGGTCTCGATTGCGACCGCCAGGGCGGTGGTCCGCCGCCGGGCGTGACCGACGGGCTGCATCTGGAGAGGCCTTCCGGCCTCGATCCACACGGTGACGTCGGAGAGCCGTCCCGCGCGGCAGGCCTCGATGAGCTCGCGCAGCTCCTCCTCACCACCGGCGACTGATCGCGCCGGACCGTGAGCCGGGAGCTTGGGTCTCCGCGTCGGAGTGATCCAGCCTTCCAAAGCACGCCTCCTCGCCGTCCGACCGGACAGTATTCACCGAACCGACCTGTTCGCTCTACCCGCGCCGCTCTCCTGAGCCGCGGCTGGTTCTGGCACGAAAGTTGATTCCCTGTGGGACTGATGCATCGAGAAGCTAAAGGCCGCCCTCTCCCTCTCGGAAGGCGGCTCTGGCCCCTCGGATTGGCTGCCCTTGGTCTTCTGGTCACCGCCAAAGCGCACATGGCGGGCGTACGATTCAACTGGACTGCGTCGGCGCCGATCGGCTTCTACGTTGAGCGCCCCCTCAGGCTCGCTCGCGGCGAGCTGGTGCTTCTCTGCCTTCCGCCGAGTGTCGAGACGCTCGGCCGGCGGCGGGGTTACCTACCGGCAGGCGAGTGCCATGGCCGCAGCAGCCCTGCCCTCAAGCGGCTGGTCGGGCTGCCTGGGGACACGATCACGCTCGACGAGTCCTTCCTGGCGGTCAATGGAGCAGTGCTCCTCCGGGCGCCGATCCAGGCGTTTGACAGCTCCGGGCGGCCTCTTGCGCACGCCCCGTTCGGAGCTCGTGTCTTGCCCCCCGGCCAGGTCTGGGTACAGGGCCTCAACTCCGCACGAAGCTGGGACAGCCGGTACTTCGGGCCGATCCCGGTCGAGAGCCTCATGGGCAACGTACGTCCGCTGCTCACCATCAACTTGGAGCACCCGTGACCGAGCGCCGGCAGCGGCCTGGGCGGGTCCGGACGGATTCGGACAAGGCGCCTGAGAAGGCCCATCAGCGCGAGCAGCAGAGCCGGCGGGAACCGTCTATGCCGCCGCCGCCTGGTGACGCGGCGAACCGTGACACCCCGCCCGCAGCCCGCCTCCGGCCTTCAACGATTCGGCGGGAAGTAGGCGGCGCTGGTGCGCTGCGTCGCGTCTCGAGCAGCATCTCAGGCGGCAAGCGCCGGGGGGTGGGCACCCGGGGATCGCGTATCTCCTCGTTCTCCCGGGGAAGCAGCCAGCAGCGAAGTCTGGTGAAGGTCTCGTTCACACCGACCGGGAAGCCGGGACGCTGGCGTGCTCACGGCCACTATCTGAGCCGCGCAGGGGCTCAGCGTGATGACGATCGGGGAGTTGGCTTCGACGCAGAGAGCGACAACGTCTACCTGCCGGACCGGCGCGACAGCTGGCAGAAGGCCGGCGACCGACGGCTCTGGAAGCTGGTCGTCTCTCCCGAAGCCGGCGACGGAATCGACCTCCAGGCTCACGCCCGGTCGCTCGTCGGCCAGATGGAAGAGGACCTGGGAACCAAGCTCGAGTGGGCGGCCATCGACCACCATGACACCGACCACCCCCACGTCCACGTTGCGATCCGCGGGGTGGACGATCGTGGACGAGGGCTGCAGCTACCGAGAGACTACGTGCGACACGGGATCCGCGGCCGAAGCCAGGAGTTCTTGACCAGGTCCCTCGGCCCTCGTCTCGATCTGGATCGTCGAAAGGCGCGCGAGCGGGCCGTGCACGCTCCCCGTGTCACGGAGATCGATCGATCGCTGCGGCGACAGGCACGAAGTGACGGGGTCGTCGATTTCTCTGGCCCTGTGCCGGTGCATCCGGCGGCGCAGGAGCGCCGCCTCCAGGACCTGCGGAGACTCGCGTACCTCGACGGCCTGGGCCTCGCCGAGCGCGTGGATGCCCGGTCGTGGCGGATCTCCGATCGGCTCGAAGCCGGGCTCCGACAGATCCAGGTATCCGGGGACATTCAGAAGAGTCTTGCGAGTGCCGGAATTGGAATCTCGGACCGGCATTCGCCGGTTGCTCTGACGAGCCTGGAACCCGGAGCACAGCTCCGAGGCCGCGTCGCCGGCGCGGCGTTCGACGAGGCGAAGGAACAGCCCTTCCTGATCATCGAAGGCGCGGACGGCAAGCGTCACGCGATCCCCCAGTCTCCATCGATCCAGAACCTGCGCGGCCTGGGTCGCCTCAGGCCGGGCGAGGTCGTCACGGTTCGCGCCTGGGGTGAGCCGGCGTCGACGAACGTCGGGATCCGCGAACACGGCACGCTTCGGACCCTCCGGCAGATCGACTCGCCATCGACACCGCTGGACCTCGATGCGATCGCGTCCGTCCGCGAGACCGGAAGCCTCTCCGCCCCGCCGGGAAGCCAGGGATTCGCGCGACGGTGGTGGGAGTCCGTTCGCGCTCGCGTACCCCTGCTTGAGCGCGCCGGAATGATCCGCCGGATCGGACGGGGAGAGGATCACGAGGCCTATGAGGCCGTACGAGGAGCCGAACAAATGGTGGAAGCCAGAATGACGCAGCGCGAGCGCACGCCGCTCGCCTTGGAGGAGCTGAAGGACAGGCACGGCAAGCCCCTACGCATGGCGGAACCCGTCGCTGGCCGCGTGCATCGCGGACGGTTGGTCGGCTACGGCGACGACGCGGAGGGAAACCGGCACGCCGTGCTCGACACTGGCCGAGAGCTGACGGCGATCCGCACGGAGGGAAGCGCCGAGATCGGGCACGACGTCCGCGCCCGGGCTCTTCAGGCCGCCGAAGAAGAACGCGAGCAGCGCCGCGTTCGGTGGGTTCTGGACGATCTCGAGCACAGCCAGCAGCACGACCGGGGTCGGTGAGCTCCAGAACCGCACGAGCCCCGCCGGCTGGTGCCGGCTGGCCCTGAAATGGCATACTGAAGCTCCCCCGCGATGACCGGTCTTCCATACCTGGAAGCCGGACATGCAAGCCAAGACCCTCTACCGCCTCCCTGCGAGCGGCGAGCGAAATACGGCCGCCGGCATCTTCGTCGGCTCCACCCTCGCGATCGTGGGCTCACTCGTGCTGGTCCTCTGGGCGGTGACCCAGTGGTCAGCCTGGAAGCTCGGCTACCAGGCCGGCCTCGGCCCGCCGCTCTTTGCTCCCGGCCCAGCGGAACAGCTGTGGCTCGGAGCCCTGGCGATCCTCGCCGTTGGAGGAGGGATCGCCGCCCTGGCCTTCCCGCGGACGCGGCACTGGTCGCTTGGCTGTCTGCTCGCCGCCGTCCTGGCCGGTGCGAGTTGGCTCGGCCCCCTGTATGCGCCTTGGGACTTCTTCCGTTGGGAACTCCGCTTTGGCCACGTCCCCGGAACGGAGGACGTATGGCAGACCGGACACTGGCTGATCGGCGTCCCGGCACACTTCGTCTTCGTGGTGGGCATTGCGCTGGCGGTACGCCGAGCCCGCAAGATCGGTGGCCATACCGATAGCCACGGCTCCGCGCGCTGGGCCGACGCGGGCGACATTGCA
The DNA here is from genome assembly GCA_029261775.1 of Deltaproteobacteria bacterium. Lineage (GTDB taxonomy): Bacteria > Myxococcota_A > UBA9160 > UBA9160 > UBA6930. Next base: position 815 of record JAJDAR010000090.1, on the reverse strand, counting down.
TCTACGGGGCTCGTCGGCGATGCGGGCGTCTACGTGGGCGCCGTCCTGCGCCGCGGGACGCTGGAACCGCTTCGCCACAACGGTCCGGAGCACGTCCTCGGGTTCGCACCGTCGCGGTCGGGAAAGGGCGTCGGATGGGTCATCCCCACCCTCCTCTCCTGGCCGCACTCAGTGCTCGTGAACGACATCAAGGGTGAGAACTGGGCGCTCACCGCCGGTTGGCGCCAGCGCCATCTCGGAAGCAGGTGTCTTCGCTTCGACCCGACCTGCGAGGATGGATCCGCCGCCCGGTACAACCCCCTTCTCGAGGTCCGACGGGGGCCCCATGAGATCCGCGACGTCCAGAACATCGCAGACATCCTCGTGGATCCAGACGGCGATGGTGCAAAGGACCACTGGGACCTGACGGCCCAGGAGGTTCTCAGTGGTGCGATCCTCCATGTGCTCTACGCGGGGCCGGACAAGAGCCTCCGCGGCTGCCTGGACCTGCTCACCGATCCCCACCGCGCCGTCGATGAAGTGCTCAATGAACTGCTCTCGACGAAGCACGATCCATCCCTCGAGCGTGGCTGGGTCGATCCGAAGAACGGGAAGCGGACGGCCACTCATCCTGCAGTCGCGCGAGCGGCACGGTCGCTTCTCAACAAGTCGGACAACGAGCGCTCCAGCGTCCTCTCGTCCGCCACGAAGTTCCTGACCCTCTACCACGACGACCTGGTCGCGGCGAACACGGCCTGCTCCGACTTCTGCATCAGCGATCTGATGCACCAGGAGCGACCGGTGAGCTTGTACCTGACCGTGCCGCCATCGGACTT
>JAJDAR010000089.1 GCA_029261775.1 Deltaproteobacteria bacterium | reverse complement strand
GCTTCCGGGAGGAGATCGTCGAGATCGTGCGGGAGGGAGACGTCGTCGTTTCGCGATGGAAGATGAGCGGCCTGCCGAGCTCGGCGGGATCCATCGACGGCATCACCTGGATCCGCTTTCGCGAGGGACGGCTCGCCAGCGTGCATCAGTGGTGGGAGGACGAGACGATGCAGGCGCTGGTCGCCAAGGTGGCGAGGCCCGGATGATCGACCATCTCAGCAGCTACACGCTCGACTTCGAGACGAGCCGCGCGTTCTACGATGCAGCGCTCGCGGCGCTCGGCTACCGGCGCGTCGTCGACATGAGCTTCGACCAGGACCCCGACCTGCCGGGCCGGCGAGCCTGTGGGTACGGCGCCGGGGAGCGGCCCTGCTTCTGGGTCATCCAGGTGAAGGAAGCCGCGTCGCCCCGACACGTCGCCTTCGTCGCGGCCGATCGCGCAGCGGTCGCGCGTTTCCACGAGGCTGCCCTGGCGGCGGGCGGAATCGACCATGGCCCGCCGGGACTTCGCGCGACCTACCACGAGCACTACTACGGGTCGTTCGTGCTGGACCCCGACGGCAACAACGTCGAGGCGGTCTGTCACGATCCCGGGACGTCGTGAGGGACAAGGGCCTGCGCGTCTAGAGACCCGCCTCGGCCTTGAGCCGCTTGAGACAGGTCTCGCACAGGCCATGGGTGAACTGCGCGTCGGAGTGGTCCTCGACGAAGATCTCGAGCTCCTTCCAGTAACCCTGATCGTCGCGGATGCTCTTGCAGGTGGAGCAGATCGGCAGGAGGCCGCTCAGGGATCGCAGCTGGGCGAGCAACTGGAGGGAGCGGCGGATGATGGCGATCCCCGCCAGCAACGCGGCTGCACCGAGAGCTGCCACGATCCACATGGCGCGCCGTTGCTCGGCCTGGAGCTGCTCGAGATGCAGATCCGCGGAGGCCGTGGCCTCGGCCAGCACCGCCGACAAGGCGAGCTGGAAGCCCTGGCTGCTCGCGCCGGTCTCGATCGCCTTGCGACTGGCGGTGGGCTCGTCGCCGCGGCGAATCGCGTTGAACACCTCGCGCGCGCGCCCGACGTAGCGCGCGTGGGCGAGGTCGAGCCGCTCGAGCTCACCCTGCAGATCCGGGCTTCCGCGCATCCGGCCCGATTCGCCGCGGGCGGTCTCGATCGCCTGCTGCAGCGAGACGGCGCTCTCGGCGGCGCGCTTCTCGAAGCGGTCCTGGGCCGCGCGTCGCCCCTCGCCCGGGCGGGTCGCGAACAGCGCCCACTCGAAGGCCGCGATCTGCTCCAGATGCGAGGCGGCGACCTGCCCGAGGGCCTGGTTGAGCTCGAACTCGTGCCTCACCGCCTCTCGCCCGCGCCGCGAGACGTCTCCCAGGGTGATCAGCGCCGCGATCGACGAGGCGACGCCCAGGGCGATCGCCAGGCCGACCAGGACCAGGATCTGGTCTCGCGGGGAGAAGCGTGACATCGAGGGAGGATTCAACGCGTTGCGTCAGAAGTCAACCGGCTGAAGCTACCGGAATCATGACGAAACATGGATCGGCATCACCCAAACGAGGCATTGCGTCACGATCCTGGAGGCACGGTCCGCGGGCTCGGGTCGGGGGTGAATCGGGCTCGGCACCGGGTCCTCCGCATCGGAGGGGCCGACGACGACCCTCGTCGCCGAGGCTACCTGTGCCCGAAGGCCGACGCGATCCGCAGCTCCGAGCCGATCGAGGCCACCTGCGCCGGACCTACCAGGTGTCGATGCAGGGGCGCTTCTTGCCCGTGCGGGCTGTCGGCGGCGGCGCGGCTCGCAGCGCCCGCAGGATCCAACGCCTCGAGTCCTTCGGATCGATCACGTCGTCGATCTCGAAGTGCGAGGCCGTACTCACCGCCTTCCCGTGCTCGTACATGCGCGCGACCATCTGCTCGTAGAGAGCCTGCCGCCGCTCGGGATCCGTCTCGGCCTCGAGCTCCTTGCGGTACCCGAGCTTCACCGCGCCCTCGAGCCCCATGCCCCCGAACTCTCCCGTCGGCCAGGCGACCGTGAAGAAGGGCGCATGGAAGCTTCCACCGGCCATCGCCTGCGCCCCGAGCCCGTAACCCTTGCGCAGCACGATCGTGCAGAAGGGAACCGTCAGGCTCGCACCCACGACGAACATCCGGGCCGCATGGCGAACGAGCGCGGTCTTCTCGGACTCGGGGCCGACCATGATGCCGGGGGTGTCGCACAGGAAGAGCAGCGGGACGTCGAAGGCATCGCAGAGCTGCATGAAGCGCGCCGCCTTGTCGGCCCCCTCGCGGTCGATGGCGCCCGCCAGATGGCCCGGGTCGTTGGCCACGATCCCGCAGGGCCGCCCCTCGAAGCGCGCCAGGCAGGTGACCATGCCGTGGCCGAAACCGCGGCGCAGCTCGAGCACCGAGCCCGCATCCGCGAGCTGATCGATCACCTGCCGCACGTCGTAGATGCGCAGCCGGTTCTCCGGGATCACGTGGCGCAAGCCGCGCTGATCCGCGCACTGCCAGTCCGCGACCGGGCCCTGGAAGTAGGCCAGGTACTGCTTCGCGACGGCGACGGCCTCGGCCTCGTCGGCGACCGCCACGTCCACGACGCCGTTCGCGACCTGCACGTCGATCGGTCCGACCTCCTCCGGCCGGAAGATCCCCAGGCCTCCGCCCTCGATCATCGCCGGCCCGCCCATGCCGATGTTCGAGTTCTCGGTGGCGATCACCACGTCGCAGCAGCCCAGCAGGGCCGCATTGCCGGCGAAGCAACGGCCGGAGTTGATGCCCACCAGCGGTACCAGCCCCGAGAGCCGGCCGAAGTACTGGAAGGCCCGGCAGTCGAGGCCGGCGACGCCGGTGCCGTCGGTATCGCCCGGTCGACCTCCGCCGCCTTCGGTGAAGAACACCACGGGGAGGCGGCTGCGCTCGGCCACCTCGAAGAGACGGTCCTTCTTGCGATGGTTCTGCAGCCCCTGGGTTCCGGCCAGGACGGTGTAGTCGTACGACATCACCGCACAGCGAGCCGCCTCCTCGCCGAAGAGCTCCGCGTTCACGGTGCCGACGCCCGCCAGCATGCCATCGGCCGGCGTGTTGCGGATCAGATCGTCGAGCTCCCGGCGCCGCCGCTGGGCCGCGATCACCATCGATCCCCACTCGACGTAGGAGCCGGGGTCGCAGAGGTCCTCGACGTTCTCGCGGGCGGTGCGCTGACCGGTCTTCCGCCGGCGCGCGATCGCCTCGGGACGTGCCGCATCCTGGCCGACCGCATGGCGCTCCAGCACCTCAGCGAGGTCGGGGCGGATGTGATCCGGATCGATCCGTTCCTGCTCGGGCACGAGCTGCCCGGCAACGTCCGACTCTTCGAGCAGCACCAGAGGATGCCCCTCGAACACGGTGTCGCCCTCGGCGACGGGGATCTCGCGGATGACGCCACTGCAGTCCGCACGGATGAGGTGCTCCATTTTCATGGCTTCCATCACCAGCAGCACCTGTCCGCGCGCCACCGCGTCGCCCGGCGCGACCTCCAGGCTGACCACCGTGCCCTGCAGGGGCGCCAGGCGCGCACTCAGGCCGGGCGGGATCGGGTGCATCGGGGGGGCAGACGCGGCGGGTGGAGCAGCGGGGCCGGATCCCTGGCCCCCCCCGTCTCGGCCGTGATCGAGCACCGCCAGGGGATCGCTGGACGCCAGCCGCGCGCCGGGACCGCGGTTCGACCGTGCCGGCTGCGTGTCCGCCGTGGCCGATGCCGCCAGCTCTGCCAGGTGCGCTTCCACGAAGCCCGTCGTCACGGCGTTGGCGCGCACCTCCGGTCGATCCAGCAGCGCGCCCAGGAAGGGAAGATTCGTCGCGGCTCCCTCGATGCGGAAGGCGGCGACCGCGCGCGCGCAGCGCCGCACGACGGAGGCAAAGTCGTCCGGGCTCCAGGCGATCACCTTGGCTAGCAGGGAATCGAAGCGCGGATTCGTCGTGTAGCCCGCGTAGCCGTAACCATCGACCCGGAGCCCGGGTCCCGTCGGAGCTTCGTAGACCGAGAGGGTTCCGCCCGAGGGACGAACGCTCCCGTCCGGCTGAAGGGTCTCGAGGTTGACCCGGGCCTGGATCGCGAAGCCTCGGGGCTGGATCGGCTCCGCGAGCCCGAGATCGGCGAGGCCGGCTCCTTGCGTCAGGCGCAGCTGGGTCTTCACGAGGTCGATGCCCGTGATCTCCTCGGTCACCGTGTGCTCGACCTGCAGGCGCGCGTTGGCCTCCATGAAGAAGAACGAGCGGCCGTCGGCCCCGACCAGGAACTCGAAGGTCCCGAGGCTCCGGTAGCCGGTCTCGCGGGCGAGCCGCAGCGCGGCCTGGCACAGGGTCTCGCGCAGCTCCGCGCTGAGGCTCGGGCTCGGTGCGATCTCGACCAGCTTCTGATGGCGGCGTTGCAGGCTGCACTCGCGCTCGCCGAGATGTGCGACACCCCCCTGGCCGTCGCCCACGACCTGGATCTCGACGTGGCGTGCGTCCGGCAGCAGGCGTTCCAGATAGAGGGCGTCGCGCCCGAAGGCGGCCCGAGCCTCTCGTGCGCACGCCGCCCAATGGGTCTCGAGCTCGTCCGGGCTGGTGGCGACGCGCATGCCGCGCCCGCCGCCTCCGCCGATCGCCTTGATCATCGCGGCGGCGCCGGCGCCCCACGATGCGAGCAGATCCCGGGCTTCTTCCAGTGTGGTCTCAGCCCGGGTTCCTTCGAGGACGGGAAGACCGCAGCGCTCGGCCAGGGCGAGCGCTCGCACCTTGTCGCCGAACAGCTCGAGTGTGTCCGCCGACGGCCCCACGAAGGCGATCTCCGCGGCCTCACAGGCGCGCGCGAGCTCGGCGTTCTCCGCGAGGAATCCGTAGCCCGGATGGAGAGCTTCCGCGCCCGCCCCCTGCGCCGCCGCCAGCACCGCCCCGAGGTCGAGATAGGCGGCGGCCCCCGCACCGGGGAGGCTGCGGCTCTCGTCCGCGCGGCGCACGTGCAGGGAGGCCGCGTCGTCCTCGGAGTGGATGGCGACCGTCGGCCATTCGAGCTCGGCCGCCGCACCCAGGATGCGGACGGCGATCTCCCCTCGGTTCGCGACCAGGAGCTTCAACGCGAGCCCGCCGCCTTTGCTAGCCGCGCCGCTTCTTCATCAGGGCGATGATCGGAGACGGCTCCGCGGGGTGCCACTTCGTATCCTTCGGATCTTCGTGCCACACGAAGGGCAGCTGCTCGACGTGACCCGGCTTCTCGGCGCGCCGGAAGACGTCGAGAGCAGCGCGCAGGACGGCGACCTGCGTCTCGGCATCGCCGACGTCGCCAAAGGGCCGGCCGAAGGGATGCTCGATGGCCGCGACCCGGGGCATGCCGATCGCGTTCTGCAGCACCCAGATCATGTTCAAGGTCACCGTCGGAATGCCCGCGGCCTCGATCTTGCGTCCGACCAGTCCCACGGACCGGCAGCAATCGGGTCAAACCGGCGCGAGGAGGGCGAGGTCGACCTCCTCGCTCCGCATCGCGTCGGCGATCTCGGGTGCGCTGACGTTCTCGAGGGTGCTCGGGTCATTGCCCTGGAAGCCCATGACCGAGTAGTGGCTCGCAGCCACCTCGCCGACGCTGCCCTCGTCGGCCATCGCCTGGAGCCGCTCCAGCGGCAGCGCGACGTTCAGATCGCGGTCGATGTAGCTCGTGTCGATGTGCAGATGGTGGGCTTCGACGTCCCCGGTCCGGGCGTCGCCACGGATCCTTCGCCAGCTGGGGTCGCCCTTCGTCGGGTTCTGGCGCTCGAACTCCATGTCGAAAGGCGTGTCCCCCTTCATCGACAAGCCGGCCGTCGAGAGCAGCGCGACCTTGCAGTCGGAGAGCGGCTTCTCGACCGGCGCCCACGGGATCGGCGGGTGCTGCGGCTGGTTCGGGATCCCTCCCGAGAGCACGCGCTTCAGGAAGGAGCCGGCGAAGCGCCAGGGGTCGACGGTGTGTGCAGGGTCGCTCATGGGCGGATCGTACCACGGGACCCCGCGGGCTCGAGAGCGGCGAGCGGACACATGGGCTCGAACCGGTGCCCGTCAGTCCTTGAAGTCGGGCTTGCGCCCTTCCTTCCGGGCCCGGGTCGCCTCTTCGAAGTTCTGGGTCGTGAGACGGACGTAGAGCTGCGTGTGGCTCTCGAGCTCCACGGCCGCATCGAGGCTCGCGGTCTCGAGCCCCGCCCACATCATGCGTTTGGTGAGCTGCACACCCTGGGTGCTCCAGCCGTTGATCTGGTCCGCCAGATCGAGCGCGGCGTCCATCAGCTCCGTGTCGGGCACGACCCGCGAGACCAGTCCGATTCCCGCGGCCTCGGCCGCGTCCACGTCGCGGCCCGAGAGCATGATCTCGAAGGCCCGCGAGCTCCCGATCGCGCGGGGGAGCAGAAAGGAGAGCCCGAGCTCGGTCGCGGTCAGCCCGTTGTTGATGCCCGCCGCCCGGAAGTAGGCGGACTCGGCAGCGATCCGGATGTCGGCGCCGAGCGTGAGGCACATGCCGCCTCCGATCGCGGCCCCATTGATCGCAGCGATCACCGGCTGGGGCATCCTGCGCATCGTCGGAACGAGCTCCGCGAGGATCGTCATCGAGCGGGTCGCGATGCGCGTGAGGGTCAGGCCTTCGATGTTCGGAGGCGGCTCCGTGTGCTGCGTGTCGGCACCCGAGCAGAAGCCGCGGCCCGTGCCGGTCAGGACCACGCACCAGGTGTCGTTGTCGGCGGCGACCTCCCGCAGCGCCTCGTGCAGGGGAACGACCTGCTCGAAGGCCATCGAATTCATGCGCTCCGGCCGGTCCATCACGATCACGCTGGTGTGCGGCCTGGGCTTCTCGATCCGGATGTAGCTCACGGAGTCTCCGATGTGGGGTGTGCGTCGGGCGCGACCGCGTCGGGAACCGGCCTCATCACCGGGTCCCGCTTGCGGGCCGCGCTCGGCCGCTGGCAGTCCTGCGCAGCGTAGTGCACCGAGATCGCCCGACGGAAGCCGTCGGTCCGATTGTGCCCGCTTCCATGCAGCAGCAGGGGGTGGAAGAAGAGGGTGTCGCCGGGCTCCATCTCGACGTGCTGCCTCCCTTTGCGATCCGCGCCCTCGGCGGAGAAGAAGCCGTGGTTGACGTGCTCCCAGTCCGGCGAGCCATGGGCGAGCAGCGGGCCGCGGTGGGAGCCCGGAACCACCGCCAGGCATCCGTTCTCGCGGCGGCAGCGCTGGAGCGCAGTCCAGGTGGCCACGATCTTCTCCGCCGGCCGCAAGGCGAAGTAGCGCAGATCCTGGTGCAGCGGGTGGCGTCCGTCCACGCCAGGGGGCTTGTTGAAGACGTTGGACGAGATCGTCATCACCGAGGTCCCGATCAGGGAACGCACGCGAGCCAGCAGGCTGGGGTCGAGGGCGTATCCGAAGAGCACCGGATCGTCCTCGAAGCTCAGCAGCTTGTTGATCGCGTGCAGCGGCGTCTTCGGAACGGCCGCACCCTTCACCACCATCACGTCCTGCATCACGACCATGCCCTCGGGACGGGGGACGCGATGGAGCACGAGATCCTCGAAGCGAGCCTCGAGCCGCGCCAGCCGATCCGCAGCGAAGAGTCCCCGCACGAGCACGAAGCCCTGCTCCCGGTAGCCCGCGCGTTCCTCGCCACTCATCCCGGCTTCCACGGCGGGACGATAGCCCGGACCCGGGGCCTGCTCGTCCACCCGGGACGGCCCGCAGAGCCCCAGCGCGGGGCGGGCCCTTCACCGATGCGCAGAATCCGGGGCCCGGGGAGCGGGTCAATCGACGGATCGGGGCGGCCGATGAGGGGGCGTGGGTTTGGATCAGGACGAGAGGCGAACCGGTCAGCGGGTCGCGGTCGCGACACCGGTCAAGGTGTGGACCGGGCGCTGGATCCGGCGTGGCGAGCTGCGGGACCTCTCGCCGGCCGGCTGCGGGCTGGCCATGAAGCGACCTCCGCAGCGCGGACAGACCGTGACGCTGCTGCTGCCCACGCCCGGCCGGCTGCGTCCCCCGACACCGGTGGGTGCTCGGGTGGTGCGCAGTGACGTGATCAGCGGTCTGATCTTCACGAGCATTCCGAGGGCATCGCGGGCCGTGCTCCGTGAGTGGATCGAGGCTGGCGACCCGCCCCAACGCGAGCTCGACCCGGAGCGTTGGAGCCAGCAGGAGCGCCGCACCTCGCGACGGGTCTACGACGAGCGTCTGGCCGCCCTCGCCTCCTCCCAGCTGCCCTACCTGCTGGTCGCCCGCGACCTCTCGCTGGAGGGTCTGCGCGTGGATCCCCTCGACTGGGCCGACCTCGGGACCCGTCTCGAGGTCTCGTTCCCGGTGCCGGGTCGCGAGGTCCCGCTCGGTCTGCCGGCGATCGTCTGGCGCCACGACGGGCGCCGCGGCACGGTGCTGCGCTTCACGGACCTCGAGCCGCGCCAGCGTGCGACCCTCGAGTGCCTGCTGAAGCTCCTGCCCGAGCTGCCCGATGATCGGCGCGACGTGATCCTGCTGACCGAGGTGGCCTAGGGCCCGAGCGCGTCCGACGCACGGGTTCGGGGCCCAGGGCTCGCCCAGGACCTCGCCCGAGGCCCCTCGGGGAAAACCAGGAGCCGGCCCTCAGTCCCCGGCGACCGTCCGGCCGATGAGAACGGGATGGAGCGCGTCATGAAGACCCTGAGAACGGGCCTGGCGCTGGCCCTGCTCGCTCTTCCGGCCAGCGGCTGCTTCGTGTTCGAGGAGCTGGACTCGGGCGCGAACTTCATGAACAAGACACCCGCGAAGGAGGCGCCGACCGCCTCCCGCTCGCGACGACCCGAACCGTCGGGCGAGAAGACGGAGTGGCCCACGCTCACCGAGTGGTGGAAGAAGGCGCGGACCATCGCGTCGGGCCCGAAGAACGAGAGCATCGTGCGCTGCCGCCTCGGGGGCAGCGAGTCGTTCATGGATCGGGGTCAGTGCCTGACGTCCGGGGGGGAGGCGCTGGACTAGCCCGGGCGGGGCCACCCCAGCTGCGTGAACGGATCGGAGCTTCGGTCACACCGAAGGCTCGACCTCGACCGGCACGCCGTTGAACACCGCGTTGCCGACGACCCCTTCGAGCACCTGGTCGTCGACGAGATCGTTGCACGACACACCGGGGTGGGCGGTCGCCGTGCGCAGCTGCAGGCCGGGGCCGCGGTGGCCCCAGCCGTGAGGCAGGCTCACGACGCCGGGCAGCAGGTCGGTCGAAAGCTCGAGGGGCGCCTCGACCTGGCCGACCCGGCTCGACACGCGAACGGTCGCGCCCGCATCCAGCCCCCGCTTGCCCGCGTCGTCCGGGTGCATCTGCAGCGTGCAGCGCTCCCGACCCTTGGTGCCGACCCGGGTGTTGTGGAGCCAGGTATTGCAGGTGCGCATGTCGCGGCGCCCGATCAGGACGAGGCCGGCCGGAGCATCGGTGCGCTGGAGCTCCGCAGCTTGCCGTTTGAGTTCTTCGAGCATGACCGGCGGGGCCAGGTCGATCCGACCGCCCTCGGTCAGGATCACGTCGGCGAGGCGCGGCACGAGCGGACCGAGATCGATGCCGCTCGGCTGCGCCTCGAGATCCGCGAGGGACAGGCCCCCGCGCCAGGGGCGGAAGCCGTCGCCGTAGGGACCGAGCCGGATCATCCACGCGAGCAGCCGCCGGGGACTCGGGATCGGGGCGAAGCGCCGCACGAGGCCCCAGAAGGTGCGGGTCACGGGACCCTGGGCCTTGGCCTCGCGGAGCCGCAGGGCCAGCTCGGTCAGGATCGACCAGTCGTCGCGCTGCCCGACCCACGGGGTCATCACGGTCGGCGAATACTTGGCCGTGTTGCGCACGGCGAAGCCGTGGAAGAGCACCTCGCAGTTGTCGTGCTCGAGCGACCACGACGGCGGCAGGATCAGGTCGGCATGACGGGTCGTCTCGTTGACGTAGAAGTCGACGGCGACGTGGAAGTCGAGACCGGGGAGCGCGCGATCGAGGGCGGCGCCGTTCGGTGCGGACAGCACGGGGTTGCCGGCCAGCGTGAGGAGGCCGCGCACCTGGCCTTCGCCCGGGGTCGCGATCTCCTCGGCGAGGCAAGCGGTGGGCGCCTCGCCGTTGAAGCAGGGAGCGCCGCGAACGCGCGTGCGACCGGAGTCGAGCTCGCCTCCGCCCTGGCGGGCGAACAGGCCCGCGAGGTCGGCCGCGGGGGTGGTGAACATGGCGCCGCCCGGCTGGTCGAGGTTGCCGGTGAGCAGGGTGAGGACGTCGGCCAGCCAGCTGCAGAGCGTGCCGAAGGGGTGCTGGCTGGTCCCGACCCGGCCGTAGCAGACCGCCGAGGGCGCCGCGGCGAACTCGCGTGCCAGGGCACGCACGTCGGCAGCCGGAATCCCGAGCGTCCCCTCGACGGCCTCGGGAGAGAGCGGAGCCAGGGCCTCGGCGAGCCCGTTGCGGCCGACGATGCGGGCGGTCGCGGCGTTCTCGCGGCCGAGCTTCTCGTCGAGCACCGTGTGCACGAGCGCCGCGAGCAGCAGGCCGTCGAGCCCTGGGCGGATGAAGAGATGGCGGTCGGCGAGGCGCGCGGTCTCGCTGCGCCGGGGATCGACGACCACCAGCCGGCCGCCCCGCGCCTGCAGCGCCTCGAGCCTCTTCCGGAAGCCCGGCGCCGACATCAAGCTGCCCCCCGAG
>JAJDAR010000088.1 GCA_029261775.1 Deltaproteobacteria bacterium | reverse complement strand
GTGAACTCCGTTCCGTTCTTGTCGCCGGTCCCGGCCAGACCCACGACGAGCCCGTAGCCGGTCAGCTGGTTCGGTCGCACGCCCTTCACGGTGGCCACGTCCTTGAGGCGCGCTGCGCCCGAGGGCGTGGCCGCGAGCCCCACCAGCAGCAGGACCGCGACACCCAGGCAGGTGGCCTGCCCCGGTCGTCCTAGAAGGGATAGAGCCAATGGATCAACCTCGCGACCAGGGGCGGCCGCAGCTTGTCGTCGATGGTGCCGAGACCGTCGAAGGTGAGCTTCGCGTCGGCGAGGACGGAGGAGGGCACCGTGTTGTCGATGCTGATGTCCTCGCGTCGCACCAGACCTTCCACGGTGATCCACTGCAGGTCGTGGTTCACGACGATCTGGCGTTGGCCGAAGACGTGGAAGACGCCGCCGGGCAGCACGTCGACGACCCGACAGGTGACCGTGGCTTCGAACTGGCCCGCGCGGGACGTGCTGCCGTTGCCATCGTACTGGCTGCCGCCGTTCGCCTCGATCACGTTGACCTCGGTGCCGGGGGTGCCGTCGCCGCCCGCGCCGTCGACCCCGAGCAGGCCGAACAGGTCGCCCGCCTGCTTCGCCAGCAGCTGGTTGAAGCCGATGTCCGAGTTCAGCGTGGCGTTGTAGCTGTTCGAGTGGTCGAGGGCCGTGCTGGCGGTGCCGCTGGCCCGGGGGTTCTCGGAGACCAGCACCGTGACCAGGTCACCGACCCCGCGCGCCTTGCGGTCGAAGTACAGGAACGATCCGCCGGCCGTCCCGCCGCTGAAGATGGCGCCTTCGGTCGGAGGCTGCTTCGGGCCTTCGAGCGGCGTGGGGTAGCGGCGCGGCAGGGCTGCCTCGCGCAGCGACGCTTCGAGGCAGCCCATCGTGCCGGCCGTCAGCAACAGCACGAGGAAGAAGAGGAGACGGCGAGAGCCGGGGCTAGAACTCGACATGGACGATTCCTTCCGGGTCGACGCGGCCGAGCAGCTCGCGCTTCGAATCCGCGTTCACCACGCGTACCCACTCGCCGGCCCGGGCATCCTTGCGGGCGATGCCCTTGCCCTGGATGACGAGCGGACCGTGCTCCAGGAGCAGGCTCACGAGCTCCCCGCGCACCACGCTCGGCGGGATCTCGGCGTACTCGCTGCGCCAGAGGGTGCCCGGTTTGAGGCTGCGACGCGCCTGGCGGCCCACGAGCAGGGATGGGTCCCCGACCCAGCCTTCGGGCAGCTCACTCACGTCGCGCTGCTCGATGCTCAGCTGCTCCGCGTGGATCGTGTCACCGCGGCGCACCGGGACGAGCGCCACGACGACCGGCACGTCCACCCGCACCTGCGCATTGACGACGCCACGACGCACGACGCGTCCGTCCACGCTCAAAGTCACCGTCACCGGGACCCGACCCACGCGCGGCGCGCGGGGGTGCGAGCTCAGGTCCACCTGGACCCGCTCCGGATCGATGCCGGGCAGCGCGAAGTCGCCGAGCGGCGGAACCTCCACGGCCCGCGGCGGTTGCGGTGCCCTCTCCTCCAGATAGACCACGATCCGTTCGCGCAGGTCGAAGGCCGGTCGCGCCGCCTCGGCGGCCACCACAGCGACCAGGGCGACCAGGGCGACCGGCAGGACGAGCGCGACGCGCGTTCCATCCCGGGTACGGGCCACGAGAGCAGGGCGCATCAGATGTTGGCCGCCGTCTGCAGCATCTCGTCGCCGGCCTGGATCACCCGGCTGTTCACCTCGAAGGCGCGCTGGGCGAGGATCATCTTGACGAGCTCCTCGGCCATGTTGACGTTGGAGCTCTCCAAGAAACCCTGGGCGATCGTTCCGAAGCCCGTATCCCCGGGTGTGCCCGTCTCGGCATCCCCGGTGGAGTCACTCGTCACGAACAGATTGCCCCCGACCGAGCGAAGCCCGGAGGGGTTCTGGAAGCGGGCGATCTCGAGTTGGCCCAGGTTCTGGGGCGAGCTCTGGCCGGCCACGAGAGCCGAGACCGTTCCGTCCTGCAGCACGGTCACCTGGATCGCGTCGATGGGGACCTGGATGTTCGGCTCGAGCTGGTTGCCCTGGTCGTTCACCAGGTTGCCGTCCGCATCCAGATGGAAGGAGCCGTCCCGGGTGTAGAGGACCTCCCCTCCCGCTTCGGCGATCTGGAAGAACCCATCACCGTCGATCGAGAGATCGAAGTCCCGTCCGGTGTTGGTCCGCGTGCCCTGGGTGAAGATGCGATTGATCCCCCCCAGCTTCACGCCGTGTCCGACCTGCGCTCCCGTGGGCAGCGTGGTGCCGTCTGCCGACTGTGCGCCCGGCGCCATCAGGGTCTCGTAGAAGAGATCCTGGAACTCGGCGCGGTTCTTCTTGAAGCCCGTCGTCGAGACGTTGGCCAGGTTGTTGGCGATGGTGTCGATGCGCAGCTGCTGCGCATCCATGCCCGTCGCCGCGGTGAATAGTGCCCTCATTGCGAGAACTCCCTGATCAGCTGATCTGTGGCCTGGTCGTCGCTGCGAAGCACCTGCATCGTCGCGTCGAAGTTGCGTTGGAGGATCATCATCGTGGCGAGCTCGCGGATCGCCTGGACGTTCGAGCGTTCCACCGATCCGGGCACCAGGCGCACCGGCTCGGCCGGAACGCCGACGGCATCCGGCGGGGCGCGGAAGAGGTTGTTGCCCTCCTTCGCCAGCACCCGCGGGTCCTCGAAGGTCTCGACACGCAGGCGGCCGAGCACGTTGCCCTCGGCGTCGACCACGTCACCGCCTGCGGTGATCTCGGGCTCGCTGCCACTCACCTGGATGGGACCGCCGTCGCCCAGCACGGGGCGACCGTCGAGGGTCGCGAGATTGCCCTCGGCATCCACGACGAAGGAGCCGGCGCGCGTGTAGCGGACCCCGTCGTTGGTCTCGACCGCATAGAAGCCGGGCCCGTCGATGGCCGCGTCGAGCCCGCGACCCGTCTGGACCACGTTGCCCCCGCCGTGGTCGGTGGCGACGCCGTTGGTCGAGACGAAGGCTCGCGCCGGTGCGCCGGCCGCGAGCTGCCCGTCCGCGTCCCGGATCTGCGACTCGAGGGCGGTCTGGAAGGGCGTGCGGTCCGCCTTGAAGCCGAGCGTGTCCACGTTCGCCAGGTTGTTGGCGATGATCTCGAGCTGGTGCATCCGCGAGACGGCGCCGGACGTGGAGACGTAGAGCTCGCCCACCGATTCCTCCTGGAGTGGCACGGCACTCCGAGCCCTCGGAAAGAGCAAGTCGCGTGCCACCCCTTCCTCGGGCCGGGAGGGGAAGATCCTGCCGCCCGGACCGCCGAAACGGACGCAGCGAGCGATTGAGGCGGGGCCCCGGCGGTGGGCCCGGCAGGATCGACCCACCGACCTTGCACGCGCCGTTCACTCTGAAACGGCCGGTGCGATCAGAACCCCGGAATCGGGCGCAGCGATCAGAACGAGGAATCGGGCGCCGCGGTCAGACGCGGATGTCGAGCCGCCTGCCGCGCGCGTCGATCTCCGCCTCGCTGGAGGGCGTCGCCGACGGGTTCTCCGAGCCGCCGTCCGATGCCGCGCTGTCCGGGGTCGGGGCGGACCCGGAGGCCTCGGCATCGGCGCGAGCCGTTGCGGCCCGTCGAGGCGCGTCCTCTTCGGGCTCGCCCCGCTGGCCCGCGCGGCGCTTCCGCTCCTCGCGACGGCGCCCCGGGGTCTCGCGCTTCGCCGTGTCGCGGGTCGCGACGACCCGCGGCTGCGGGAGACGCGACGAGATGGGATGACTCTCCATGATGGGCTCCAGACTCGCGGGGCCGAAGGGCTGCTGGATCCAGCTTCGGGCGGGACGGGCCCCGAGGTTCTCGTGGTGACGGCCTCTACGTGAAGAGGCCCTCCGCATTCTTGGCTTCCTCGGAGACCTCTTCGAGGACGGACTCCACGTCGCCTTCACCGAGTCCCAGGTAGCCCCAGGCCGGCAACGCCGCGACGTCGATCGCTTCGACGGGACCGCTGCGCCCGAAACCGAGGCGGGTGCAGCAGAGCGTGACCGTGCTGGTGAGAGCGATCAGCCGCAGCTCGGCTGCGTCGCTCGCCGGGTAGCCGGTCGGATCATGGTGGTGGTGGCGGATCGCCTGCACCAGGCTCTTCGGAAGCTTCCACTTCTCCGCGACGAGCGCGCCGAGCTCCGCGTGATCGAAGCCGAACTCCTCCCGTTCGGCCTCGTGGAAGGCGACTCCCTCGTTGTAGGTGCGCATGATGATCTTCTGATACCGCTCACGGGCCGTGTTCGAGAGCACGATCTTGCCCAGATCGTGGAGCAGGCCCGCCGTGAAGGCCGACTCGCGCTCGACGTCGATCGAGCCGTAGCCGGAGAGGCGCGCCGCCACGGCACCTGCCAGGGTCGCATGCTCCCAGAGCAGCTTCTCGGAGAGGCCGAAGTTCTTGAACACGTCCTTGAGAGACGCGGCCATGACGAGGTTCGCGACGGTGCGGAAGCCCAGCAGCGAGATCGCGTGCCGAAGGGTCTCGATCGAACGCGAGAATGCGTAGAGCGACGAGTTCGCCACCTTCAGGATCCGAGCCGTGAGCGCGGGATCCTTCTCGATGATCTCGCGCAGATCGTCGGCGCTGGTGTTCTCGTCGGACGCGGCCTTCATGACCTTGCTCGCCACGATGGGAATCCCGGGCAGATCACCCACCACCGCGAGGTAGGGCTTCAATCGGTCGCTCATGTGCGTGTTCCTGTGAAGGGAAGAGGATGTTCGAGCCTCGAGTCCCGGCTCGTCGGCATCGCCCCGGCCGTCCGCCGGCTCGGCAGCAACTCGCGGGCCAGCTCCGCGAAGCGGCGCGAGGAAGGCGCCGTCGGATGCAGCTCCACCACCGCGCGCTGGCGGCCGACGGCCTTGGCCAGTCTGGGATCGCGAGGCAAGTGTCCGAGATAGGCGGGCCGGACGGACAGGAAGCGCTCCGACACCCGGGACAGTCGCTCGTGGACGTCGCGGGCGACGCGATCGCTGGCCGCGAGGTTCACCACCACGTCGACCGGCACGCTCGGCGCCTCCCGGCACAGGACCTTGAGCGTGGCGTAGGCGTCCGTGAGCGAGGTCGGCTCGTCGGTCACGACGAGCACGACGCGCTCGCAGGCCGCGGCCAGGGTGATCACCGCCGGCCCGACTCCGGCCCCGGCATCGACGAGGACCAGGTCGTAGCGCCCGGTCACCTCGAAGAAGGGGATCAGCAGACCGGCCAGGCGATCCGGTCGGAAGCTCGGGAGATCGGAGCGACCCGAGGCCGCCGGCAGGACGTGGATGCCGGAGGGCCCGACCAGCAGCGCCTCCTCGAAGCTGCAGGTTCCCTCGATCACGTCGGCCACCGTGTAGCGGGGTGCCAGACCGAGCAGGACGTCCACGTTGGCGAGACCCAGGTCTCCGTCGACGACGAGCACCTTCGCGCCGGTCTCCGACGCTGCGACGGCGACGTTGGCGACCAGGTTGGTCTTGCCGACGCCACCCTTGCCGCTGAGCACCGCGATGCGGGAGGCCTCGCTCATGCCGCGGCTCCCAGGGCCCAGCTCGCCAGCTCGCGGGGCTCCGGGACGTCGAGATCCTCGGGCACCCTCTGGCCGCTGCCCAGCCAGGTCAGGGGCGGCGCTTCGTCGTCGAGCAACAGGTTCACCACGTTCAGGAAGTC
>JAJDAR010000087.1 GCA_029261775.1 Deltaproteobacteria bacterium | reverse complement strand
CGCCGCGTGGGTGATGGAGAGCCCGCCCAGGCTGTGACCTACCAGCACGACCGGCTCCGCGTGCTTCTCGAGGGTCTCCACCACCTGCGCGACGTAGGCCTCGAGGGTGACGTCGGTCAGCGCGGTCCCATCGTCGCCGTGCCCGGGCAGGTCGAGGGCCAGGACCTCGTGCCCCCGCTTGCTCAGTCCGTCGATGATCCGGTGCCAGCACCACGCGCCGTGCCAGGCGCCGTGGACGAGAACGAATGCGGCCATGCCCCGACATCGGCAAGACCGCCGAGGGACGCAACCGCCCGGGCCACGGTCGCACGGCCCGTGGGTTCGCGTCTCTCGAGCCGCCCGGCCCGTAGCTCAGCCGGGCTGGCAGATGTCCGGGCAAGCTGGTTCAGCGCGGCTCGTCGAGCGCACCGCGCACCGCCCGCAACAGCTCTTCGGGATGGAACGGCTTCGACAGCAGGCGGCCGGGAAGGCTCCCCGGTTCGCTGTCCGGGTCCTCCGGCCCGACGTAGCCGGACATCACGACGGCCCGAAGGTCGGGCTGCGCCTCTCGCAAGCGGCGCACGAGGTCCACTCCGCTCATCTCGGGCATGACGAGATCGGTCAGGAGCAGCCCGAACTTCCGTCGGCCGGCTTCGCGAAGCGCGTCCGACGGCCGCAGCGCGGACGTCACCGTGTAGCCGGATCGCTCGAGGATGCGGCGCGCCATCCGGCCGACCTCCTCTTCGTCCTCGACGACCAGGATCGACTCCATCCCGTGAAGCGATTCACGATCCCCCCGGATGTGGCCGAGCCGTGGGGTCCGGACCGCCCCCTCCGACGGGAGCTCGGGCAGGAAGACGCAGACCGATGTCCCCCCACCTCCGGGCCGACTGCGCAGGACCACGTCGCCCTCCAGATCCGAGACGATGCTGCGGACCGTCGGCAAGCCGAGCCCCGTCCCCTGCCCCCGGGGCTTGGTCGAGAAGAACGGCTCGAAGACTCGCGCCCGGGTCTCGCTGCTCATCCCCCGGCCATCATCCACGACCTCGATGCGCACGTAGGGCCCGGGCACCAGCGAGAGCCCACCCGAGTCCGCGCTGTCGACCTGCACCCGGCCGATCCGGATCCCGATCGTCCCTTCGCCACCGTCGAGGGCATCCCGGGAGTTGATGAAGAGGTTCATCAGGACCTGCTCGAGCTGGTTCGGATCCGCTCGCACCCAGCAGGGCTCCGACGTCGGGAAGGTCTCGAGGCGGATGTGCTCGCCGGCCAGGCGCCGGAACATGTCGGTCGACCGGCCGACGAGATCGTTCACGTCGAGCGTCATCGGCTGGACGGGCTGGCTGCGGCTGAAGGCCAGCAGCTGGCGCGTGAGGGAGGCCGACCGGTCGGCGGCATCGAGCGCGTCCTGGAACGCGCTGGCCGGGATGCCGGCCTTCTCGACCTCTTCGGCGAGGAGCTCGAGGGAGCCGATGATCACCGTCAGGTAGTTGTTGAAGTCGTGGGCGATGCCGCCGGCGAGCGAACCCACCGCCTCCATCTTCTGGGCCTGGAGCAGCTGGGTGTTCAGGTGGCGGCGCTTGCTGATGTCCCTCGTGACGCCGACCGACGAGACGACCTTGCCGTCCTCGTCGTACTGCAAGCTCATGTGGATCTCGCACCAGAGGGTGGTCCCATCGGCGCGGAAGTGCTCCGCTTCGTAGGCCACGGAGCTTCGGTGCTCGGCGACCGCCCGCTCGACGATGGTTGCGACTCGCTCCGCGCACTCCGGCACCAGCATGGCGAAGCCGCCGGCCCGGGCCATCTGCTCTTCGGCGCTCCAGCCGAGCAGCTCCTCGGCGGCGGGACTGACGTAGGTCATCCGGTCCGGGAACTCGACGGACCAGATCAGGTCGCGGGCGTTCTCGGCCAGCAGGCGATACAGGAGCTCACCACGCCGCAGCTCGTCGTAGGAGATCGCCGGATCGCGCCGTGCCCATGAGCGGACGAGCTGCGACAGATCGCGGAGCAGTCCAGCCCATCTGCTGCCCATCGTCCCTCCATGGAGCTCGGGAAGTAGGGAGGACCCTACCCGATCAACCGGCCCGCGCCCCCGGGTCAGACCTGACCCGGCTGTCTCCCCCGGGCGCCCCGCGCGAACGCGCTCTGATAGAGGCTCGGGAAGAGCCGCTGGACCGCCGAGATCACGCGGGCTCCGGGCGTGATCAGGATGCGGCGCTTGTCCCGCTTGACCCCCGCGAGGATCACCCGTGCCGCCCGATCGGCGGTCGTTCTCGCCGCGCGGAAGAAGAGCGTCTCGCGCTCCTCGGGCGCGATCGATCCGGGCTCGTTCGCTCCGACGCGGGCATGGCGTGCGATCCCCGTCCGGATGCCGCCCGGATGCACCGTGCTGACGAGGATCGGGCTGCGATCGGCCTGCAGCTCGATGGAGAGGGCCTCGGAGAAGCCCCGCACCGCGAACTTGGCCGCCACGTAGGCGCCGTTGCCGGGGAACGCGACGAGACCGAAGACGCTCGAGACGTTCACGATGTGACCGCGACCGGCTCTCTCGAAGTGGGGGAGGAAGGCCTTGGTGCCGTACACGACGCCCCAGAAGTTGATCGAGAAGAGCCACTCGAGCTCCTCGAGCGTCATGTGGCGAACCGTCGCGGCGAGCGCCACGCCGGCGTTGTTGAACACGAGGTCAGCCGAGCCGTGGTCGCTCACCACCCGATCCGCCCACGTGAAGACGGCGTCCCGGTCGGCGACGTCGACATGGGCCAGGCTCGGTTCTGCGCCTAGCGCGGCAGCCTGCTGTCCCGTCTCCTCGAGCCCCGCGTCATCCACGTCCGACAGGGCGAGCTGGCAGCCCTCGCGCGCCAGGCCGAGGGCCAGTGCGCGGCCGATGCCCGAGGCGGCTCCGGTCACGGCGGCGACCCGGCCACGGAGGTCACGCATGGAGGAGCTGTAGCAAGGTCAGTCCCGAACCGTCATCCTCGGGGGGTGCCGCAGCGCTTGCTGACCTTCCCCGCGGAGCAGATCGGAACCTTCCTGACCGAGGCATGGTCGGCCTTCCGGGGCGCCTCCCAGTACCGCGAGGTTCCGAGCCTCGAGCCCCGGCTCGGGCTGCTCGGCGAGGCGGTACTCGATCGCACCTTCACCCTGGGCACCTCCCTGCTGATCGGCGTTCCGTTGCCGGAGCAGGTCCGGCGGCAGTACGAAGCGGCGCTCGAGATGCGGGCCTTCCTGGAGGAGGGCGGCTTCCTGGAGGATCCGGCCTCCTACCATCAGGAGCCTCCCGACCTCGACGAAGTCGAGCTCGAGCCCGGCGCGACCTGGGTCGGTCTGCGCCGCTGGCACTACGAGACCTTGCGCTTCGAGAGCGGCTTTGCGCCCCCGCTGGGCACTCCGGGCCGCGAGACGTGGCTGGCCCACGAGACCAACGGACAGGCGGCTGCCTACGTGTTGGAGCACGAGGGTCGCCCGCGCCCCTGGGTCGTCGCCGTCCACGGCTTCTCGATGGGCACACCGATGGTGAACTTCGCGGGCATGCCGGTCCGGATGCTCCACGAGGAGCTCGGGCTCAACGTCGTGATGCCGGTGCTCCCGCTGCACGGACCGCGTGGCTCGGGTCGCGTGAGCGGCGGCGAGGTGATGCAGCCCGACTACGTCCGGATGGTGCACCTGTTCGCCCAGGCCGTCTGGGACGTGCGCAGGGTGCTGCGCTGGGTGCGCGCCCGAGGCGGCGAGCAGATCGGCCTCTACGGCATCTCGATGGGGGGCTATGTCTCGTCGCTGGTCGCCTCCCTGGAGAGCGATCTCGACGCCGTGATCGTCTCCATCCCGATGGTCGACTTCGCGACCTCGGCCCAGGACAACATGCCCTGGATCATGCAGCGCTACGACGACGACATCGAGGTCGACTGGGAAGCCGTTCGGGCCATCACCCAGGTGGTGTCCCCACTCGCCTTGACACCGAAGGTGCCGAAGGCGCGTCGCTTCATCTTCGCCGGTATCGCGGACCGGGTCGTGCGCCCGGGCCAGCCCCGCGCCCTCTGGCGCCACTGGGGCGAGCCGGAGATCGAGTGGTTCTCGGGCGGCCATGTGCTCGGCATGATGAACCCGGCCCTCGAGCCGTTCCTGCGCAAGGCGCTCGAGCAGAGTGGCCTCCGCCATCGCAAGCGCTCCAGCTCGCGCAAGAACACCAGGCGAACGCAGCGCAGCTAGGGCGGGCCCGGGGCCTGTCTAGCCGCCGACTAGCGCGATCGAACGACCCCGTCGGGTCGCCTCGCGAGTGAGCTCGGCGAAGGACTCCTGCAGGCCTTCGGTGAAGAGCTCGAGATCGGTGACCAGATCGAAGTCGGCGTTCAGCCCGACGCAGAGCCTGCCCTCGTAGCTGACGACGGCCAGGCCGAGGCCGCCGTTGCGACGCAACGGAACGCTGCCGAAGGCCTCGACGAGTCGCGCGCCCCGGAGATAGAGAGGCTGTTGGGGCCCGGGCACGTTGGTGACGGTCAAGTGGACGGCCGCTCCCGACGTCAGGGCCCGCGCGGCGCGTCCGAAGAGGCGAGACGCGTTCCACCCGCCCATTCCTGTGAGGCTGCGTGCTCCGAGCGCGGGGTTGGCTTCGTTCAGGGCCGCCGTCCGCTCCCGCACGATCTGGAAGCGGCGCACCGGATCGCGCTCCCAGACCGGGAGCTCGAGGATCCACTCGCCAATGCCCTCGTTCGACTCGCCGTGTCGGAGGCTGACCGGCACCGCGACCCGGAAGTCGAGGATCGCCGGGCTCACGTGGTGGGCCCGCAGGTATCGTGCGACGGCCCCCGCGACGGCGGTGAGGATCACGTCGTGGACCGTGCCGCCGAGTTCCTGCCGCACCCTCTTCGCGTCCTCGAGCGGAACGGTCAGCAGGTCGAAGCGCCGATGCGGCCCGACCTCTCCGTTGAAGGGCGTCTCGGGCAGGCGCTTCAAGGTGTAGCCCAGCATGCGCGCCACATCGTCGGCCCTGCGCCGGAGATCCTCGCCCAGATCCTCGGACTCACCGAGGAAGGACTTGAGGCGGCGCAGCGCGCGACGCGGCAGCCGGAACTGTCGCAGCACCTCGTCTCGCACCAGCTCGGCGGCCGTCGGCATGGGCCGCGCGCGGTACGGCGGCGGCGGCTCCAGCGGCTCGTCCGGATCGGGCGACAGCAGCACCTGCAGGAGATCGGAGCCCACGCCGTCGATCATCGCGTTGTGGGTCTTCATGACGAGGCCGAAGCCGCCGCCTTGCAGGCCTTCGAGCACCCAGCACTCCCAGAGAGGGCGCGAGCGGTCGAGTCGCTGCGACTGCACCCGAGCGGCAACGCGCCGAAGCTGATCGGGACCGCCGGGTCGGGCCAGGCTGGTGTGGCGTAGGTGGTAGTCGAGATTGAACTCGCGATCGTCCACCCAGACGGGATGGTTCTCGAAGGGGATCCAGCGGAGCTTGCGGCGGTAGTGGGGAACCCGGTGCAGGCGCGCCTCGACGGCGGCGCGGATCGCCGCGAAGTCGACCCCGCCGTCCCCCGTCGAGAGCGGGCCCGGCTCGAAGACCAGCGTGACCGCCGAGTGCTGGAAGCTGCGCGAGCTCTCCTTCTCGAGCAGCGCGGCGCTCTCGTGGCTGAGGCGGTCGTAGACGTAGCGGGCCACTACTCGGCTCCCTTCTCGCGACGCACGAGACCGCGCAGTGCGAGATCGATCATGGGTTCGACCATGTCCGGGTGGATCTTCATCCCCCGGAAGAAGAGGCGGACGGCGATCGGCCCGACCACGAGGTCGGCGGCGAGATCGGGGTCGACGTCCTCGCGAAGCTCGCCGCGCTCGAGCGCACGCGCGAAGGCGCGGGACAGCGGCTGCCTGCGACCCTTGAGCAGCGGGTCCAGGAACTCGGAGAGATCCGGGTTGTGGGCGCGCTCGGCGGCCAGGCTCGGGTAGACCGTGGCCAGCGGAGTCGCGAGGAACTCCTCGAGGTAGCGACGCAGCATGGCGACGAGGTCCCCCTCGAGGCTGCCGGTGTCC
>JAJDAR010000086.1 GCA_029261775.1 Deltaproteobacteria bacterium | reverse complement strand
CGACGTGGAGCAGGGCTCGACCTTCGCGGACGCGCTCGAGAAGCAGCCGAAGATCTTCGACAACCTGTACACCAACCTCGTCCGCGCGGGCGAGGTCGGCGGCATCCTCGACACGATCCTGAACCGCCTCGCGGTCTACCTGGAGAAGGCGGACAGCCTGAAGCGCAAGGTGAAGGGCGCCATGGTCTATCCGACCACGGTCCTCGTCGTGTCCATCGCCGTCATCACCTTGCTGCTGGTCAAGGTCATCCCCGTCTTCAAGAAGATGTTCGAGGACTTCGGTGGGGCGCTGCCCGGCCCGACACAGACCGTGATCGACATCTCCGAGTTCATGCAGGAGTGGATCCTGGTCATGATCGGGGTGACCGTTGCCGTCCTGATGGCCTTCTTCCAGGCGAGGGCGCGGTTTCCGAAGTTCCGGTACCACACGGATGCCTTCTTCCTGAAGACTCCGGTCTTCGGGCCGTTGCTCCGGAAGGTCGCGGTCTCCCGCTTCACGCGGACGCTCGGCACGATGGTCTCGAGCGGTGTTCCGATCCTGGATGCGCTCGAGATCTGTGCGAAGACCGCCGGCAACATGGTCATCGAGATGGCGATCATGCGAACCCGCGCGGCGATCAGCGAGGGTCGCACGATGGCGGAGCCCCTCGAGGCAGAGGGCGTGTTCCCCGGCATGGTCGTGCAGATGATCGCGGTCGGTGAATCGACCGGCGCGATGGACACCATGCTGAGCAAGATCGCGGACTTCTACGACGAAGAGGTGGACAACGCGGTCGAGGCGCTCACGTCGCTGCTCGAACCGTTGATGATGGTGTTCCTGGGCGGCGCCATCGGCGGCATCCTGATCGCCATGTACCTGCCGATCTTCAAGATCGCAGAGAGCATCAACTAGGCCCGGCGTGCTCCTCGCCGAGCCCGTCGTCTAGCGCTTCATGGTCGAGGGGGCGGTCGTCCGCAGCGCCCACGCCAGGGTGACCCAAGGGCGGGTCGTCCGCGTCATGTGGGCGCGGCTGCTGATCTGCGTGGGCGCACTGCTCGTGGCGCTGACGATGATCGGCGCCGGCCGCCTCGAGGACGAAGCGGCCGAGGTCTTCCTCTACGGCACCTTCGGGGCCGCCTTCCTGGTCACGGCCGTGGCCGCGGCGGCGCTCCCCTTCGTGCGGCGGCTGGGACGCTTCGCCGGCGTGCAGCTGGCCGGGGACCTGCTGCTGGTGACGGCGCTGGTCGCCTTCTCCGGTGGTGCGGACTCGATCTTCAGCTTCCTGTACCTGCCGGTGGTCGTCTTCGGGGCGCTGCTGTTCGACAAGAAGGGTGCCTACGCGGCGGCCGCCGGTGCCAGCCTGGGCCACGGGGCGGCGATCCTGTTCACGGCGCTGGGCTTCCCGCAGGGCTTCGCCAGCCCGCCGCCGGAGCTGGCCTTCGCGATCTGGGGCGCCCATGCGGGCGCGATGCTGCTGGTCGCCTTCTTCGCCTCCGGGCTCGTGCGAGAGCTGCGCATCGCGGGCGAGCGGCTGCAGGAGAGCGCGACCGACCTGGCCGAGCTCCGCACCCTGCACGAGAGGACGGTGGAGAGCCTGACCAGCGGCGTCCTCACGACGGACGCCGCCGAGCATGTCACATCGTTCAACCCCGAAGCCGAGCAGATCACGGGTCGGGCGGCGGACGAGGTCATGGGGCGGCCCCTGGCCGAGGTCCTGCCCGGCATCGAAGGCGTCTGGAGCCACCCCGGCACGCGGGCGAGGGCCCGCGCCCGCTTCCGCTTCGTGGATCTGGCCGGAGGCGAGCGCTTCCTGGGCGTGGCGATGTCGGATCTGCGCAACGCCGGCGGCGAACCGGCGGGGCGCGTCGTGATCTTCCAGGACGTTACCGAGGTGGTGCGCATGGAGGCCGAACTCGCGCGCAGCGCCCGGCTGGCCGGCATCGGCGAGCTCGCCGCCTCGATCGCCCACGAGATCCGCAACCCGCTGGCGGCGATCTCGGGCAGCGTCGAGATGCTTCGAGGGGAGCTGCCCGAGGCGGCGGGGGAGGGCGGCCGGCTGATGGGCATCGTGCTCCGCGAGATCGATCGCCTGAACCACCTCATCACCGACTTCCTGCAGTACGCGCGCCCGGCTCCTCCGCAGATGGAGTCGGTCGATCTCGCCAGGCTCGCCCGCGACGCGGGGATGGCCTTCCAGTCCGCGCTGGGTCCCGAGGTCGAGCTCGAGCTCGACGCGCAGGAGGGGGTCCTCGTCCGCGGGGACGCGAAACAGCTGCAGCAGGTGCTCTGGAATCTGCTGGGGAACGCCCACCATGCCCTCGACGGTCCGGGCCGGATCCGGGTTCGGGTCGCGGATGCCGGCGCCGGACCTCAAGGCCCCCCGGAGAACGGCCGAAACACCCCGCGGGAGGCTGCGCGCCGCGTGGAGCTCGCCGTGATCGACACGGGCGGGGGAATCGAGGCGGACCTCCTCGAGCGAATCTTCGATCCCTTCTTCACGACCCGAAGCGAGGGAACCGGCCTGGGTCTTGCGACCGTTCATCGGATCGTGGACACCCACGGAGGAACGGTGCAGGTCACCAGCAGCACGGCTCGCGGCACCGAGTTCCGCATCCTCCTGCCCCGCGCAGCAGAGCCCGCCGACGTCCCCGCAGCAGGGCCCGCCGAAGAATCGGCCAGCGAGGTCGGCTCGTGACGCAAAGCCCCTTCCGGATCCTGGTCGTCGACGACGAGCGCAGCATGCGCGAGTTCCTCGAGATCTTCTTCGTGCGCGAGGGCTACGAGACCGTCACGGCCGGCGACGTCGGGACGGCGCTGATCGCCCTGCAGAGCGACGACTTCGACGTGGTGATCTCGGACGTCCAGATGCCCGACCAGGATGGGCTGGTGCTGCTGCGCGAGGTCAAGGAGACGGCGCCCGAGACGGTCGTCATCATGATCACCGCCTTCGCCACCGCCGAGACCGCGATCGAGGCCATGAAGCAGGGCGCCTACGACTACGTCACCAAGCCCTTCAAGGTGGACGAGCTGCGCCTCGTCGTCGAGAAGGCTCTCGAGAAGAAGCTGCTGACGACGGAGAACCGCCGGCTCCGCTCGGAGCTGGAGAGTCGCAGTCGACCCCGCTCGCTGGTGGGAACCAGCGGCCCGATGCAGACCGTGTACGAGCTGGTGGCCCAGGTCGCCCGCACCAAGACGAACGTGTTGATCAGCGGCGAGAGCGGCACCGGCAAGGAGCTGGTCGCGCGCGCCATCCACGATCAGAGCGATCGCATCGAGCAGCCCTTCGTCGCCGTGAACTGCGGTGCGATCCCCGAGAACCTGCTCGAATCCGAGCTCTTCGGCCACGTGAAGGGCTCCTTCACCGGCGCGGTCCAGAACAAGGAAGGGCTCTTCGAGTCGGCTCAGGGGGGCACCCTGTTCCTCGACGAGATCGGCGAGATCCCGCTGGGCGTGCAGGTGAAGCTGCTCCGCGCCATCCAGGACAAGACCGTGCGTCGCGTGGGTGGGAACGCCGATGAGCCCGTGGACGTGCGGATCGTCGCCGCGACGAACCGCAACCTCCAGGAGGAGGTCGCCCGGGGCCAGTTCCGCGAGGATCTCTTCTACCGGCTGAACGTGATCCAGATCCACCTCCCGAGCCTCCGGGAGCGCATGGAGGACGTGCCGCTGCTGGTGCAGCACTTCCTGCAGAAGTACGCGGCGGAGCTGGACAAGCCGGCGGCCGTGATCGACGAGGCGGCGCTCGAGCGCATCCAGGCCTACGGGTTTCCGGGCAACGTGCGCGAGCTGGAGAACACGATCGAGCGCGCCGTCGCGCTCTCGCAGAGTGACCGGATCGGCGTCGACGTGCTGCCCCCGGCGATCCTGCGGCCCCAGAGCGTCGAGGCCGGCGGTCGGCTCCCGCTCGAGGGCGGCAACCTCGACGAGATGCTCGCCCGCGTCGAGACCGAGCTGCTGCGCGAGGCGCTCGACCGCTGCCAGGGTGTCAAGAAGAAGGCGGCCCAGCTGCTGGGGATCTCGTTCCGATCCTTCCGCTACCGCCTCGAGAAGCTCGGCATGGACGAGCCTCGGTAGTCGTGGATGCGCGCCCACCGCCAGCGACGCGGCGCCCCCACGCTCCGCTCCGTTCGGCAAGGGCCGTAGGCCATGCGTCGCTACGGGCTGCGCACGGAGGTCCTGCTCAGCTTCGGGCTCGTCGTGGTCCTCGCCACCGTGGTGCTCGTGGCCGTGCTCGTCACCCACCACGAGCAGGGCCTGCGTCGGGTGCTGGGGCGAGCGCTGCACGTCGAGGCGAGCGGCCCTTTGGCGCCGGCGCGCGCAGTGCAGGTCGGGACGGAGTGGTGGACGGTGGCCCAGGACGGCACCGCCCGGCCGCGTGGCGCGTTCGCGGGAGAGATCGGCAGCGCCGAGCTCGAGCTGGCGCGCGCCGCGGGCCAGACCGGAGAGACCCTCCTGCAGCTGGGCTCGCTCGGCGATCGGATCCGCTTCGCCACCCCGATCGGGAGCGCGGGGCAGGTCGCGGTCGCTCGCCTGCCCGCAGAGGCCTCGACCCGTCTGCGCACGGCGCCGGTGCTGGTGATGGGGGTGCTCGGCCTCGCCAACATCGGCATCTTCACGATCTTCGGGTCCAGGCTGCTGCAGCGGCGTCTGATCCTGCCCCTCGAGGCCGTGGCGGCCGCCGCGGACGAGATCGGCGGCGGTGCCCGTGAGATCCGCGCGCCGGTCACCGGTCCGGCCGAAGTGGCGGGGGTGGCCGGGGCGCTCAATGCCATGACCGATGCGTGGCACTCCCAGAGCGAAGAGCTCGAGAAGGCCGTTGCGGACCTGCGCTCTGCGAACCGAGAGCTCCGGCAGGCGCGAGCCGGTCTGGACCGCGCCGAGCGTCTCGCGTCGGTCGGCCGGCTGGCCGCCGGTGTCGCCCACGAGGTCGGCAACCCGATCGGCGCGATCCTGGCCTTCATTGATCTCGCGCTCCGGGACGATGAGCTGACGCAGGAGACGCGGGGGCACCTCCAACGCGCGAGCGGCGAGGGAGAGCGGGTGCGGACGATCCTGCGCCAGCTGCTCGACTTCTCGCGACCCGCGAGCCCGCAGCCCCGTCCGATCGATCTGGGATCCGTCGCCGCGGAAGCGCTCGCGCTCGTCTCGCCCCAGCGCCGCTACTCGCACATCGACTGGCAGGCGCCGCCCGCGGAGAGCCTGCCGGCGGTGTCGGGGGACCCGAGCGCGGTCATCCAGATCCTGCTCAACCTGCTCCTGAACGCCGCGGATGCGATCGGCCCCGAGACGCCGGGAACGGTGGCGCTCCGCGTGCGCCCCGCCGTGCTCGAGCGGCGGCGCGGCGAGACGCCCGGCGCGGTTCTGCAGCGCCGCACACCCGACGCCGTCGAGTGCCTCGTCTGTGACGATGGCTGCGGCATTCCGGAGGCGGATCGGGAGCGCATCTTCGATCCCTTCTTCACGACGAAGCCCCCGGGCGAGGGCACGGGTCTCGGGCTGGCCAACTGTGCCCGCCTGGCCGAAGAGCTCGGGGGCAGCGTCGAGTGGGTCCCGGCGCCGCCGGGATTCGCGACGGCCCTGGCGCTGCGCCTCCCGGTCGCTCCGGCAGCCGACCCTGCCCAGGTGCGAAACGCCGCGCCGTGAGCCCGAGCGGCCCCGAGCGGCCCCGAGCGGCCCCGCAAGGCCCTGCGAGGCCCGCACGCGCTTGCGTAGCGCGGCCGGGGCGCACCCAAGGTTCGCCCGAGCCAAAGCTCAAGAAGATCGGTCGTTTAGCCGATTTCCGACGGGTGGCACGACCTTTGCGTGGTCGGCAGCAGCACCCGTGAAGGGTGCGGGGAGTGCATGAACGTGGCACGACGATACTTCGCGACTCGGCGCCCTCGGACGGCCCGCCAGCGCGCGGCCTTTACGATGATCGAGCTGGTCGTGGTCATCGGGGTCATGGCCGTCTTCGTCGGTTTCGTCGCCGGCAGCTGGCAGCGAACCCAGCAGAACAACAAGACCAAGTTCCTGGCGCGAGAGATCGCCGGTGCCTTCGAGCTGGCCCGCAGTCACGCGATCCAGGACGAGCAGGTCTACGGGGTCTACGTGAACCTCGGCGCCGGCCGCAACCAGGATTTGTGCGGCACCGCGCTGCCGAACAACCAGCCGATCGTCGTGTTCCTCGACAATGTCGCCCAGAACTGCTGCATCGACGCGGGCGAAACCCAGATGAACCTGCCCGCGGACACCAGCGCCGCCAACGGCCTCGCCTGGGGCGCCACCTGGGCCGCCGCGACGGTGCCGACAGACCAGGGGACCGCGGGCGGCAACATGGCCGCGGGGACCTCTTTCCCGTTCATCGGCGGCGGAGCCGCGCCTCTGATCCTGTTCCGCCCCGACGGGGTACCCGTCCAACCCAACGCCGTGTGCGCCCAGGGGCAGGTGGGCTCCGGAACCGGGGCCTTCTACCTGACGACGCAGTCCGTCGGTCCCGGCGCCGTCGTCGGCCCGGCCGAGGCGAAGGACTACGCGGTCGTCCTCTCGCCGCTCGGCGCCACCCGCATCCACAGCTTCAACCGGAGCAACGGCCAATGGACGAACTGATGCACGCGCAGTGTCCCGACCCGCCGACCCGTCAGGTCGGGCCCAGCCTACGTCGCCGCAAGCGAAGCGCCGGCCTCTCGATGGTCGAGGTGATGCTCGCCCTCTCGATCCTGGCCGGCGGTCTGCTGGTCATGCTGACGATGCAGATCCAGGCCATGCGCCAGGGTCGCCACGGGCGCAGCACCACCGAGGCCGCGCGAGTCGCGCAGAACCAGATGGAGCTGCTGCACCACCAGGCTTTCGGGACGCTCGCGCTGACCGGTGGCTGGACGGCGGCCCAGAACGTGAACAGCACCGCGGTGATGAGCGGGCCGGCCGGGGTTCCGCAGGTCTACCTGCTGGACTGGATGGTCTCGAACAATCCCGACCCGAATCCGCTGGTCACCGCCGACACCTTCCAGGTGGACGTGCGCGTGCGTTGGACCGAACCCAACGCGCCGGCGGGCGCGCCACAGCGCTCCTACGTGATCTCCAGCATCCGATACGACGACTAGCGAGGACGAGGGGCCATGCGACGTCGAAGCT
>JAJDAR010000085.1 GCA_029261775.1 Deltaproteobacteria bacterium | reverse complement strand
CCCAGCACGCGCTCGCCCAGGATGTTGCGCATGATCTCCGAGGTCCCGCCCTCGATGGAGTTCGCCCGCGAGCGCAGGAACTGGTACTTGGCCAGCGCCTCGGGCGTGTCGGTGGCGTTGAAGCCCTGGCGCAGCTCGTAGCCCGCCTCGAAGGTGAGGCCCGTGGTGCCGAGCACGTCGATCGCCGTCTCCCACATGCGCTTGTGGATCTCGGCCTGCGCCAGCTTCGAGACCGAGCCCTCGGGCCCGGGGTTGCCGGCCTTCTGGGCCGCGCGCGCCCTCTGCGAGGTCACACGGAGCAGCTCGTTCTCGATCCAGCTCCGGGTCACGCGATCTCGCAGGAGTGCGTCCTGCGCCTTCGAGTGCGCTTTGGGATCGCGCTCGTTCCAGAGCTTCACGAGCTGTGCGATGCCACCGCCGCCCTTCTTCTTGGACCCACCGCCGCCGATCGCGACGCGCTCGTTCATCAGCGTCGTGA
This sequence comes from Deltaproteobacteria bacterium, assembly GCA_029261775.1. Taxonomy (GTDB): domain Bacteria; phylum Myxococcota_A; class UBA9160; order UBA9160; family UBA6930. Next base: position 2,836 of record JAJDAR010000085.1, on the reverse strand, counting down.
TTGCGACCTGCCAGCCCTGGCCTTCCTTGCCGAACATGCGGTCGTGCGGGATGCGCACGTCCGTCAGGAAGACCTCGTTGAACTCGGCCTCGCCGGTGATCTGGTAGAGCGGTCGCACCTCGACGCCCGGCGCCTTCATGTCGAGCAGGAAGTAGGACAGGCCGTCGTGCTTGGGCAGGTCCGGGTTCGTCCGGGCGAGCAGCATCCCCCAGCGCGAGAGATGCGCCACCGTCGTCCAGACCTTCTGGCCGTTCAGGATCCAGTCGTCGCCGTCGCGCGCCGCTCGCGTGGCCAGGCCCGCCACGTCGGAGCCCGCGCCGGGCTCGCTGAAGAGCTGGCACCAGATGTCCTCGCCGGAGAAGATGCGCGGCAGCAGGTCGCGCTTCATGTCCTCGGTGCCGTAGGTGAGGACCACGGGTGCGCCCATGCCGATCCCGATGACACTGGCCGGCGGGTCGTGGTAGACGACCTTCGAGTGCTTCGAGATCTCGTCGGTCACGACGACGTTCATCTTCGGCGAGAGGCCGAGGCCACCGTGGCCCGCGGGGAAGTGCACCCAGGCGAGGCCGTGGTCGAACTGCTTGCGGCGGAAGGTCACCGAGTCCGTCTTCTCGGGGTGCAGCTCGTCGAGCAGCGCACGCGTCCGCTTGCGCAGCTCCTCTTCGCTCATCTCTGCATGGTCACTCATGGGATTCCTCCTTCCGGCCCAACCGGCCGGGCTGCGGTCGCGGCTCAGCCGCCGGAGACGTCGATGGCCTGGCTTCCGGCGGGCATCGACACGCGCGTGCCGTCGCGGCCCAGGGTCACGCCGCCGGAGTAGGCCTCCGATACGCCCTGCAGGAAGGCCGCTTCGAGGCCGGGCACCAGCAGCGGCGGCACGATGTGGTAGAAGAGCAGATGCCGCGCACCGGCGGCCTGTGCCGTTTGCGCGGCATCCACGGGTGTCGCGTGGTAGTCGAGGATGTCGCGCGTGATCTTCGCGCGGCCGGTCATGCCGTTGGCCTCGGCGGCCTCGGTCATCAGCCCGACCAGGTGGGGCGCGAGCGCTTCGTGCACGAGAAGATCCGCGCCCTCGGCCATGCGCTCGATCTCCGCGGAGCGGATCGTGTCGCCCGACACGACGACCGAGCGGCCGGCGTAGTCGAAGCGGTAGCCGACGGCGGGCTCGACGGGGGAATGGCCGACCGCGAAGACGTGGACCTTGAGACCGCCCTCGTCGTACACGGTGAGGGCGCGGCCAGGTTGCGGGTTGGCGAAGGGCCGGGCTTCGAGCCCGCGGCCGCTCGGGGGCACGGTCTCTTCGCCGTGATGCGCCACGCGGTACGTGGAGTCGAGCCGATAGGCCGCGTTGAAGCCGCCGACGACCTCGTCGACTCCGGGCGGTCCGAAGGTGGGGAGCGGCGTCGTATGGCCGCCCCCCGCCCAGCGGAGCACCCCGAGCTCGCCCAGGCCGTCGATGTGGTCCGAGTGGAAGTGGGTGAGGAAGACGCCGGAGACGTCGGCGACAGGCAGACCCACCGCTTGCAGGTTTCGTGCGGCTGAGGAGCCCGCATCGACCAGGAAGAGGCGGCCACCCGCGACGAGCGCGAGGCAAGGGCCGGAGCGGTTCGGATCGGGAAGCGGGCTCCCGGCCCCGCAGAGGACGACATGGATTCCATCGGCCAGCTCGGCGAGCGGATCCTGGGCCATCACGCGTGCCGCGACCCGACCCATCAGCGCCATCGAGAGGGCTGCGCGCTGGGTATAGGCGATGCCGCCCAGCACGAGGAGGACGAGGGCGGCGACGCCGAGACGCTTCATGCGGTGGAACCTCGTTCTGGTTTCGCTGCCGGCGAAGGGTGCGCGATGCAGCGCGGGGAATACTGACATTCCGTCTGCCAGAATTCAAGCCGCCGACCGACCTCCCGGCAGGTGCGTGGTAGCGTGATCGCCATGGCCGACCTCATCACGCGGGACTCCGGATTCCTCGAGCGCGACGGCGAGCGCCTCTACTACGAAAGCACGGGGCGCGGCCAGCCGCTCGTGCTCAGTCACGGCGCCGGGGGCAATCACGCGGTCTGGTTCCAGCAGGTCCCGTTCTTCGCGCGGACCCGCCGCGTGATCACCTGGGACCACCGCGGCTTCGGGCGCAGCACCGCCGCTTCGGGGCCCACCCATCCCGCCCAGGCGGCCGAAGACCTGACCGCGCTGCTGGACCATCTCGACGTGGGACGCGCCGATCTCGTCGGGCAATCGATGGGCGGATGGACGGTCCTGCGCCTCGCCCTCTCCGAGCCGAGTCGGGTTCGCAAGCTCGTGCTGGCCAACACGCCGGGCGGAATCGACACACCGGAGCTGCAGGCGGCGTGGCGTGGCGCGCTCGCCTCTCCGGGCTTCCAGCAGCCGGCGCTCGGCGAGCACCCGGCGCTGGCATCCGGCTTCGGCGAGCAGCACCCCGAGCTCGCCTACCTCTACCAGATGCTCGGCGGCTTCGGGGAGCCCGACATCGCCAAGATCGCCCCGGGGCTCGTCACCGCCGTCGTGGCGCGGCCGGAGCTCACGCGGCTCGCGAGCCCGGTGCTGTTCGTGACCGGAGAGCAGGACGCCCTCTTCCCCCCGGACCTGATCCGCGCCAGCGCCGCTCTGGTGCCCGGCGCCCGCGTGGAAGAGATCGCAGGCTGCGGCCACTCCCCCTACTTCGAGAAGCCCGACGTCTGGAACACCCTCGTCTCCACCTTCCTCACCTGACCGACCCCCGAGACGAGGGGACGGACTCGGGGACGCGCAGACACGGGGACGTTGGTTTCATTTTTTCAGCGCGGCGCTGCAACAAAGAAACCAACCTCCCCCGCATACC
>JAJDAR010000084.1 GCA_029261775.1 Deltaproteobacteria bacterium | reverse complement strand
TCCGAGGTGGGAATCGCCAACGCCATCGGGCCGCTCGGCGCATCCTCTCCCGCGGCCACGCGCTGGCGAGCCAGCTCCTGGATGCGGGTGACGTCCTCGTCGATGGTCTCCGTGCTGGGCCAGCCGGTACCGGGCGCGTCGCAGCCGGCGAGGGCGAGGGCCACGAGGAGGGGAAGCAGGCCAGTCGTGCGGGGCATGAGGGGTCTCCGTCGATCGGGCCGCACCAGGGCAGCCGAGGCGGGCGGATGATAACGACCGCCCCCCAAAGCTCACCCCTGCTTGAGAGGGGGCTCGCCTCGGCTCACTCCTTGCGCTGGGAGTCTTTCACCATGGCCGAAAGATCGGCCCCAGCGGCCGGGATCGCCTGGAGATGGGGGCCGTTCTGCAGGTCGGCCCCGGTCCTCACGATGCTGCGTGCGCCGCGGGCTTCCATCGCCGTGTGCACGAAGCGCTTCTGGACGGCCAGCACGGCAGGCGCCGTCTGGGCGATCTGCCCGGCGATCGCGAGCACCCGCTCGGTCAGCTCTTCGGGCGGGAAGGCCTGGTTGATGAGGCCGGCCCGCTCGGCCTCCAGGCCGTCGTAGACGCGCCCGGTCAGGTGAAGCTCCATCGCGTGCCGGGGCTGGAGCATCGCCGGGAACCAGGCGAAGTCCGGCAGGGCGAAGCGCATCACGGGGTGGGACAGCCGGGCATCGGAGGCGGCGTAGGCCAGGTCGCAGGCTCCGACCAGCTCGAGGCCACCGGCCATGGCGTAGCCGTGCACCTGGGCGATCACGGGCTTCGCCAGATCCCAGATCGACATCCATCCCTGGCCGACGTGCTTGGCCCACTGCATGCCGACGTCGGCGGTGAAGTAGGGCTGGTCCGCGCCCAGGTCGCTCTTCAGGTCGTAGCCCGAGGAGAAGCAGGGGCCGGCTCCGGACACGATGCTCACGCGCACGTCGTCGTCACCGTCTGCCTGTTGCAACGCCTGCAGCAGCTCTCCGCGGAGCGCGTTGCTGATCGCATTGCGCTTCTCGGGGCGGTTCAGCACGACGCGCCGCACGAAGGGCGCGGCCGTCTCGATCCGGATGAACTCGTAGTCGCTCACGTCTTCTCCCGATCTCTCAGCTGGGTCGCATGACCTGGTGGGTGCTGCCGCCGTCGACCAGCAGGTCGACGCCGCTCACGAAGGAGGCGGCGTCCGAGCAGAGGAAGGCGACCACGGAGGCGATCTCCTCGGGCCGGCCCATGCGCCGGCCGACCGGAGTCTTGTCGAGGATCAAGTCCATCGCGGCCTGGTGCGCACCGTACTCGCGGTGCCCCATGCCGGTCTCGACGATGCCCGGCGAGATGGACACGATGCGCGCACCGGCAGCCCCCCACGCGGGCGCCGCGGCGACCGCGAGCCGTTGCACCCCGCGCTTGGACAGCGCGTAGGCGCCGCCCGGCTGGGCGGCCAGGTCGCCGGCCATCTCCACCAGCCGGTCGTAGGCTCCGGGTGCGAGCGGCGCGTCGAGGATCGCGTCGATCTCGGCGGTTGCCGAGGCGGCCGCCATGGTGGCCGATTGGCTGGAGACGAGGACGCCGGCAGCGCCAGCTCGCAGGTGGGGTGTCAGCTCGCCGACCAGCCGGGCCGAGACCAGCAGGTTCACCTCGAAGATGCGGCGGGCGTCGCGGTCCGTGGGCGAGAGACCCGCCGTGTGCGCCAGCGCGCGCAAGCCGCCCGCGCGAGCGACGCGCTTGCCCAGATCGCGGACGGCGGCGTCGTCGAGCAGGTCCGCCGCCACCAAGGTGGCGGCGATCGATGCTTCGGCCAGCTCCTTCTGCGCCTGCTCCAACGCCGCACCGGAGACGTCGCACAGGATCAGCTCGGCATCGGGAGCGAGACCCGCGAGTGCCTGGGCACACGCGCGCCCCATGCCCCCGCCTCCACCGGTCACGAGCACCGCGCTCACGGGTGCAGGTCCAGGCGCGGCAGACGCACCGCGGCCAGCTCCCGCAGCGCGGGCTGCCAGATGGCGCGCTGGCGAAGAACGCGCCGGTAGAAGAGGTGCAGCAGCTCCTCGGTGCGCTCGGCCGGTGCCTCGCGCACGAGCGCTTCGAGAGCGGCATCCGCCTCGCTCCAGACGGAGAACTCCCTTCCGACCACGGCCCCGACCTCCGCGAGATCGTCGGCTTCGAGCGCGGGACCGAAGCGCTCCTGGCTGTCCATCGCCTGGGCGAGGCGCAGGTTCGACTCGGCCTGGTAGGCCGCATACGAATCGCCGGAGGCGGCCGTCTTTGCCGCCTCGAGGCCGGCAACGAGCGCCTGCGTCGCGGGGGCCAGGCGACCAGGGGTCGGCTCCGGCAGATCGGGGGCTTCGAGCGCGACGTCCATCGCCTCCGCGATCGCTTCGAGCGTGGCCTGGGCGTAGGCGACGCACCAGCAGGTGTACTGCGCGACATCGAGCCCGGGCTGGGGATCCGCCACGAAGTGCGCCGTCGCCATCGGCGTGCAGAGCAGGAAGCGCACGGTGTGGAAGTGGATCGCGGCGAGGTCGATCGGGCGACCCGAGAGCCGCGAGTACAGACGGATGGCCTCGGAGAGGTCGCCCAGCGGCTCCGACAGGTCGCGGCTGCGCAGGCCGCCGAGATCCGCCGCAGGATCGCCCAGGAAGGCCAGCTCGAGGTCGATCAGCGCGGTGACCCGGCCGCCCTGGTAGAGGAACTGACCCGTGTCTCCTGCGACGAAGGTGACCTCGTCGCGATCCGCGGGCACGTTCCGGTGGACCCAGCGCGCGCCGAACTCGACGAAGGGCTCCGGCCGCCGCTTGCACTTCCGGTAGCTCGCCTCCCAGATCGGGAAGTCCGCGAGCCCGAGGGCGTGAGCACCGGAGGGACGTTCCAGACCCACCCGCTCGAAGGCCGCGGGATCCGCGGCGTGCATCTGCACGAGCAGCTCGATGTAGTGGTCGCGGGCCGCGCGCCGCTCGGCTTCGTCCTCGCAGAGCGCGAGATTCGCCCGCCCCGGGACGCGGTCCATCACGATCCCGAGCGGGTCGGTGCAGAAGGCGTGGACGTGCGGAACCAGCAGGCCTTGCTCCTCGAGCACCTGCAGGATGCGGGCTTCCCGTTCGAGCGTGTAGACCTTGTTGATGCCTTCGTCGGTTCCGCGATCCCCCCGCCAGTAGAGGGGCAGCAGCTGCCCGTCCCGCTCGAGATCGAGATCGAAGGCCGGACGCCAGCGCGGCTGGCGCTCGAAGCGGACGATGCGTCCGCCGAGCTCTCGCTCGAGCCAGTCGAAGCCGCGTTGCCAGCGCTCGGAGAGGGAGGCGCGGTCGTTCGGATCGGCCTTCATCGGGACTCCCGCTGGTTCCGACCGCCGCTCATGCACCGACCGGGCCGCAGACGATATCACGCTGCCCGGGTGGGCGGAGGAGCGCGGCTCCGGGGTAAGCTCGCGCCGCGGAGGATCCATGAGCGACATCGGACCCGAGCTGACCGGACGCGCGCGCTCTCTGGCTCCCGTCCTGGCCGAGCACGCGCGCGCTTCCGAAGAGCTGCGGCACCCGACCGATGAGGTGATGCACGCGCTCGAGGAAGCCGAGCTCTTCAAGCTCATGGTGCCGCGCTGCTACGGCGGCTTCGAGCTCGACATGGACACCTTCGTCGACGTCGTGCTCGCCCTGGCGGAAGGCGATGCCTCCCTGGCCTGGGTCACCTCCTTCCTGATCGAGCACAACTGGATGCTCTGCTCCTTCCCGGAGCGCTTCCAGAAGGAGCTCTACCGCGACCGCAGCTATGTGCTGGCGCCGGGCATGATCTCACCGACCGGCACGGCGACCCCCGCTCCGGGGGGTGTGATCCTGAAGGGTCGCTGGCCGTTCGCGACCGGCGTCTGGCACGCGAGCTGGATCATCGCCGGCGGACTCCTCCACGACCCGGAGACCGGCATCGAGCCGCGCTTCTTCGCCGTGCCCCGGGAGGACGTGACCGTCGAGGACACCTGGCACGTCGACGGCATGGCGGGCACCGGCAGTCACGACGTCGTGATCGAGGAGTGCTTCGTCCCGGAGGAGCGCTCGCTCTCGATCCTCGCGATGAACCGCGGGGCGACGCCCGGCTCCGAGCTGCACGCGAGCCCGCTGTACCGGACGCCGATGATCCCGTTGCTCTGCACCGCCGCGTCGATGCCGGCCCTGGGTCGGGCCCGTGCGGTCGTGCGCGAGTTCGCGGAGCGACTGCCCGGCCGCCACCGCCTCGGGATGGGACCGAGCCAGGCGGAGCTTCCGTCCCAGCAGATGCGGCTGGCCCGGCTCTCGATCGAAGTGGACCAGGCCGAGCTCCTGCTGCGCGACACCGTGCGCGAGCTCTGCGTCCTACGCGACGCGGCCGTGCCGGCGCAGCGCGCCCAGATGCAGGCCCGCCTGGGAATCGTCATGCAGCAGAGCCGTCGCGTGATCGGCGACGTGTGCGCCGCCAGCGGGGCGACCGCCCACGCGCTCTCCGACCCGCTGCAGCGCGCCCGACGCGACGCCGAGGTGATGGGCTGCCACGTCGCCTTCGATCCCGACCTGACGCTGGAGCAGGCCGGGCGGGCGTTGCTCGGGCTCGAGCTGACCTCTCCGATGATCTGAGGCCGGCGAGCTCGCCCTAGTCGAAGAGCCTGTCGTGGGTCCGGCACTTCCAGGCGTCGCGGGCGCTCTTCACCTGCAGGTAGCCCGGCCAGCCGAAGAGCGGGACGAAGCCGTACCAGAACTTGCGCTGGGGCATGCGGCGGAACGCGCCCCAGCCCTTGAGGTACCACTCCCCGAGCCCGGGGTGGGCGATCGATAGCCACATCGCCGCATCCTTGGATCGGCCGTTCGCACAGCGGGGCTCGGCGAAGGCCGGCGTCGCGAGCAGCAACACGAGCAGGAGCTGCCAGGAAACGATCCGTCTCATGGAGCCTCCTTTATCGGGGGAAGGGGCGAAGCCGCAGCAGGCCGCGGCGCTTCGGGAAGACAGAGGGCCAGCAGGCACTCGTCTCCGCCCGTGAGCAGACCACACGAGATAGGGGCCGCATCGGGCTCTGCGAAGCACTCGGCGTAGCGAGCCCGTTGCGAACGTTCGATCGTCGCGAAGGTCACCGCGGTCTCCTTGCAGCGGGCCGTGTAGGTTCGGTCGACGGCCTTGAGCGCCCGGGTGAGGCAGGACCACTGGACCTCGTCGATGGCGTGGCACTGGGCGAGGGACTCCACCCGACGACGGGACTCCTTGTGGAAGGTGCCCAGGAAGCGACAGGGCTCATCCATCGCCACCTCGGCCGGTGTCGTGTGGAACGGGGACCGGGAGCGCTCGGCCGGCGCGGGCTCGACGCCACGCGCGCAACCCGGCCAGCCCGCCAGCACGAGCATCAAGACGAGGACTCCAATCGGTCGCTGCATGCTTCCCCCGACTACTTGGGCGCGAAGCGCTGCCCACCGTCGAGACGGATCGTACCGCCGTTCAGCATCGGGTTCTCGAGGATCGCGACCGCCAGCCGTGCGTACTCGTGGGGGCGGCCCATGCGCTTGGGGAAGGCGGCGTCCTTGGTGAGCCGGGCCTCGAACTCCTCGGGTATGCCCTGGGTGATGCCGGTCGCGAAGAGGCTCGGCGCGATCGCGTTCACCCGGATTCCGAGGGACCCGAGATCCCGGGCCATCGTCAGGCTCATGCCCGCGATGCCGGCCTTGGCAGCCGTGTAGGCCACCTGACCGATCTGCCCCTCGAAGGCCGCGATCGACGCGGTGTTGACGATGGCGCCGCGCTCCCCCGCCTCGTCGGGCTCATTACGGCTCATGTGATGCGCCTGCAGGCGGTTCAGGTTGAAGGTCCCCACCAGGTTCAGGTCGATCACGCGCCGGAACTCGTCGAGAGGGTGGGGGCCTTCCTTGGTCAAGGTGCGCCGGGCCGCACCGCCCCCGGCGGTGTTGACTGCGAAGTGGAGGGCGCCGTGAGCCTCCACGGCCTGGGCAAGAGCCTGCTCGGTGCCTTCGAAATCGGTGACATCGCAGGGATGGAAGGTCGTGCCCTTTCCGATCTCCGCAGCCACGGCTTCTCCCGCCGAGGACGGAAGATCCAGGATCGCCACCTTCCCTCCCATGCCGGCCAGGGCCTCGGCCGTCGCGCGGGCCATGCCGGACGCACCTCCGACCACGACGGCAACGTTCCCAGCGATCTCCATGACGGCCTCCTCGAAACGGGCAAGGCATGCTAGCGAGGAAGCCTGGCGTGGGCCGCTCGGCGGCTAGGCGGTCGGGAACTCGATCGGCATGGCGGCGAAGCCGCGCACGTTGGTCGAGTGGACGCGTGCGAGGCCTTCCTCGCGGATCTCGGGCTCGGGGATCCGCAGGCGCAGCTCCTCGAGGGAGACGCGGGCCTCGAGGCGCGCGAGGGAGGCACCGAGGCAGAAGTGCGTGCCGCGGCCGAAGGCCAGGCTCTGGCTGGTGTCCCGCTCGATGTCGTACTCCGTCGGGCGCTCCCAGACCTCTTCGTCGCGGTTGGCCGAGCCGACGAGCAGCAGCACCTTCTCGCCCTCACGTAGCTTCTCGCCGCGCAGCTCGTGATCGCGGGTGACGGTGCGCGCCAGCAGCTGGGTCGAGTTGTCGTAGCGGAGGGTCTCCTCGATCCAGCCCGGGATGGCGGCGGGGTCGTGCCGCACCTTGTCGCGCTGCGCGGGGTTCTGCTGGGCCCAGTAGAGCGCGTTCGCGAGCAGCTTGGTGGTCGTCTCGTTGCCGGCGACGATCATCAGGAAGAGGAAACCGATGACGTCGGGGTCCTGCAGCCGTTCGCCCTCCACCTCGGCGACGAGCAGCGCGGAGACGAGATCCTCGCCCGGGCGCTTGCGGCGGTCCGCGACGAGCTCGACGTAGTAGGCATAGAGCTTGCCGGCCGCCTGCATGGCGCCCGCTGGCAGGCCTTCGACGCCCTCCTCACGGTGCAGCACGAGATCCGCCCAGGTGCGGAGCTCGTCGCGGTCGGCGGAGGGCACGCCGAGCATCTCGCTGACCACGTCCATCGGCAGCTTGCCGGCAAAGTCGGCGACGAAGTCTGCCTGGCCCTTCGGCGCCATGCGATCGAGGTAGTGATGGGCCAGCTCGCGGATGCGCGGCTCCATCCGTGTCACGCGCCGCGGGGTGAAGGCACGCGACACGATCGCCCGGATCGCGTCGTGTCGGGGCGGGTCCATGCCCAGCATCGAGAGGAAGGGCGTGACGTCCCCGTCCGCGGCGGCGAGTTGCTCGAGGGCCACTCCGCCCTTGTTCGAGTAGGTCTCCCAGTCCTTGAAGGCGGCGAGCACGTCGTCGTGCCGGGCGAGGGCGCAAAAGCCGAGCTCGGCGTTGCGGTAGACGGGGGCCTCGCGGCGCAGCGACTCGTAGATGGGGTAGGGGTCTTCGTGGAAGGCGTACGCGAAGGGGCTGAACTCGACCACCGGATACCTCGGGCGGGACGCTATGCCATTTACCTATTGTGTGCAATGTAAATACGGCGTAGCGTGCAGCCATGGCGACTTCCGGAGCCCGACTGGCCCTGCCGCGCAGCGCCCGACCGCGCCGCAGCCAGGCCGAGCGCCGCGCCACCACCCGCGCGAGGATCCTGGCCGCGGTGGTCGAGAGCATCGCGGAGGTGGGCTTCCAGCGGACCACGGCGGCCGAGATCGCCCGCCGCGCTGGCGTGACCTGGGGCGCCGTCCAGCACCACTTCGGCGGCAAGGACGGCATCCTGCTGGCGGTTCTCGAGGACAGCTTTCGTCGCTTCTCCGATCTGATCCAGGAGCCCGGAGCCGGCGAGCCCCTGCAGGATCGGGTCGCACGGTTCGTCGCTGCCGCCTGGGAGCATTTCGGCAGCGATCACTACCGGTCGACCTTCGAGATCCTGCTGCACTACCTGCCCGACGAGAGCGAGCAGCAGGGTCCGACCCTCCAGGTCCAGATGCTGAGGCTGTGGGACGACCTGTTCGGCCGGCTCTTCCCGGAGGCCCCGGTCCCGAAGCGCCGGCTCCTCGAACGCTACGCCCTCGCCGTTCTCTCCGGACTGGCGACCACCCAGGCGCTGGCCGGCTCGGCCGCCGAGCCACCCGCCCTGGAGCTCTCGCTCCTGACCGACACGCTCACCCGCGAGCTGGGTGGCCCGTCACCGGGCTCGCAGGCCTGAGATAGAATCGCCGCCCATGCCTTCCATCGACGAAGTTCGCGCGCAGCTGACCGGCCCCGGAGCCCCCTTCGAGATCACCGAGGAGGAGGTGCTCGGAGAGAAGCTGCCGGTGTTCAAGAACCGTGCGCGCTCGCTGCGCGAGCTCCTGCAAGGCACCGCTCGCCACGACGGCAAGGAGTATCTCGTGATGGGGCCGCGGAGGCTCCGTTTCGAGGACACGCGCGCACGGGTCGCGAGCACGGCTCGGGCCCTGGCCGAGCTCCACGGCGTCGGCAAGGGCGACCGGGTCGCGATCCTGGCCGCCAACGGCCCCGAGTGGGTGATCGCGTTCTGGGCCACCGTCAGCCTCGGCGGCATCGTCTCGGCGCTGAACGGCTGGTGGACCCGCGATGAGATCGAGTACGGCGTGGGCCTCTCCGAGCCCAAGCTCCTGATCGGAGATGCGCGGCGCCTCGAGCGGCTCGGCGGAGCGAACCCGGGTGTCCCCGTGGTCGAGATCGAGAGCGGATTCGACGCCCTGGAGCGGCATGCTCCGTCCGCCGATCTGCCGGAGACGGAGATCGCCGAGGACGACCCGGCTGTCATCCTGTTCACGAGCGGCACCACCGGTCGCCCCAAGGGAGCCGTCGCCTCCCACCGCGGGGTCGTCGGCTTCACCAGCCAGCAGATCGCGCGCGGCGCGATCATGGCCGTCTCGTCCGGTCGCATCCCCGGTCCCGACGCGCCTCAGCAGTGCGCGCTGACCACCGCGCCGCTCTTCCACCTCTCGGGCCTGTACGCGGTCTGCGTGATGAACGCGGTCACCGGCGGCAAGCTCGTGTTCCGCGAGGGACGCTTCGATGCCGGGGACGTGCTGCGGCTGATCGAGGAGGAGAAGGTCACCCAGTGGACGCCCTTCGGCTCGATGCTGCACCGCGTGGTCGAGCACCCCGACCTCGCGAAGCGCGACCTGTCCTCGATGCAGAACACGGGCTTTGGCGGGGCTCCGGCCAGCGAGGACGTGCAGGCGAAGGCGCGCGGCGCCTTCCCTTCGGCGTCGGGGAATCTGGGCATGGGCTACGGCTCGAGCGAGACCGTCGCCGTGGTCGCACAGATCACCGGCGACGAGTTCGAGGCCCACCCGACGTCGGTGGGCGAACCGGCGCCGACGATGCAGGTCGAGATCCGCGACGCGCAGGGAGACCTGCTGCCCGAAGGGCAGGAGGGCGAGATCTTCGTGCGCAGCGCCTACACCATCCTCGAGTACTGGCGGAACCCGGAGGCGACCGCGAAGACGCTCCTTCCGGGTCGTTGGCTCGCGACGGGCGACATCGGCCGCTTCGAGGGCGGGCGCCTGTACATCAACTCGCGTGCCCGGGACCTGATCCTGCGCGCGGGCGAGAACATCTATCCCGTCGAGATCGAGAACCGGCTCGACGGTCATCCCCAGGTCGCAGAGGTGGCCGTGGTCGGCGTCGACCACCCGGAGCTCGGCCAGGAGGTCAAGGCGATCGTGGTGCCCGTCCCGGGTACCGATCCCGACGTCGAGGCGCTGCGCTCCTTCTGCGCGGAGACCCTCGCCCCGTTCAAGGTGCCGAGCCAGATCGAGATCCGCCGCGAACCCATGCCCCGCAACGCCGTGGGCAAGATCCTGAAGAACGTGCTGACCGGAGAGGCCGAGCAGCAGTTCGTCGAGGAGTAGGCGCGCGGCGCGACGCCGCAGAGGAGTTCCCATGCCCGGACTGGAGGCGGCCGAGGGCCGGATGCTGATCGACGGCCAGCTCGTCGAGGCCGAGGGGGGTCGCACCTACGCCAACGTGAATCCCGCGACGGAGGAGGTGATCGGCCAGGTGGCGGACGCCACGGTCGGGGACATGGATCGCGCGATCGCCGCGGCGCGCAGGGCCTTCGACGAGACGAAGTGGTCCACCGATCTCGAGGCGCGCTCGCGTGGGATGCGTCAGCTGCACGAGGCTCTCGTGCGGCACAAGGAGGACCTTCGCCCCCAGATCATCGCCGAGGCCGGCGCGCCCCTCCAGCTCACCTACGCCGTCCAGCAGGACTCCTGCATCCAGGACATGCTGTGGGACATCGAGTGCGCGGAGAAGTTCGAGTGGGAGCGCGAGCTCGGCGTGCACGAGTTCTTCGGGATGAAGAGCAACCGGAGGGTGCTGCACGAGGCCACCGGCGTTGCGGGGTTGATCACTCCCTGGAACTTCCCCTTCATGCTGAACCTGTCCAAGCTCGTGCCGGCGCTGATGGCGGGTTGCACGGCCGTGCTGAAGGTCGCCCCGGACACGCCGTGGAGCGGCACCTACCTGGGCAAGCTGATCGCCGAGGAGACCGATCTGCCGCCGGGCGTGATCAACGTCGTCACGTCGGAGGATCCGGCCGAGGTCGGAGACCTGCTGACCGGGGATCCGCGGGTGGACCTGATCAGCTTCACCGGCTCGACGCAGATCGGCAAGCACATCATGGTGCGCTGCGCGCCGACCCTGAAGCGGGTGTTCCTCGAGCTCGGCGGCAAGTCCGCGCAGATCTTCCTCGACGACTCGAACATCGAGCAGATCGCGGGGCCGAGCGGAGCCAGCATCTGCATCCACGGCGGGCAGGGCTGCGCGATTCCGACCCGCATGCTGCTGCCCCGGTCGAAGTACGACGAGGGCGTGGCCCGGCTCGAGGAAGCCTTCCGGAACGTCGCCTACGGCGATCCCACGGACATCGCGAACAGCCAGGGCCCGCAGATCAGCGCGAAGCAGCGCGACCGGGTGCTCGCGTACATCGAGAAGGGCAAGCAGGAGGGCGCGCGCTGCCTGGTCGGGGGCGGCCGCCCGAGCCACCTCGAGAAGGGCTACTTCGTCGAGCCCACACTGTTCGTGGACGTCGACCCGGACTCGACCATCGCGCAGGAGGAGATCTTCGGGCCCGTCCTCGCGGTGATTCCTTTCGACGACGACGACGACGCTGTGCGCATCGCCAACAACTCCCGCTACGGCCTGTCCGGCTCGGTCCAGAGCGGCTCCCTCGAGCGCGCGATGAACGTGGCCCGCCGCATCCGCACCGGCACCCTCAGCGTGAACGGCGGCATGTGGTTCGCACCCGACTCGCCCTTCGGAGGCTACAAGGAGAGCGGCCTCGGCCGCGAACACGGCATCGAAGGCTTCCGCGAATATCTCCAGACCAAGACCATCGGCTACCCCACCACCCGTTGACAAAGGGGTCGGGTCTCTCAGTCAACTCCCGACTTGACGAAAGTGCCGGGCCTTTTTCTTGAGTTGTTCGCGGGCGGTCGGATGGCGAGGGAGGTGGGGCGCTGGTTCGGTCGGATCAGCGGCCCTTGAAGTCGGGCTTGCGTTTCTGGGCGAAGGCGAGCGGGCCCTCCTTGGCGTCTTCGCTGGCGAAGACGGCCTGGCCGTAGGACCACTCGTGGCGCAGGGCGTCGTCGAGCTCCATGCCGTCGCACTCGTGCAGGGTGCGGGTGATCGCCGCGGTCGCCAGCGGGCCGTTCGCGTTGATCACCTCCGCGATCTCGCGGGCCTTGGCCAGGGCCTGGCCGTCGGGAACAACGTGCCCGATCAGACCGATCTCGAGGGCCTCGCGCGCCTTCAGATGCTTGCCGGTGAGCAGGATCTCCGCGGCCTGCGTGTACGGGATCTGGCGCGGCAGTCGCACGGCCGAGCCGCCCATCGGGTAGAGGGACCAGCGCGCCTCGGAGACCCCGAAGCGCGCGCTCTCGCCCGCGACGCGGATCTCCATGGCCTGCAGCAGCTCGGTCCCGCCAGCGATCGCGACGCCTTCGACGGCTGCGATGATGGGCTTGGTGGGTCGGTAGTGCCGGAACAGCGCCTTATAGACGATGTCGGGATCGGCGGCCATGCGGGCCTTGACGTCGATCTCCCCTTCTGACGCGCCGGAGTCGCCGGACATCGCCTTCAGGTCGGCACCGGAGCAGAAGTTCCCTTCTGCGCCCGTCACGATGATGGTTCGGATGTCCGGGTCGTTGGACGCCTCTTCGTAGGCATCGTACATCCGGATCAGCATCTCTCCCGACAACGCGTTGTAGCGCTCGGGGCGGTTCATCGTGATGACCAGCGAGTGACCTTCGCGTTCGACGAGGGCATCGGGCACGGCTTCTCCTTCACGGGAGCGGGGGAGCGGGGGAGCGGGGGAGCGGATGCTATCGCGGCGGCCCGTCAGTCGGAAACGCCGCCCTTGAGCTCGCGGAAGGCGACCTCGCGATCGGGGCGCGCCTCGCGCGGCAGCCCGAGCACGCGCTCGCCGATGCCATTGCGGTGCACCTCGACGGTGCCTCCGCCGATGGTTCCCATGTACCGGTCCAGCATGTAGTTCTGCCAATAGCCGCGCCCTTGGGCGTCTTCCCCTTCGAGCATCGCTTCGGCCCCCAGCAGGTCCAACGCCACATCGCTCTTGCGCGCCCGGCTCTCGGCCCAGAGCACCTTCACCACCGAACCGTCGACGTCGGGCGGCGCACCGTCGAGCACCGAGTCGCGGATGCGGTCGCCGAGCCAACCCAGCACCCGCTCCTCGATCCACGTGCGGGCCAGGGCCTGGCGCAGCAGCGGATCCTCGTAGCGTCCGCGCCGGATCGCCAGCTCCACAAGAGCCTCAGCCCCATCGTTTCGCAGGTGGCTCGTGCCGATCGAGACCGACTCGTGCATCAGCACGAGCCGCGCCACCGGCCAACCACCGCCGGGACCGTTCACCACGTTCTCTGCGGGCACCCGCACATCGGTGAAGAAGACCTCGTTGAAGTGGCGCCCGCCGGTGATCGTGGGCAGCGGGCGCACCTCGATGCCCGGAGTCCTCATGTCGACGAGCAGGAAGCTGATGCCCGCATGCTTGGGGACGTCGGGATCGGAGCGGACGAGCAGGAACCCCCACTCGCAGTGCTGCGCACTCGTGGTCCAGAGCTTCTGCCCGTTCACCCGCCAGCCCTCCTCCGAGAGCTCGCCGCGGCAGCGCAGCGCCGCGAGATCGGAACCGGCGTCGGGCTCGCTGAAGAGCTGGCACCAGGTCTCGTCGGCGCGCAGCAGCGGTCGCAGGAAGCGCTCCTTCTGGGCCTCGGTCCCGTAGGCGAGCAGCGCCGGCGCGATCAGGTCGATGCTGGAGCTGAGGAAGCCGGTCGTGACGTCGAAGCTCGCGGCCTCCTCGTCGAAGATCAGCTGCTGCGCCGGCCCGCCGCCGCGCCCGCCGTAGGCCTCCGGGAGGGTGATCGCCCCCCAGCCTGCGTCGTACAAGGTCTGCTGCCACGCCCGGCAGCGATCGAACCACGCCTGCTCGGCGGCCGGAGTGTGGGCGTGTCCGGCGCGGGCCCAGCCCTCGCCGATCAGCGGCGCATGCGCCTCCAGCCAGGCGCGAACCTCGGCGCGGAAGGCGGCCTCCTCCTTCGTGTCTTCACGTCGCATGGCGGGTTCCTTCGGACCGACCGAGCAGCAGGCGGGCGGCGCGCTCCAGCTCGCGGCCCACGTCCGCAGGGCGTTGCTGGCCGTTCGCGAGCGCCACCATCGACGAGAAGCTCACGTGCTGGAGCACGGCGATCACGCCGGCGCGGTCGGCAACCTGTGTCTCCCCCAGTGCCAGCTCGATCCAATCGGACATCATCGCAGTCAGACCGGCGCGGTTCTCGTAGGCGCTGGGGTCCGACGAGAGCAGCGCCCGCGTGAGCGCCACACCGAGCTCCGGTTGCGCCGCAACGCCCCGCGCCATGCGCCGGAAGACCGCGGCCACGCGGGCCGCGGCCGTATCACCGCGCGGCGGCGTCGCCCGCAGCCTGGCCGAGAGCACTCGCCCCCAGCTCTCGAGCGCCGCCGCGAGCAGGTGATCCTTGGAGGAGAAGTAGCGGTAGACGGTGCCGAGCGATGTGTCGGCCCGAGCGGCCACATCCTTCATCAGGACGGCTTCGTAACCTCCCTCCGCGGCCAGGGCGGTCGCGGCCTCGACGATGCGCTGGCGGCGCGCCTGCTGGCTGGGCGTGAGCTGCCGGCGGAGAGTGTGGGTGGCGCTCTTCATGCCGCACGCGCCCCGAGCCAACGGGCGACCTGCTCACGGTGGTAGCCGGCGTCTCCGAGCAGCCTGGCAGCCCCCTGCGCTCGGCGCAGATAGAGGTGGGCGTCCATCTCCCAGGTGAAGCCGACCCCGCCGTGCACCTGGATGTTGTCGAAGGCAGCCTGGACGTAGGCGTCGGCGACGTAGGCGCGCGCGGCGTGCACGAGGACCGCGGCGTCCGCGAGGTCGGCGACCTGGGCGAGTACCGCTTCGCGGGTCGCGGTTCGCGCGCCCTCGAACAGGATCCAGAGGTCCGCGAGCTTGTGCTTCACAGCCTGGAAGGAGCCGATGGCGCGACCGAACTGACGGCGTTCGCGCGCGTAGGCGATGGCCGACTCGATCACCCGGCCGAAGCCGCCTACGCTCTCGGCACAGAGCGCGAGGTTCGCCTCGGCCAGGCCCCGCTCCACCCCTGGCCGTGCATCGCGGGCGAGCCGGCGGGCGGGCGCGCCGCGGAAGTGGACGTCGGCCAGCTTGCGCGTGCGATCCAGGGTCTGCAGGGTGCGTCGCTCCACACCGGCGGCCGACGCCTGGACCTCGAAGAGATCGATTCCGCCAGCAACCGGGGCGACCACCACCAGCCGTTGCGCCGAGCTGCCATCGACGACGAAGCGCTTCGTCCCGGTCAGACTGGCTTCGTCCCCGCTGCGCTCCACCACTTGAAGCGCCAGCCCATCGAGATCGAAGTCGCGCTCGGCCAGGGCCAGCGCGACGACCTCTCCGCCGGCGATCGCCGAGAGCAGCGCGTGTCCCTCGGCGGGCGCCGCCTGGGCCACCACGCAGCCGGCCAGGATGGCGGAGCCGAAGAAGGGGCTCGGCGCGAGCGCGCGGCCGGTCTCCTCGGCGGCGAGGCACAGCGCCTCGAGGGAGAAGCCCTGCCCGCCACAGGCCTCCGGGATCGCGACGCCAGGGAGGCCCAGCTCTTCGGTCAGGGTCCTCCAGACAGCGGGGTCGTGGCCGCGGTCGGTCTCCATGAGGCGCCGGATCTCGGCCGAAGGCGCGGCCGCAGCGAAGAAGCGCCGCAGTGTGGCCTGGAACTCCTGCTGCTCCTCCGAGAGCGAGAAGGACACCCGATTCCCCCGATGACGGCTCGGACGTGGGTCTTGCCGTCCAATGAGAATCGATTCTAGAATAGGTTCTCGCTCGGGAACAGGACCCACCCCACGAGGACCGACCCATGCCCGACCCGCCTCCGGTCAAGCTCCGCGGCCCCGGGGACCGGATCACCGACCGGGTGATGGAGGGCCAGACCCCCCTCCAGGTCCTGGCCCGGCAGGGCGAGCTGCCCCCCAGCGAGATGAGCTCGCTCGAGCGCTTCCCCTTCTACACCCACCTCCCCTTTGGCTGGTTCCGCATCTGCGATGCCGACGACGTGGCCCCGGAACAGGTCCTGCCACTGCGCCGGCTGAACCGCGATCT
>JAJDAR010000083.1 GCA_029261775.1 Deltaproteobacteria bacterium | reverse complement strand
TCGGGTGCGGGGCCCTGCCAGAAGCGACCGAGCGGTGCAGCGGGGTCGCCTTCGAGCGACCAGGCCTGCCGGCGGAAGGTCCAGCTGTCGGGCACGAGTCGGTGGGCCTCGCGGTAGTGGGGGATCGCCGCCTGGTGGTTGCCGTGGGCCTCGTGGTGGGTGGCCAGCTCGAAGTGGGCGTGGCCCAACGCCACGTCGGGATCGCGCGGTCGTGAGCGCGCGATCACCTGCTCCGGCGACAGCGCGTATCGGCTCTTCGCCCCGTTCGCGACCCAGTCGCGCAGGGCGGTGTGATAGGCCTCGGCATCGTTGGGGATCTTCGCCGCCTCGGCCATGATCGCGTGCATGCGCTCGGGCAGCTCGGGGGGCAGCTGGATCGGCGTCCGGGCGGTCCCTGTCGGCGGCGCCGGAGCGGGCTCGGCGGGTCGCACGATCCTGCCGTCCTCGTCGATCCAGATGCTCGACGGAATGTTGATGACGCCGAACAGCCGTGCGAGGTCGTGGTTCCGATCGATGAGCGAGGGGTGGTTCGGATCCGCCGCCTCGATGAAGGCGCGGCAGCCCTCCGCGCCGAGCGCGTCGAGGCCGACGGTGACGAGCTCCAGGCCCTGGGGATGCAGCTCGTTGCGCAATGCCTGCCACACGGGCAGATCGCCGGAGCAGCCTCAATAGGGCGCCCATGCGTACACGAGCACCTTCTGGCCGCGCAGGCTGGCCAGCTCGAAGGAGTTCCCCGCGAGATCGGGCAGCACCAGCGCGGGCGCCTCGGCCGTGGTCAGGGCGCGGCCGCCGAGGGACTCGGGCCCGACGGCCCAGAGCCCGTGCTCCGCGTCGTGGACGAGCGGCAGGCCCATCGCCTCGGCCAGGCGAGCAACGTCCACCCGGGCGCCCGGCTCCTCGGGCAGCGGGATGCACACGGAGCCCTTGCAGGCCCCTTCCGGCTTGAGCGCCCATCCCGTCTCGGCTTCGAAGCGGGCCCGGTCGATCTCGAGGCTGTCGGTGATCATCGGCCGAGTGTAGTCGAGCCGGGGCGGCGGGGGCGCGGCCGGTCGCCGCCTTCGGTCGGCCGGGGTTGCCTGCGAACCTCCCGCGCCCTTCGGCCCGGATCCCCCTAGACTCGCAGGAGCATGGTCCCCCTCTCCTCAGACGTCGCCGCCGTCATCGCCGACGCGGCAGCGGGTCTCCCCGAGGAGCGGCGGGACCTCTTCGCCCAGCTCGCAGGTCGGGTGCTCGAGGGGCTGCCCTCCCATCGGGCCGGGGGGCAGCCCGCTCTCTCCGCGTTGGCGCGCGACGCGTTCGAGTGGATGGAGGTGCGTGCGCCGGGCGAGCTCAAGGTCCGGGTGCGCACGCCGGCCGACCGGCCGGGTCGCTCGGTCCTCGAGGTGCTGCAGGACGACCGTCCCTTCATCGTGGACACCCTCCGGCTGGTGCTTCGGCGGCACGGCCTGCAGGAGCGCCTCACCGTCCACCCTGTGCTGCGCGTCGAGCGCGACGCCGAGCACCGCATGCAAGCGGTGCAAACGCCCGCGGGTGCGGAGGGTCGCGAGTCGTACGTGTCCATCGAAGCGGTGCCGCGTCTCGAGGACGAGGAGGCCCGCCGCGCGCTCGTCCGGGAAGCGGAACAGGTGATGGGCTGGGTGGGCGAGGTGACGGCCGACCACGGGCTGATGATCCAGGCCGTACGCGCGCTCGCCGCGAACCTCGAGCTGGCAGGGCCGGCCCTGGAGGGCGGGCGCGAGCGCGTCTCGCGCATCCAGGAGTTTCTCGACTGGCTGGTCGAGGGCCGCTTCGTGCTGATCGGCATGCGCCGCTACCGGGTCGAGGGCTCGGCCGGCGCGCTGGAGGCACAGATCGTCCCCGGCACCGGGCTCGGCATGTGGAGGGACGACGCCACGAGCCGCCTGCGCGAGCCCCGCCGAGGCGCGGCGATTCCCGAGGAGATCCGCGAAGACCTCGAGGACCCGAGGATCATCCTGATCAGCAAGTCGCACATGGAGTCGCGCATCCATCGGCCGGGCCGGCTCGACCGGATCCTCGTCAAGGAGCACGACGAGCAGGGACGGCGCACCGGCGCGACGATCCTCGTCGGGCTCTTCACGCAGCGGGTGCTGCGCACGCCGGGATCGCAGATCCCGCTGCTCAACTACCGCCTGCGGGGCGTGATCGATCGGCTCGGTCTCCCCGAGAACTCCCACCGGCACAAGGCCATCGTGGCCGCGTTCGATTCGACCCCGATCGAGCTGCTGGTCGGCGCGGGGGTCGGCGAGATCAGCGAGCTCTTGAAGGAGCTCGTCGAGGCGAGCTCGTCCCCCAGCGTGCGGCTCGTCACGCGGGTGCACCCGAGCGGCCGATCGCTCTACGCCGCGGTCCTCATCCCGAGAGAGCAGTATCGCGAAGACCTGCGCGAGGAGATCCGGACGCTCCTGCAGGGGCGGACCGGCGCCAGCTACCTCGACGACCGCGTCTCCTTCGTCGAAGACGGCCCTGCCATCGTCCACGCCTTCTGCACCTCCGCCGAAGGCCAGCACCTCGACCCCGATGTGTCCGTCCTCGAGGAGCAGCTGCGGAGCATCTGCTCGCCCTGGGAGGATCAGCTGCTCGAAGCGCTGCGGCATCGGTACGACGAGTCGCGCGCGGCCGACCTTGGGGCCCGCTACGAAGGCGCCTTCCCCGACGGACTGCGCGCGACCACGCGTCCGGTGGATGCCCTGCGTGACGTCGAGGCGATCGAGCGCCTGGAAGCGAGCGGAGGCGTGCCGCAGTTCTCGCTCTGGTTCGACAGCGGCGAAGCGGAGAGAGCGTCCGCCACGCTGCGCATGTACCTGCGCGCCCCGCCGCTGCTCTCCGAGGTGCTCCCCGTCGCCGACCACTTCGGCATCCAGGTCGTCGACGCTCAGCTGGCCAGCGTCAGGCCGGCAGGTCGCGCGCCGGTCGCGGTGGAGTCGCTGCGCATCCTCCCCCTCGGAGCGGTCCAGGCGGACCTCGACGCCATCGCCCCGCGGCTCTCCGAGGCCCTCGCCGGGACGCTCACCGGCCGCACGCTCAGCGATCCGCTCAACGGCCTGGTGCTCGGCGCGGGGCTCGACTGGCGCCAGGTCGACCTCGTGCGCGCCTACCTCGAGTACTTCGTCCAGATCCAGGGCACCCTGTCACGGCCCTACCTGCGAAGCGTCCTGCTCCAGAACCCACTGGCCGTGCGCGCGCTCGTCCACTACTTCGAGGCCCGCCTCGACCCGGGGCTGGCTCCGGGCGCGCGGGCCGAGCGCTGCGAAGGCCTCGCGGGGGACTTCCAGCGCTACCGCGACCGGATCACGGCGCTCAACGAGGACCGCGCGCTCCAGGGCTTCTTCGAGCTCGTCGAGGCCACGCTGCGGAGCAACTTCTTCGCGCTCCCGACGTCGCCCCACCGGATCGTGCTCAAGCTCGATTCGGCGCAGGTGCCTGGCCTGACCGGGGTCGTCCCGTACCGCGAGATCTTCGTCCACTCGGCGCAGCTGGCCGGCATCCATCTGCGCGGGGGGCCGGTGGCTCGCGGCGGGCTCCGCTGGAGCGATCGCCCGGACGACCTGCGTCGCGAGGTGCTCGGCCTGATGAGCACGCAGATGCTCAAGAACGGGCTCATCGTGCCGGTCGGCGCCAAGGGCGGCTTCGTGCTGCGCGACGCCGGGCTCTCCCCCCTGGAGGCGCGGGCCCACGCCGACGTCCAGTACCGCGTGTTCATCGCAAGCCTGCTCGACGTCACCGACAACCTCGCCCCGGACGGCTCGGTCCTGCCGCCCGAGGGCGTCCACCGGCTCGACGGCGACGACGCCTACCTCGTCGTCGCAGCCGACAAGGGCACGGCCCACCTCTCGGACACCGCGAACG
>JAJDAR010000082.1 GCA_029261775.1 Deltaproteobacteria bacterium | reverse complement strand
TGGCGATTCCTCTGCTCCTCGGTCTCGCCATCGGGATCCCCCAGATGGGTGAAGCCACGGTCGCCAGCGACCTGTGCACCGGGGACCCGTGCGTGATCAACGGGACCCACCTCATCACCAACTTCTCCCTGCTCGACTTCGGGAGCGCGGCTGTGGTGTTGAACGGCGTGCTCGACATCGGCCCCGACAGCATGGAGATCGAAGCGGGCAGCTTCCAGCTGACCTCGACGGGGCGGATCCTCGGCCAAGCGGCGAGCTCGGCGGACCTCGGAGGGAGCGTCGAGATCACGACGCTCGGAGACGTGCTGATCCAGGGCACGACCGCAGCCGGGGCCGTCGATCTGACCGGGTGCGGCGGGGGAGACCTGACGATCAGCGCGGGCGGCGACGTCGTCGCGAGCGGCCGCATCAACCTCAACCGGCAGAACGTCTGCCTGCTGAGCGGGGACGGGGGCTTCCTCTCGGTCACGACCGCCAACGACGTCACCTTCGACGATGTCGATGCGCAGGGCGGCCTCCAGGCCGCCGGCGGGGTGATCGACATCGCGGCCAACGGAACCGTGTCGCTGACGGACATCGACGTGTCGGGCGGCGACGCGGACGGGGGCGACATCAACGTCACCGCCGACGGGCGGGTCGTTCTCGACAACCTGAATCTCAGCAGCGGCGGGTTGGCGGGGGTCGGAGGGACGGTCGACGTCGTGACCAGCGGGCCCATCGACGTGCTCGGCAACATCGACGCCCTCGGCGGAAGCGGGGTCCTCGACGGGGACGACGGCGGGACCTTGCTGCTCGACGCCGGGCTGGTTCCGGGCGCCGACCAGGACGTACGGATCGCCGCGCGCGTCCGCCTGAACGGCCGAGGCGACTTCGGTTTCGGGGGCTTCGCCCAGATCGACGGTCGCGACGTCCGCATCGAAAGCCTGCTCGAGGCCAAGGGTGCGACCAACGAGGCGGGCGCGGGCATCGTCGACATCCTGGCGACCAACGACCTGCTGATCAGCAATCGCATCGTGGCGGACGCCGGCGGCGATGGATCGATCGACCTCCGGGCGGGGCGGGACGTCACCCTCTCCGCGAATCTCGACCTGATCGGCGTGAACAGCACCAACGGCGGCGACGTCCTGATCTCCGCGCCCCAGGGCATCGTCACCCTGACCAGCAGCGCCGACATCCTGGCGCAGGGCGGAGGGGGCGGCGCCACGCTCGGGGGCTCGATCCGCATCGACGCCTGCGAGATCGACATCGGCCCCGGCTCGACCTTGAACACCAGCGGCATCGCCAACGGTGGCACCGCGGCCTTCAACCGCCTTCGCGGGGGTCAGCTCGTGACGATCGCAGGCACCCTGACCGCGGGCGGCGTGAACGACCTGCTGCACCGGCGCCCCGGCCTGCCGCCCAGCACGGCCGCCGGCAGCTTCAACCCGGCGCCCAGTGTGGCGGTGGATGCCACGATCCTGCCGTGCGCGATCTGCACCGGCGGTCCGGACTCGGATACCGATGGGTTCGACGATTCCTGCGACGCCTGCATCGACGTCTTCGATCCGGCGCAGACCGACACGGACCGCGACGGGATCGGCAACGCCTGCGACTGCGACTTCGACAACGACGGCTTCTGCTCGATCGGCGACTTCAATCTCTTCCTGCCCGACTTCCAGTCCACCGTGGACGGCGGCACGGGCACCGACATGGATGGAAGTGGCGCGGTCGGCATCGGCGATTTCAACCTCTTCCTGCCCGGCTTCCAGGTGGGATCCCCCGGTCCTTCGGCCCTGACCCCCTAGGTGGAGCTCCAAACATGACCCGCACCGCGCCCTCCAACACCATGGACCAGGTCCAGTCGCAGCTGGACGAGATCGAAGCCCTGATCGGGCCGACAGCCGCCCGGTCGATCGGTTTGTACCGGATCCCCAAGGACTTCGTGCTCACGGTCGTGGTACCGGTCTACAACGAGGAGAAGACGGTCGAGGAGGTGTTCCGGCGGGTGAAGGCCGTGCCGCTCCGCACGGAGCTGGTGGTCGTCGACGATGCGAGCCAGGACGGCAGCTGGAACCTGCTCGAGCAGCTGAAGGACGAGTTCGACCTCCAGCTGTTCCGCCACGAGCAGAACCAAGGCAAGGGCGCGGACCTGCGCACCGGTTTCATGCATGCCACGGGCGACGCCGTGATCGTCCAGGACGCAGATCTCGAGTACAACCCCCGGGATTACATGCGTTTGTTGCAGCCGATCGTCGAGGGCGAGGCGGACGTGGTGTATGGAAGCCGTTTCACGGGAGAGCGTCACCGGGTGCTCTACTTCTGGCACTCCCTTGGCAACAGGCTCCTCACCCTCATGTCCAACGCTTTCACGAATCTGAACCTCACCGACATGGAAACAGGCTACAAGCTCTTCCGCCGCGAGGTCATCCAGGAGATCGCTCCCCGGATGACCGAGAACCGGTTCGGCATCGAGCCGGAGATGACGGCTCGCGTCGCTGCAATGCCCCGGATCCGGGTCTTCGAGATGCCCATCAGCTACTCGGGCCGGACCTATGAAGAAGGCAAGAAGATCGGCTGGAAGGACGGGGTCTCCGCGATCCGCTGCATCTTGAAGTACTCCCGCGTCTGAGCTGCGAGGGGCTTCGGGTGCTGGAAAAACATTTCCTACTCGAGGAATTCGAATCGACAGCCGTGTTCCCCTTGGGGGTCCCAACCGGGCGAGAGGGCCCCAGGGCTCTCTAGAACACGGGTTCACAATCGGCTCAGATCGCACGGATCTTGCTTCGAAGAGTCCGGCGACGCTGCGACGGCTCCCCAGGGGGGTGGGGCCGCCGAAAGGATCCATGCTCCGCACCGCGCCTACTGCCACGTTGCCTTCGTCCGATTCGCGTCGCCCTCCCGGAGCCACTCGTGGCCTGAGCGGGCTCTTCGTGCTGGTCGCAGCCTTGTTGATGTCGGCCGCCTTGTCCCAGCCGGCCCAGGCGTGCATCGATGCCAGCC
Source organism: Deltaproteobacteria bacterium (assembly GCA_029261775.1). Taxonomy (GTDB): domain Bacteria; phylum Myxococcota_A; class UBA9160; order UBA9160; family UBA6930. The sequence goes on along the minus strand of JAJDAR010000082.1, from coordinate 84,854 downwards.
ACTGCGACGACGCCAATCTGTGCACGACCGACGTCTGTGCGACGCCGAACGGGCTGCCGGACGCCGTCGGTTGTACGAACAGCCCCGTTGCGGCTGGAACGGCCTGCGACGATGCGACCCTCTGCAACGGGGCCGAGACCTGCGATGCGGGCGGCGTCTGCCAGGCCGGAACGGCGCTGAACTGCGACGACGGCAATCCCTGCACGGCCGACAGCTGCGATGCGGTGCTGGGCTGCCAGAACGTGCCCGTGGCGGCCGGAACAGCCTGCGACGACGCGACGCTCTGCAACGGTGCCGAGACCTGCGATGCGGGCGGCGTCTGCCAGGCCGGCACGGCGCTGAACTGCGACGACGGCAATCCGTGCACGGCCGACAGCTGCGATGCGGTGCTGGGCTGCCAGAACGTGCCGGTGGCGGCCGGAACGGCCTGTGACGATGCGACGCTCTGCAACGGCGCCGAGACCTGCGATGCGGGCGGTACCTGCCAGGCCGGCACGGCGCTGAACTGCGACGACGGCAATCCCTGCACGGCCGACAGCTGCGATGCGGTGCTGGGCTGCCAGAACGTGCCCGTGGCGGCCGGAACGGCCTGCGACGACGCGACGCTCTGCAACGGCGCCGAGACCTGCGACGCGGGCGGCACCTGCCAGGCCGGCACGGCGCTGAGCTGCGACGACGGCAACCTCTGCACCGCCGACAGCTGCGATGCGGTCCTCGGCTGTCAAAACGTGCCCCTCGCGGATGGCACGAGCTGCGCCGACGGCGATGTCTGCAACGGTGACGAGACTTGTCAGCTGAGCGGGATCTGCGTGAGCGGCAACCCGGTGGACTGTGACGATCTCAACCCCTGTACGGCGGACAGCTGCGACGCCGTCCTGGGTTGCCAGAACGTGCCGGTCGCCGCCGGGACGACCTGTGACGACGCCACGGTCTGCAACGGCGCCGAGACCTGCGATGCAGGGGGCACCTGCCAGGCCGGCGCACCGCTCGCGTGCGACGACGGCAATCCCTGCACCGCGGACAGCTGCGATGCGGTGCTCGGCTGCCAGAACGTGCCCGTGGCGGCCGGGACGGCCTGTGACGACGCGACCCTCTGCAACGGTGCCGAGACCTGCGATGCGGGCGGCACCTGCCAGGCGGGGACGCCTCTCGCGTGCGACGACGGCAATCCCTGCACCGCGGACAGCTGTGACGCAGTGCTCGGCTGCCAGAACGTGCCGGTGGCCGCCGGGACCGCGTGCGATGACGCGACGGTCTGCAACGGCGCCGAGACCTGCGACGCGGGTGGCACCTGCCAGACCGGCACGGCCCTGAACTGCGACGACGGCAATCCGTGCACGGCCGACAGCTGCGATGCGGTCCTGGGCTGCCAGAACGTCGTGGTGGCGGATGGGACCTCCTGCGAGGACGGGCTCTTCTGCACCTCCGGAGACATCTGCCAGACCGGCACCTGCCAGGGCGGCGGCCCGATCGACTGCTCGAGCGCGACTACCCAGTGCACCCTTGGCGTCTGCAACGAGGCGACCGACCTCTGTGATGCCGTTCCGGTGGCCGACGGGACGAGCTGCGAGGACGGCAGCTTCTGCACGACCGCCGACACCTGCCAGTCGGGCTCCTGCTCGGGCGGTTCGCCCCCCAACTGCAATGACGGCGAGACCTGCACCAGCGACAGCTGCAATCCGAGCACGGGCTGTGTGAACAACCCGGTGGCCAACGGGACCGCCTGCGACGACGGGTCCGTGTGCACCTCGGCGGACAGCTGCCAGACAGGAGCCTGTACCGGGACCGCAGCGAACTGCGACGACAGCAACCCCTGCACAGCCGACAGCTGTGATGCGGTGCTCGGCTGCCAGAACGTCCCGGTGACGAACGGCACGAGCTGTGCCGACGCCGACCTCTGCAACGGAGCCGAGAGCTGCCAGGCGGGTGCGTGCTCTTCCGGCGCGCCGCTGAACTGCGATGACGGCAATCCGTGCACGGCCGACAGCTGCGACGCGGTGCTCGGCTGCCAGAACGTCCCCCTCGCCGACGGCACGAGCTGTGGGGACGGCGACGTCTGCAACGGTGCCGAGACCTGTCAGCTGAGCGGGATCTGCGTGAGTGGCAACCCGATCAACTGCGACGACGGCAACGAGTGCACGGCCGACAGCTGCGATGCGGTGCTCGGCTGCCAGAACGCGCCCGTCGCGGACGGGACGACGTGCGACGACGGCAACTCCTGCACGACCGGCGACAGCTGCCAGGTGGGCGCCTGCACCGGCGGGGTGGGTCCGAACTGCGACGACGGCAACCCGTGTACGGCAGACAGCTGCGACCTGGTGCTGGGCTGCCAGAACACGCCGGTGGCGGCCGGAACGGCCTGCGACGATGCGACCCTCTGCAACGGCGCCGAGACCTGCGACGCGGGCGGAACTTGTCAGGCCGGCACGGCGCTGAACTGCGACGACGGCAACCCGTGCACGGCGGACAGCTGCGACGCGATCCTGGGCTGCCAGAGTGTTCCGGTGGCGGCCGGGACGGCCTGCGATGACGCGACCCTTTGCAACGGCGCCGAGACCTGCGACGCCGGTGGAACCTGTCAGGCCGGCACGGCGCTGAACTGCGACGACGGCAATCCGTGCACGGCGGACAGCTGCGACGCGATCCTCGGCTGCCAGAACGTGCCGGTGGCGGCCGGAACCGCGTGTGACGACGCGACGCTCTGCAACGGGGCCGAGACCTGCGACGCGGCCGGGGCCTGTCAGCCCGGCACCGCGCTGAACTGCGACGACGGCAACCTCTGCACGGCCGACAGCTGCGATGCGGTGCTCGGCTGTCAGAACGTGCCCGTTGCGGACGGCACGAGCTGCGGGGACGGCGACGCCTGCAACGGTGACGAGACCTGTCAGCTGAGCGGGATCTGCGTGAGCGGCAACCCGCTCGACTGCGACGACAGCAACGAGTGCACGGCGGACAGCTGCGATGCGGTGCTCGGCTGCCAGAACGTGCCCGTCGCGGACGGAACGAGCTGCGACGACGGCAACTCCTGCACGACCGGCGACAGCTGCCAGGTGGGGGCCTGCACCGGCGGCGTGGGTCCGAACTGCGACGACGGCAATCCGTGCACGGCCGACAGCTGCGACGCGGTCCTGGGCTGCCAGAACGTGCCCGTCGCCGCCGGAACCGCCTGCGACGACGCGACGCTCTGCAACGGCGCCGAGACCTGTGACGCGGGCGGCGCCTGCCAGCCCGGCACGGCGCTGAACTGCGACGACGGCAATCCGTGCACGGCCGACAGCTGCGACGCGGTCCTGGGCTGCCAGAACGTGCCCGTGGCCGATGGCACGAGCTGCGCCGACGGCGACGTCTGCAACGGTGCGGAGACCTGCCAGCTCGGCGGCACCTGCGTGAGCGGCAACCCGCTCCTCTGTGACGACGGCAACGAGTGCACCGCGGACAGCTGCGATGCGGTGCTCGGCTGCCAGAACGTGCCCGTCGCGGACGGAACGAGCTGCGACGACGGCAACTCCTGCACGACCGGCGACAGCTGCCAGGTGGGCGCCTGCACCGGCGGCGTGGGTCCGAACTGCGACGACGGCAACCCGTGTACGGCAGACAGCTGCGACCTCGTGCTGGGCTGCCAGAACACGCCGGTGGCGGCGGGAACGAGCTGCGCGGACGGCGATCTGTGCAACGGCGGTGAGACCTGTGACGCGGCGGCGACCTGCCAGCCCGGCACCGCGCCGAACTGTGACGACGGCAATCCCTGCACGGCCGACAGCTGCGACGCGATCCTGGGCTGCCAGAACGTGCCGGTGACGGACGGCACCAGCTGCGTCGATGCCGACCTGTGCAACGGTGCGGAGTCCTGCCAGGCGGGCGCCTGCAGCGCCGGTCCCCCGCTGAACTGCGACGACGGCGATCCCTGCACGGCCGACAGCTGCGACGCGATCCTGGGCTGCCAGAACGTGCCCGTGGCAGACGGCACCTCCTGCGAGGATGGGCTCTTCTGCACCACCGGCGAGACCTGTCAGATCGGTGCCTGCCAGGGTGGTGGCCCGATCGACTGCTCGGGCTCGACCACCCAGTGCACCCTCGGCGTCTGCAACGAGTCCCTCGACATCTGTGACGCGATCCCGGTCGCGAACGGCACCTCCTGCGAGGACGGCAGCTTCTGCACGACCACCGACACCTGCCAGTCCGGCTCGTGCTCGGGTGGTCCGCCCCCCAACTGCAACGACGGCGAGACCTGCACCACCGACAGCTGCAATCCGAGCACGGGCTGCGTCAACAACCCCGTGACGAACGGCACGGTCTGTGACGACGGCACGGTCTGCACGAGCGGCGATTCCTGCCAGGCGGGCGCCTGCGTCGGGGCCGGCGCCAACTGCGACGACGGCAACGTCTGCACGGCGGACAGCTGCGATGCAGTCCTCGGCTGCCAGAACGTCCCGCTCTCGGCCGGCACGGCCTGCGCCGACGGCGATCTGTGCAACGGCGGGGAGACCTGCGACGGCGCCGGCGCCTGCCAGGCTGGCCCGCCCCCGAACTGCGACGACGGCAACCTGTGCACGGCCGACAGCTGCGACGCGGTCCTCGGCTGCCAGAACGCGACCCTCCCGGACGGCACCACCTGCGCCGACGGCGACGTCTGCAACGGCGCCGAGACCTGCCAGCTGAGCGGGATCTGCGTGAGCGGCAACCCGCTGAACTGCGACGACGGCAACCCCTGCACGGCCGACAGCTGCGATGCGGTCCTGGGCTGTCAGAACGTGCCCGTCGCCGACGGCACCAGCTGCGCCGACGGCGACGTCTGCAACGGCGACGAGACCTGCCAGCTCGGCGGCACCTGCGTGAGCGGCAACCCGCTGCTTTGTGACGACGGCAACGAGTGCACGGCCGACAGCTGCGACGCGGTCTCGGGCTGCCAGAACGTCGCGGTCGTCGACGGGACCCTCTGTGACGACGGCGACGCCTGCAGCACGGGTGACAGCTGCCAGGCGGGTGCCTGCACCGGCGGCGTCGGCCCGAACTGCGACGACGGCAACCCGTGCACCGCCGACAGCTGTGACCTGGTGCTCGGCTGCCAGAACGTGCCCGTGGCGGCCGGGACCGCCTGTGACGACGCCACGCTCTGCAATGGCGGCGAGACCTGCGACGGCGGCGGGGCCTGCCAGCCCGGCACCGCCCCGAACTGCGACGACGGCAATCCCTGTACGGCGGACAGCTGCGACGCAGTGCTTGGCTGCCAGAACGTGCCCGTGGGCGCGGGGACGGCCTGCGACGATGCGACCGTCTGCAACGGGGCCGAGACCTGTGATGGTGCGGGCGCCTGCCAGCCCGGCACGGCCCCGAACTGTGACGACGGCAATGCCTGTACGGCAGACAGCTGCGACGCGGTGCTCGGCTGCCAGAACGTCCCGGTCGCGGACGGCACCAGCTGCGACGACGGCAGCGCCTGCACCACGGCCGACAGCTGCCAGACCGGCACCTGCACCGGCGGGGCTCCGCCCAACTGCGACGACGGCAACGAGTGCACGGCGGACAGCTGCGACGCGATCCTGGGCTGCCAGAACGTCGCCGTGACGGACGGCACGAGCTGCGACGACGGCAATGCCTGTACGACCGGCGATACGTGTCAGGTGGGCGCCTGCACCGGCGGCGTGGGTCCGAACTGCGACGACGGCAACGAGTGCACCGCGGACAGCTGCGACCTCGTGCTCGGCTGCCAGAACGTCCCCGTGACGGACGGCACGACCTGCGACGACAGCAACGCCTGCTCCACGGCCGACAGCTGTCAGGCGGGTGCCTGTTCGGGCGGCCCGGCGCTGAACTGCGACGATGGCAACCTCTGCACGGCGGACTCCTGCGATGCGGTGGTCGGCTGCCAGAACCTCGCGATTCCGGACGGCAGCAGCTGCTCCGACGGCGACGTCTGCACCGGCAACGAGCTGTGCCAGAGCGGGATCTGCCTGCCGGGCCTGCCGCTGAACTGCGACGACGGCAACGCCTGCACCGCCGACAGCTGCGACTCGGTGACGGGTTGCGCGAATGCTCCGGTCGTCGACGGCACGACCTGCGATGACAGCAATACCTGCACCACGGTGGACAGCTGCCAGCTCGGTGTCTGCACCGGCTCGACGCCGCTCAACTGCGACGACGGCAACCTGTGCACGGCGGACGCCTGCGACGCGGTCACCGGCTGCGTCAACGTGTCGCTGCCGAACGGCACCACCTGTTCGGACAATGACGTCTGCACCGGCACCGAGATCTGCAACACCGGCGTCTGCGTGCCGGGCCTGCCGCTGAACTGCGACGATGGCAACGCCTGCACGGCAGACAGCTGCGATGCGATCCTGGGCTGCCAGAACGTCGCCGTGACCGATGGCACCATCTGCAACGACAGCGACGCGTGCACCAGCGGCGAGACCTGTCAGCTCGGGATCTGCAGCGGCGGCGGCGCGGTGAACTGCGACGACGGCAACCCCTGTACGGCCGACAGCTGTGACGCGGTCTTCGGCTGCCAGAACGTGGCCGTGACCGACGGGACGAGCTGCCTCGATGCCGATCTCTGCAACGGCACCGAGCTCTGCCAGGCCGGCGTCTGCCAGACGGGTGCGACCCTCAACTGCGACGACGGCAACGACTGCACCGCGGACAGCTGCGACGCGATCCTCGGCTGCCAGAACGTGCCGATCGCAGACGGAAGCAGCTGCGACGACAACCTGTTCTGCACCAGCACCGACACCTGTACGGCCGGTGTCTGCAACGGCGGCCCGCCGGTCGACTGCACCTTCCTCGACACCTCCTGCCGGGTCGGCTTCTGCAACGAGACCAACGACGCCTGCGAGTTCAACAACTTCCAGGACGGCACGGTCTGCAGCGACAACAGCGTGTGTACCCCCAGCGACGTCTGCCTGGTGGGCCAGTGCGTGGGTCTGACCTTCCTGGACTGCACGGACGGCAACCTCTGCACGACCGACTCCTGCGATCCGATCACGGGCTGCTTCAACCCGAACCTGCCCGATGGCACCGGGTGCACCGACGTCGATGCCTGTACCTCGGGTGACCAGTGTCTGACCGGGTCCTGCACCGGCACTCCGATCATCTGTGACGACGGCCAGGCCTGCACGACCGATGCCTGCGACTCGGTCACCGGGTGCTTCGCCACGCCGATCCCGGACGGTGGGGCCTGCGACGACGGCTTCTTCTGCACCGAGAACGACACCTGCGTGACCCAGGTGTGCATCGCCGGCACGCCGCGCGACTGCTCGAGTGCGAGCGATCAGTGCAACTTCGGCCTCTGTGACGACGTAGCCGACGCCTGCGTGCCCTCACCGCTGATCGACGGCTTCCCGTGCTTCGACAGCGACGCCTGCACCACCGGCGACACCTGCCAGGGTGGAAGCTGCGCGGGTGGTTCCCCGCTGAACGTGGACGACGGCAGCGTCTGTACCGCCGACTCCTGTGACTCGAACTTCGGCGAGGTCCACACGCCGATCAACTGCGACGACGGCGATCCCTGCACGGTCGACACCTGTGACGCCTTGGCCGGCTGCTCGAACGTGCTCGACACCGCCGACCAGGACGGCGATGGCACGCCGGACGCTTGCGACGCCTGCCCGGGTGACTTCGACAACGACATCGACGGCGACGAGATCTGCGGGCTGGTGGACAACTGCCCCTTCCAGTTCAACCCCTCGCAGCTGAACGCCGACAACGACGGGCTCGGCGACGTCTGCGATCCCGACTCCCTGTATGTGGATCCGACCTCGAACTGCCCGACGCCGGTCTCCTGCGGAAGCTGCGGGACGATCTTCCAGCCCTACCCGACGATCCAGGACGCCATCAACTGCGCCAGCGGCAGCAGCGCGGCGATCATCGTCGAGCCCGGTCTCTACCTCGAGAACCTGACCCTGACCGGCAAGCGCTTCACGCTGCAGAGCTCGAGCGGCCCGAGCGTGACGACGATCCAGGGCGGCGGCAGCACCCCGACCCTGACCCTGGGCCTCGGCGGCGGCAAGAAGACGGTGGACGGCTTCACGATCAGCAACGCCGGAAGCGGCGGCGGCATCGACGTGAACATCGCCTCGGTGGCGATCCAGAACAACGTGCTGACCGCCAACCTCAACGCCGGCGACGGAGGGGCGATCAAGGTCTTCGCGGCCACGGGCACGATCGAGGACAACGTGATCGCGGGCAACCGCTCGCTCCAGAACGGTGGTGGCATCGCCCTCGAGGCGACGACCATCGACGTGCGCCGCAACACGATCCAGAACAACCAGTCGCGACTGCAGGGCGGCGGTGTCTACATCAAGGCGGCCACCAGCGATCTCGAGGACAATGTGATCGACGGCAACCTGGCCGGCACCCATGGCGGTGGCGTCGCGGTCAACACCGGCACGCCAACTCTGAAGGACAACATCTTCAGCGGCAACGTGACCAACGTGAACGCGGGCGGCCGCGGCGGTGGCTTCTACGGCTTCGAGTCCTCGGCGCTGGTCGTCGGCAACGAGTTCGTCGGCAACACCGCCCAGGGCGGCGGCGGCCTGCTGATGGAGAGCGCCTCGATCCGGGTGCGCGGCAACCGATTCAGCTCGAACATGTCGCTGGGGAGCGGTGGTGGCGGTGTGGCCCTGCTCAACGTGCCCGGCAGCGGCGGCACCCCTGCGAACGTGGCCAGCAACTTCTTCGACTCGAACGTCTCGACGACGGCCGGCGGTGGCGTCTGGTGCGAGAGCTCGAGCTCCCTGGAGATCGTCAACAACACCCTGGTGCAGAACGCCGCGACGATCGGCGGCGGCGGCATCTACCTCGGGATCTGCACCGGCACGATCACGAACAACATCGTCGCCGACTCCCAGGCGGGCGCGGGCATCTTCTGCGGTGCCCCGGCCACCTCGGTCGTCGACTTCAACAACGTCTGGAACAACGTGCCGCTCGACTTCAGCGGCACCTGCTCCGCCGGTGCCAACGGCTTCTCGGCGGATCCGCTGTTCGTCGCGGGCGGCTGTCCCGGCGACCTCCACCTCGATCCCTCCTCGCCGCTCGTGGACGTCGGCGACAGCACGACCACGGGCATTCCGAGCGAGGACATCGACGAGCAGCCGCGCGTGCAGGACGGCAGGGCGAATGCGATGGCGGTCGTCGACGTCGGTGCAGACGAGTTCGGCTGCGTGGACCTGGACGGCGACGGCCTGACGGCCTGCACCTCGCCGCCCGACTGTGACGACACCAACGCGCTGGTGAACCCGTACGCCCCGGAGATCTGCGACGGCCTCGACAACGACTGCGACTGCCAGGTCGACGAGGGCGTGTCGGTGGACTCGGATGGCGACGGCGTCACGACCTGCGGCGGCGACTGCAACGACGGCAATCCGGCGATCCTGCCGGGTGCGCTCGAGCTCTGCGACGGGGTCGACAACAACTGCAACGGGGCCATCGACGAGGGCTTCGGAGACAGCTGTGTGGCCGGCGCGCAGGCCGCGATCGGGCTCGGCTCGGCGATCGGCGACCCCGGCACCGACGTAGGGGTCACGGCGACCCTCTCCTTCATCGATCCGCTGGTGCAGATCAGCGCCACGTCGAACGACCTCTTCTTCAACCAGTCGCTGCTCGATGCGAACCCGGTCTGCGTGATCAACCCCGCGATCGGCCCCGGTACGACCTTCAACAAGTCGCTCGCCCAGAGCTCCCAGGGCAGCGGCATCTGGCGGGTCGCGATCGCGGATCCCTTCGGCAACGAGGTGATTCCGGAAGGCGACCTCTACACCTGCACCTTCTCCTACGACCTCAGCGCGGCGCCGGGCACCTACGCCCTCGGCACCGGCGCCACCGCCTCGGATCCCACAGGCGTGCCGGTGCCAGTCAACGGGCTCTCCGGCAGCATTGCCGTGCTGGGCGCAGGCGGGACCACGCCGGCCACCGGGCTGGTGGGCGACTGCGACGGCCAGGGCGGTGTCTCGATTGCCGAGGTCCAGCTGGTGATCAACATCTTCGCCGGCATCGACGTCCTCGCGAGCTGCCCCGCCGCGGACGCCTCGGCCGACGGCGTGGTCGATGCGGCGGAAGTCCAGCTCACCATCAACAACCACCTGGGCTTCTGAGGGAATGGATTTGATGAACGCTTCGCGATCCCGAGTCCTTTCCGCGCTCCTGGTGCTCGGCCTGCTCGCCGCGCCGGCCGGGGCCGCTGCGGTGGACCTGCTGATCGGCTCCGATCTGATCGGCTCCGGCGAGGACGCCACCATCCCGATCTCGATGCTCGCGAGCCCGGGAGAGCAGGTGTCGGCCCTGTCTCTCGAGATCCGCTTCGACCCGTCGGCCCTCGACCCGAACCCGACCTGTGTGATCGCTGCGGCGATCGGCCCCGGCAGCCCTGCCGGCAAGGATTTGACCCAGACGACCCCGGCGAGCGGCCTCTTGCGGCTCGGGATCTTCGGCCTGAACAACAACTCGATTCCAGACGGCACGGTCGCGACCTGCACCTTCACGGCGCCCGCGGGCGGCCCGTCGGGCACCTGGCCGCTGGCCGGCAAGGCCGGTGCCGCCTCTCCCTCGGGCAGCTCGCTGCCGGCCCTCGCCCAGTCCGGCTCGGTCGTCGTCAACGACGACGGCGACGGCATCCCGACCAACCCGGCCCTGCCGCGCTGTGCGACCGGCCAGACCCTCGGCTGCTCGGACAACTGCGAGGGCGTTCCGAACCCCGGTCAGTTCGACCGCGATGGCGACGGCTACGGCAACGTCTGCGACTGCGATTTCGACAACGACGGCTTCTGCTCGATCTCGGACTTCAACCTCTTCCTGCCGGACTTCCAGTCGACGGTGGACAGCGGTGTCGGGACGGACATGAACGGGGACGGCTCCGTCGGGATCTCGGACTTCAACCTCTTCCTGCCCGGCTTCGTGAACGGGACCCCCGGGCCCTAGCGGCCGTCTTCGGGCGGTCGGGCGCGGCGTTTCGACCCCCTGCGAGGGGCCGCCGCCCTGGGATATCCTCCCCAGCCCCGAGGTTGCAGCGGGGCCCAGAACCACTCGCCGGGCGTCACGTTTCGCCCCGGCCATGCACTCACCTGAATGCCGTATCCCGCGGGAACCCCAACCGGCCCGCGGGCATCGAATCCATCCATTCTCCCCTGAGAGGACAACTCATGAACTCCGCCACCGGAAACATCCTCGCCGCCCTGATCCTGGGCGCGGCCATCGTCATCGGCGCCTTCCAGGTTTCCCAGTCCCTCGACCGGGCCGGCAGCCAGATGGCTGAGGCCCAGGCCGAGCTCGCGGCCCGGCCGGCGGCCGCGGCGCCTGCGGCTGCTGCGGCGGCCCCCGCCGCAGCTCCCGCCCCGCGGCGCGGACCCGACCCGAACAAGCAGTACGAGATCGCCCTCGCCAACGCCCACGTGAAGGGCTCCGACAGCGCGAAGGTGACGATCGTCGAGTTCTCCGACTTCCAGTGCCCCTTCTGCAGCCGGGTCAACCCCACCCTGGCGAAGGTGAGCGAGGAGTACGGTGACAAGGTCAAGATCGCCTTCAAGCACTTCCCGCTGGCCTTCCACACCAAGGCTCCGGACGCGCACAAGGCCTCCATTGCAGCCGGCAAGCAGGGCAAGTTCTGGGAGATGCACGACAAGATCTTTGCCAACCAGGCGACCATGTCGACGGACAACTACGCGACCTGGGCCGGCGAGATGGGTCTCGACGTGGAGCAGTTCAAGAAGGACATGGCGTCTCCGGCCGTCCAGGCGCATATCGATGCCGACATGAAGCAGGCCAGCGGCATGGGCGTCACCGGCACGCCGAGCTTCTTCATCAACGGCTACTTCCTGTCGGGCGCCCAGCCCTTCGAGGCGTTCAAGGCGGTGATCGACCGCCAGCTCGCGAGCTGAGGCCCCTCGAATCGTTCTCCCCGGGGGGTTGGTGAGCAGGAACACCCCTTCCTCGGGTGGGAAACGGATCGGACACACAGAGAGGCCCCATGTCGGCGACATGGGGCCTCTGCTTCGAAAGCGAAGGAAAACCAGGGAGTTGAGCAGGGAAACGCCTATGAGGGGAAAAGATCCCTGTGGGCATGGAACTTGCTCATCCCCCTACCAGCCCAAAGGGTGTTTACGCTGGAACGGCCACCGGCGGGGGCCAGAGGCCGCACGAGTTCCAGATCAACAGGAGAGAATCGTGAATCTCAATCAATTGAAGAAGCTGGGGGTTTTGGGTGCGGCCGCATGCGCGCTCATCTTCGCCCCGGTGGCGGCTTCGGCACAGCTCGACAAGTGCACGAAGGACATCACCAAGAACGCGGCCAAGGCGACCGCCGACGTCCAGAAGGAACTGGCCAAGTGCGTGGACGGTTGGATCAAGACCGACCTCAAGGGCAAGGGCCAGCTCAAGCAGGCCGAGAAGTGCCAGGCCGGCCTGATCAAGATCGGTCTCGGCTCGGGCGACATCTCCGGAGATCCGAAGAGCAAGCTCGGCAAGGCATTCGACAAGGTGAAGGGTGGTTTTCCGGGTGGCGCCAAGGCCAAGTGCACGGATGACGACCTGGACGCCATGGGCATCCTGAACACCAACGTCTTCTCGACGGGTGATGTCGGTGCTCGCCTCTCGGTCATGGCCGCGTTCGCGCGCGCCTGGTCGGTGCAGAACGCAGTCAACGGTGCGACCGCGGAGGCTCTTGCCAACGCGGCGGACCAGCGTTGCAACGACGACGAGACCGTGGCTTGTGCAGTCGACGGCGACTGCGCCACCGGTACCTGCGGTGTGGCAGCGTGCCCGGAGTGCGCGGACATGGCAGCCCCGCTGAACGGTCCTCCGACCAACCGAGTGTCGGCCGGTCCGTGCTGGTCGGGCTATTGCGACTCACAGCCGTCCTCGAGCTTCATCACCCACCAGCTGGTGAGTGGAACGCCGACGGGTGTGACCCTGGACCTCAGGGGCAACAACACGTCCGAGTACTGCCACGTTCCGGAGATCCTCGCCGACGGTATCGCCATCGTCAGCGGGCCGAGCAAGGGCCTGCAGGGAACCTTCGCACCGACCCTTCCGCTCGCCATCTGCCTCGAGCAGCAGCGCGCGCAGGGCTACATTGCGACGGTTGCTTCGGCTGACCTGCCCAACCTGGACATCGCCGTCTGCGCAGACGTCGATGCGGTCAGCACGGACGACTGCCTCGGGTTCGTCAACTGCACGGCGCAGGCAGGCGCCCCGGACTCCAAGGTCTGTCGAGACGTCACTCTGAACATTTCAGTTGGCGGCTCGGTGGCGGGTGCCTCGGCAGCCCTGAACCTGCAGCGGATTCAGGCGACCCTGAATGTCCTGGGCGACCCTGACCCGTGCAACGCGGGTTCGACCCCGCTGGCCGCTCCGGCCACGCCGGGTGCCAACCTGCTCGCGACGGGTGACTCGAGCGGCACGTTCTTCGATGTGGGTTCCGGCACGAGTGCCGGTACGTTCACGCTGACCACGGCTTCCCTGGTCGGTGCCACGTTCGATCCGGCTCGCGCCCTCGTGGGCGACCTCGACGGTACCCTCACCGGTGTCTCGGCGATCGTCGCCACGGATCCGGCGGTGGCCGCCATCGTGGGTCACACCCTGACCGAGATCTCGACCGTGTGCGCAGGTCCGACCTTCCCGTAGGAAGGGTCTGACACCAGCCTACGAGAGAGAACTTCCCGGAAGAACTCTCGAACAGGCAACGGGGTCGGAAGGCATCGAGCCTTCCGGCCCCGTCCTTTTTCTTCGTGAGCCGCAGGTCCGAGGATCACCCAGGACCCCTGATCGGCCACTATCCTTCACCAAGCCCTACCTCAACGTCCGAGGGGAATCCTCCATGCTCCAGTTTCCTCGAACGGGGCGCAGCTGGCTGGCTGCCGCCCTGACCCTTCTCGTCTCGGCCGGAGCCGGCTGGGCCTCCAGCCCGACCGAGGATGGCCACCAACCGCTGCCCAACGGCTGGGGCGGCATTCAGTTCCGCATGACCGTCGCGGAGGCCCAGGCACTCCACCCGTCGATGGAGCTCCAGGGGGATACCGGCGACATGCTCCGGGACGGCGTCGTGACGGTTCCCCGCCTGCAGGAGTACCGCCTCGAAGACCAGGCGGGGTTGGGCAGGGACGGCGGTTGCGAGGTGATCCTGAAGTTCGCCGCCGACCAGCTCTACTTCGTGGACGTGCGCTGCGCCGACCTCGCAGATGCCGGGCCCTACCTGCTCGAGACCTACGGCGAACCCACCCGCTTCTTCATCGACGCGGACTACTGGTACAGCGAGGAACGGGTGGTCTCCCACCGGCGTGGGAGCTATTCGGTCGGCTTCATCGACCACACCCTCGATCAGCTCGTCCAGACCAGCATCAAGCAGGAGATGGTCCGTCAGATGGGCAAGGAGCTGCAGGAGCGCGGCATTACGAGCTCCAAGCAGCTCTCCGACGAGATCCTCAAGGAGATCCATCCCGAGGGGAAGGCGCAGGCCGAGGCCGAAAGGAAGGCGCAGGCCGAGGCGGCTCAGCAAGCCACCGAGTAGCCTCCCCGCATGTCCGTCGCGCACCGGCCGTGGCCCGGCGGCCTCACGGGTGCCCTGCTTCCCGCGTGTCTCCTGCTCGCCGTCGCGGGAGCGGCCTACGAGACCGCTCTGGGCGCCCGGTTCGTCTTCGACGACATCCTGATGTCGTCAGGACTGACGCCCGGGGCGTGGCCCTTCGAGCTGCTGTTCAGCCTGCAGAAGGACGGCACTGCCGCCGGCCGCCCCGTCATGGCCTTCTCCTGGTCGGTGAACGCAGTGTTCGCCCATTGGGAGGAGGGAGCCAGGCTTCCCAGTCCGAGAAGCTTCGTGGCCGTGAACGTGGTGCTTCACGTGGCCACGGGCCTGGCCCTGTTCTTCCTGGCGGAGCGGCTGCTCGGGGCGGTCAGGCGTCTCGAGGGACTGGCCCGCTCCCTCGCGCTGGCTGCGGCAGCCCTGTGGACGGTGCACCCGCTGACGACCAGTGCGGTGACGTACGCCGCCCAGCGCGCCGAAGTGCTGATGTCCCTCTTCTTCGTCCTGGCGCTGCTCTGTAGCTGTCGTGCCCTCGAGCCCGGTCGCCGAGGCCTCTGGGTGGCGCTGGCGACGCTATTCGCATGGCTCTCGGTGGGCAGCAAGGAGGTCGGAGCCCTGGTCCCGATCGCCTTCTGGCTGATCCACCGCGCACTCTTCTCGAGATCGGGGGGCCTGCGCGACCACAAGCCTCTCTATGCGGGGCTCGCTTCTGCGTGGCTGCTGACCGCAGGGCTCCTGGCGACGGCTCCTCGGCCCGACTCGGTCGGCTGGTTCTCCCAGTCCCTGAATCCGCTGAACTACCTCCTGACGCAGGGCAACGCGCTCGTGCACTATGCGCGCCTCGTCGTGTGGCCGTCACCGCTGCTGGTGGATTACGGCTGGCCGATCGTCGAGGTCCACCGGTTGGCCGACCTCGGCCGTGCTTGGCCGTCCTATGGCCCGGCCCTGGTCGCGGTGGCCGCGGCCGTCGTGGCGACGGCGATCGGTTTCTTCCGCGCGCCGCGCGCCAGCCTCCCCATGGCCCTCTGCTTCCTCGTCCTGGGCCCTTCGTCGAGCATCCTGCCCATCAGGACGGAGATCATGGCGGAGCACCGGATGTACCTTCCGATGGCGGCCCTGCTGGTTGGCATCCTGGGTGTGGCCGGGCTCCAGCTGGAGGGGCGCGGGCGGTCGGCAAGGGCCTGCTTCGCTCTCGTCGTGGCGTCGCTCGCGTTTGCCTCGGTCGTGGCCACCCGAGAGCGGAATCTCGAGTACGCGAGCCCCGTCGAGCTCTGGGCCGCGAACGCTCGCCACACGCCCCAGAACTCCCGTGCGTTCCTGAACTGGGGAGCGTTCCTCACCGCGGTCGGCCGCTTCGAAGAGGCGTTTCCGCCTTTGCAGCGAGCCGCCGATCTCGCGGAGCAAGCTGCGGGACCCGAGCGCAAGATGCTCCCGCTCGCGCTCCATCGGCTCGGAGGCCTCGAGGATCGCCGCGGCCGCCCGGCGCAGGCCATCGCGCTGCTCGAGCGCGCCCTCGTGGAAGATCCGGAGAACTACGATGCCAGCAAGCTGCTCCTGGATGTCCTGATCCGGCAGGGGCTCTGGGAGCGTGCGGAGCAGGTCGCGGCCCGTAGCCGCGAGGTCCATCCCGAGATCGTCTGGGCGGGACTCGATCTCGTGCTGCTGGATCTTCGCGCGGGGCGAGACGCGCAAGCCCGCGCCGGCGTTGCTCGCGAGCTGGGTCTCCCGCCCGACGATCCCCAGATTCCGCTCGTGCTCTCGGACCTCGCGCGCCGGGCCGGGCGAGCCGGCCTGGCCGTGGAGCTCCTGAGGGAGACACGCTCGCAGCCCTGAGAAAGGCCTCCTAGGCGTCCTTTGCGTCGGCCCCCTGGGCGGCGCGCATCTTCTGTCGCTCGACGGCGATGTTCTCGAGCAGCTCCCAGAGGTCGACCTTCACCGTTCGGTCCTCCTCCTTGAGGTAGGCTGCCTTGACGGGCTCGTGGTGCTCCGGTCGAACCCGAAGCAGCAGGCCCGAGCAGGCATCCGAGCGGACCTGCGGATGGGGATCGGAGAGCGCGCCGATCAGCAGCTCCGTCGAGCGGTCACTCTTCAGGAAGTCGAGGGCTTCGATGGCTCGCGCTCTCACCCGCGGCTCGCCGACCTCCAGGATCTTCCCGATCGCCTCGACCGCTCCGTCGAGCTGGCCGCCCTTCCACCCCAGATTCTCGAGTGCATCGATGGCCTCCTCCTGGACCGCTGGGAGGACCGGCTCGGCCAGGCCGAGCTCGAGCACGGATGCGACGGTCTCGGGCCCCGCTGGCGTGGCCACGAGGCTCTCGACCTTGGCCATCTCTTGGATCTCCTCGACGCGCGGATCGTTCATGCCCTCGGGCTCTTCCGTGAACGAGTTCTCGACCGCCGCGTAGACCTCGACGTCCGGAGGCTCCGGAAGCAAGGGGTCGTTCAGCCAATGGTCGGGCTGGATGGCGGCTCCCTCCGGGGATGCTGCGGAATCCGAGTCATCCGCGCTCGAGCAGCCCCAGGACAGCGCCAGCACCAGGGCGAGAACGGCAGTGAGGGAGGTAGAAGCGACTCGGGACATGGTTTCAACGTGCTCCTGGATCGAGTATCGGGCCCCGATGGGACGCGACGCACGGGTCGAGAGAAAGGTCTGGAGAAGAGTGGCAGGCGCCGGCTCGTGCGTGACGCGCGATTTCGACACCGCTCGCCGGCCGGAGAACGTGATACGATACCCCGTTCTTCGCCAGCCTTGGAGTCGTGACATGTGGAAGAAGCTCGCTCCCGTCGCCGCTGTCGCTGTGACCGCGCTCCTCGTCGGAATCGGACTGATCTGGGCTGAACGACCGGGTTGGCTGCCTTCCCCGGAGTCCGGAGTCCCCGCGGGGATTGCTCCGTCCGTCGATGCTCCTCCGCCCCTGGGCCTGGGCGCACGGCCGGGCCCGGTCGCTCGGACCGAGTCGGAATTCGTCCGCCTGCGCCCCGGTGATCGCTCGCTCCGGTCTCGCCTTCCGAGGGCCCAGGGAGCCGCAGGTCGCGCTGATCTCGAGGCGCCGATCGACGATGCCGAGCTGCGCTCGCGCCTCCTCGACCCGGACGAGCGGGTTCGCCTCGAGGCGCTCGAGGACCTCGACGAGCGCGAGAACCAGGCCGACCTCGATCTGCTTCGCCAGCTCGCGATCTTCGATCCTTCCTCGCGGATCCGGGTGGCCGCCGTGCGCGCACTGGCTGCGCTCGAGGCCAACGACGTGCTCGGTGAAGTCGCCGAGGCGGCTCTCGGGGATCCCGAGGCCGATCCCGACAACATCGAGGCCCTGCTCGATCTCGAGGCGCTCTCGGCCGGCCAGCTCGTTCCCTTCTTCGGCGATGAGCTTCATTACGAGCAGGCGATCGAGCTGTTCGAGAACCTCGGGGACCTGCACTCCGGCGCCATCTCGACCCTCTTCAACCTCGCCTACAACGTCGAATCGCACCAGAACTTCGACATGGCCGCTCGAGCGGCAGAGGCGTTGAGCTACCTCAACATCGATGGGGGGGACGAGGCGGTGGACTTCGTCGACTTCAAGGATGACCAGCTCAACGGCGCCTACTTCCGCGAGCGGATGCGCCTCGTCGAGGAGATCAAGAAGACCCTCCCTGGCTGCCAGACGGGCTCGACCGCGGATTGCAACCGCGCGATCGAGAAGCTCAAGATCGAGAGCTGATCCGCGGCATTTCGACCCCCCGACTCCCCGTGACCGGGTCTTCTCTTCGAGCCGAACGTCTTTGGCTGGCCGCCGCTGCCGCGGTCGCCGTCGCTGCCGTCGTCGGCCGGCTGCACTCCGCAGCCGCCTTTCCCGCGCTCCAGGACTACGACGCGGCAGGCCACGTCCAGAGCGCGCACTTCTTTCTGCAGGGACTCCTGCCGCCTCCGAGCTCGTGGTCCGGCTTCCACCCCCCGCTCTACCACGCCCTGGCCGGCTTGGCCTGGGCGATGCTTCCGGAGTCGGTGCCGGTGCATCTCGCCATGCGATACCTCTCGTTGGCACCGGGACTCGCGGCAATCGCCATCGTGTGGCGGCACCTGGCACGCCGCTTCGCTCCGGAGGATGCGGCCGTCACGGCGGTGCTGTTGTTGTCGATTCCGTTCGTGGGCATCGCGCTCGTGATGCTCGGCAACGAGGGGTTCTGCGCGCTCTTTGCGACGCTGGTCCTGGTCCGGTTGCTCGACCTGCCGACCGACGATGGGGACCTGGTGCGTCATGCGCTGGTCACCGGTCTCTGGGTCGCACTCGCCGCGCTCTCCAAGTCGACGGGCTGGGTGGTGGGCGGTGTCGCTGGGTTGGCCTACCTGGTGCATGCGCGCGCCTCGCTCCCCCGAGCCCTCCTCTGCGGGACCGCGATTGCGCTGCCGGCCCTGCTTCTCGCAGCGCCCTTCTACGTCCGCGTCGCCCTCGACGGGGGAGGCTCTCCGATGAGCTTCCTGTCGGGTGCCGCCCACTCCCCGGATCTCGCGCTGGTCATGAGCTCGCAGCCGCCTGGGCAACGCGAGCTCTGGCACTATCTCAACTTCCCCGCGAGCGCGATCGCCTGGCCGCGCTTCGACGGGGCCGGCATGGCCACCTCGGTGCCTGGCCTGCTCCACGCCTCAGCCTGGGCAGACGTGCACGGCCACTACATCTGGATCACGACCACGACCCTCAAGGTGCTTCCCATCGTCTCCGTGGCCGGCCTCTTCGCGACGGTTTTCGCGTGCTTCGGCCTGCTTCGCATCGTGCAGCGTCGGTCGCCAGGCGAGCTCTGGGCCCTGCTCTTTGCCGGTCTCCTGTTCGCCGCGCTGCTTCGCTACAGCTGGGTCCTTCCGACCTACTCGGCCGTGAAGGCGAGCTACCTGCTTCCGGCCCTGCTGCCGATCGGTCTGGCCTTCGCCTCCGCCCTGCAGGCCCTGCGCGGTCGCTTCCGGAGCGTGGCGCGTGGCCTCCTGCTGCTCCTGGCGGCCGGCGACACGGCCTTCCTGTGGTTCGGGTGGTGGATATGAGGCGCGCGTCCGTACTGGTCGTCTTGATCCTCGTCATCTCCGCGGGCTGCGCGCGCCTGCCCGCGACTCCGACGGAGACGGTCGAGGCCTACTTCCGCAATCTGAAGCGCGACCCCTCGCGCAATCTCCCCCTCCTGACGCCCGAGTTCCACGACCGTCACGGCATCTCGATGGCCGCCGTCGAGGGTTGGCTCTGGGGCGACTATCTCTTCATGGATCCCGTCGAGCGCGAGGCGCCGATCGAGGCCCTGGCGCCAGTCGATGCGACCCGAGGGCGCGATGCATGGGAGTTCGCGTGGCTCCAGGTGCAGGTCGAGGGACGGCTGCGCAAGGCGGTGATGTTCCTCGAACCGGAGTTCCGCGCCCCCGTCGCGCTCGACGACGGCCGGGTCGAGGTGCAGGTGAAGGTCCGCGTGGAAGGGAGCTTCGGCTTCGTGCAGGTCTTTCGCCTGAAGCAGGAGGGCGCCGCCGGCTGGCGGATCGACGAGATCGAGCAGCGGGGCGTGCAGTTGCGAGACGTGCTGATCGCCTTCTCCGCGCATCCCCAGGCGTCGCTGATTCCCGCCGTCAAAGCCGCTTCGAGGCCGGAGAACCAGTCCTTCTAGTCGGCCGGACCGGCAGCTCGGCTTCCAACCCGCCTTGGAAACTCTCGAAATCCCTTGTTGAAACGGACACTTACGCTGCAGTATGATGGCGATTCTCGCGAGGTCTCCCGATGCGCGTCACGGTCGTCATCCCCACCTACAACGAAGCCGAGAATCTTCCGCGGATCGTTCCGGAGGTGCTCGCCCAGGACCCGCGCATCGACGTGCTCGTGGTCGACGACGGATCGCCGGACGGTACGGGCAAGCTCGCGGAGGAGCTCGCCCTTGCGCACCCGGGGCGCGTGAACGTCCTGCACCGCAGCCAGAAGTCGGGTCTCGGAAGCGCCTATCGGGAGGGCTTCCGCATCGCGCTGGACGCCGGCGCGGATGTCGTGATCCAGATGGATGCGGACTTCTCGCACTCGCCCGAGACGCTCCCGCAGTTCCTCTCCGAGATCGAGGACTGCGACGTCGTCCTGGGCTCTCGCTACCTGCAGGGCATCACGGTCGTGAACTGGCCGATCGAGCGCATCCTGCTCTCCTACTTCGCCAACGTGTACGCCCGCGCGATCAGCGGGCTCGAGATCAGTGACACGACCGGCGGCTTTCGCGCGATGCGCAGCGAAATGCTGCACAAGATCGGCTTCGAGCGCATCCGCGCCGACGGTTATGCCTTCCAGATCGAGCTCAACTATCGCCTCTGGAAGAACGGCGCGCGCATCCGGGAGATCCCGATCTTCTTCCTCGATCGTGTCGCCGGCGAGTCGAAGCTGAGCCTCCGGATCGGGCTCGAGGCACTCTGGATCGTCTGGTGGCTTCGTATCTCGAGCCTCCTCCGCCGCATCTAGCGCGACGGATCGGTTCCGCGTCGCACATGGGAGCTTCGGCGATCGCCCTGCCGCGAACCTGGCTGGTCGGGGCCGGGCTGCTGTTCGCCCTCGCGGTCGTCGTGCGGGTCCACAACGCCTTTGCCTACGACATCGACATGGGCTTCGACGCGCCCCAGAACTGGGAGTACGTCGAGATCCTGCGCGAGACGGGGCGCCTCCCCCACCCCGAGACCTCCTGGTCGACCGGGCATCCACCCTTCTTCTACGCCGCGGTCGCCGGAATGGCCGCACTGGCGGGGGTGGACGACAAGCCGACGATCGTGATCGGGACCCGTCTGGCGAACGTGGCTCTGTCGCTACTCGTGGTCGTCCTGCTGGGCCTCGAGATCCGGCGCCGCGATCCTGCGCGCCCGCGCCGCGCGCTGATCGCCGTCGGGCTCGCCTTGGCGCTTCCGGTTCAGATCATGATGACGACCATGTTCAGCGAGGAGCTGCTGACCGCCTCCCTGATCACCCTGGTGCTGCTGGGCATCGGCCGCGCGGTCGACCGCTCCGACGAGGCCCTCGGTCGAGTCGCTCTCCTCGGCCTCCTTGCCGGACTGGCCTGGCTCACGAAGCTGACCGGCGTTCTGGTCATCGCGGTCGGCGGGCTCGCCTTCCTCTGGAAGGCCGTGCGGGGCGGTGCATGGCGCTCCCTCGTCGTCTTCGCGGGGACGGCCGGGCTGGCCGGTGGCTGGTTCACGCTGCGCAGCTGGTGGCTGTACGGCTATCTCTATCCCCACGGTCTCCCGGCGCACCAGGTCATGTTCGAGATGCCGCCCGGCTCACGCAGCCTCTTCGACTACCTCTACGTGCCGTTCTCGGTCTTCTGGAACCCGAACCCGCTCGCGCCCGACCTCCTCCACTCGGTCTGGGGCACGACCTATGCCTCGATCTGGTTCGACGCCCACGCGCACTTCCTTCCGACGACGGGCGTGGCCGCTGTGGCCAGCCTGCTCCTGCTGCTGGGCTCGATTCCAACCGCCGCCTTCCTGGTCGGTTTCGTCCGCAGGCTGCGGGAAGCAGCATTCGGAGGAGGCTCGCCGTCCACGGCTCTCCTGGTCGGCTACGCAGGCGTCGTGCTCGCAGGCTACGTGGCCTTCACCTGGAGAAACCCGTGGTTCGTGACCGTGAAGGGCAGCTTCCTCCTCAGTCTCCTGCTCCCCTACGCCTGGTGGACCAGCGACACATTGGATCGCTGGTTCGCGAAGGGAAAGGCGGTGCGGGCGCTGCTCGGTACGCTTCTCTGCGTGCTCTTCCTCCTCGTCCACTTCGTCTTCGCGTACGACGTCTGGTTCGAGAAGAACGAGTTCCCCGGACTGCAGTGGAACGAAGCACAGGCGCCATGAAGACGCTCGACATGGAGATGGCATGAGCCGAACCGGGGAAAGGCTCGACGCGGAGGACGGGCTCTACGGCGTCGATCTCTTGCGGCACCGCGCCGCCTACCGCTTCGCCGAGCCGCTGCTCACCGACGCTCGCGTGCTCGAGCTCGGCTCCGGCACGGGCTACGGGACCCGCAGTCTCGTCGATTCGGCGGCGCGTGTGGTGGCCGTCGATCGGGTTCGGCCCGAAGAAGGTTCTCTTCGCCCCGGGGCCGAGTTCCTGCGGGCCGATCTCAACCAGCTGCCGCTCCGAAGCCGGAGCTTCGACCGGGTGGTGAGCTTCCAGGTCATCGAGCACCTGGTCGATCCGCGCCCCTATCTCGCGAGCATGGCCGATTCGCTCGTCGCGGAAGGGGTGGCGGTCGTGACGACGCCCAACCTCACGCAGAGCGACCGGGAGAACCCGTATCACGTTCACGAGTACGAGGCCGACGAGCTCCACCACCTGCTGCTCGAATTCTTCGAGGAGGTGGAGATGCGGGGCGTCCATGCCGAGGGCGAGGCCTGGACCTACCACGAGAACCGCCTCCGGCAGATCCGGCGCATCGTGCGGCTCGACGTGCTGGGTCTGCGGCGGCGCCTGCCGACGGCCTTCGTCGAGTGGGCCTTCGCCCAGCTGTCGGTCGTCGTGCGACGGCTGATCGGCGCCTCGGACCTCGCCCCCCAGCTCGGCGAGGAGCACTATCCCATCGGACCCGCCGATGAGCGGTGCGTCGACCTGCTTGCCGTCTGCAGGCGCCCTCGTCGCCCTGGATGCGCTTGATTTCCGGCCGCTGAAGGTTCTAGGGACCCTCCGTCGCGCGGGCTCCGATGGAGGGATCCGGTTCCTTCGGCGAATCCATCGGCGAGAGCAGCGCCCACACTCCGCTGAGCAGGAGAAGCAGGTTCCCGCTCACCACGGTCCAGGCTGCGACGTTCATCGAGGTGATCTCGGCGGAGCGAACCGGAACCAGGGACACGAGCAGGAGGCCGAGGATCGCGACCCCACGCCGCACGCGGGCCGTGGGACCGACGCCCGGTCCTGCGAGTACCGCCATGAAGAGCAGCAGGTCCATGAGGAAGTAGTGCTTCCAGGCGAGTCTCGAGGCCACCAGCATTGCGGCGCAGCCGATCCCGAGGATCACGGCGTCTCGTGCCCGTCCGGCATCGCCCGCGCCCGGTGGCCTTCTCGCCGCGTACACGGTTCCGCCCAGCACGGCGAGGAGCAGCAGCCAGATCCAGGGACCCGGGTCGACGCCGAGTGCCTCACGTACGAGCTGCACCGCCGCGAAGTTGCTGGCCTCGACCGGGATGGCATCGAAGCTGGTGAACAGCTCTGCGACGGCGCCCGGCCATTCGAGCCAAAGGGTGACGCTCCCCATGGCGACGGCCGAGACGACGATTCCGACCGCACATGCCCCGGCGGCCCCCGCGGCTTCGAGCGCCAGCGTTCGGAACTGCCGATCCAGGAGCCGGCTCGCGAAGAGCAAGCCCACGGCGAAGGCGACGTTGGGCTTCATGAGGCCGATGAATCCGAGCACGCTCCCCGCCGCGATCGTTCGAAGCGGGCGGTCCGAGCCGCTCAAGGCCAGGAAGCCGGCGAGCGCCAGGAGCTGGAGGCGATTGACGTTGGCGACGGCGACCTCGCTGCCATACGGCTCGAAGATCGGCACGAGCAGCAGGAACACGGTCGTCTCACGAACTCCCAGACCGAGCGCGCGCGCCAGCAGGAGCATCGCGGCGATCCCCGCCAGGAGACTCAGGATCTGGTAGCGCCGCAGGTCGCGTTCGTAGTCGCCCGTGGAGAGCGGGCGAAAGACCGTATAGAGGAAGGGTGTCGAGAAGATCTCGATCCCACCCGCTCGGGCGCGCGTGGCCCCTACGAGCCGGGCGTCCGGGGATCCGAAGGCGGCGGACTGGGCCTCGCGCGCCCAACGGGTGCGCGTCTCCGGCGAGTACAGGTCCTCGGTGGAGCGGCGGGTCTCGTCCGCCACGAGCCAATACTGGAAGAAGTCGATTCCGGTCGTCTGCAGGCTGGTGACATGGGTGCTTCCTGCGACGAAGGCGATGGCCAGGAGCAGGAGCCCGAGGCCCCGCCGATCGTTTTCCCCGGAGCTCCGGGCCGACATGGTTTCTCCTTACGGCAGGTCTCGATGGATCGGGCTCTCGGGGCCCGCGGCTGTCATTTGTCCGCCGGCTCTTCGAGGCGATGATCGAGCAGGATGCCGAGGGGTCCGCGCTCGACCGAGAGGACCTCGGTCCGTCCGCCACGCCGCACCTGGAGCTCGACGCTCTCCCCTCGCGAGCCTCGGCCGGTGGCGATCCGCAGTTCGCCGGGCTTGAAGATCCGCTCGCCGTCGTAGAGGAGGATGGCATCGCCGGCCTGCAGGCCCGCTCGCGCGGCCGACGACCCCGGGATCACCTGCTGCACGAGCACGCGATTCCGGGTCCCGGTCGCGAACAGGTAGGCATCGAAGAGGGATTCGCCGAGCTCGGTTCGCAGCTCGTTCTCGAGCTCGTTCAATTCGCGTCGATGCCTCGGCGTGAAGAACCAGCCCTCGCGGATCGCCTGGTCCTGGATCTCGAGCTTGGCCAGCTCGGCCGCGGCCCAGCGGGTTCGCAGGTCCTCGATGTCCCGGGGATCGAGTCGCGCGGCCGCGAGACGGTCGGCGTCGAACTGCCCCGCACCGGCGGTCCCGCCCGGGCCGCCGCCGAGCTCGGGGAGCTCCTCGTCGGGAATCGGCTCCGGATCCTCGAGGGGGAGGGTGCCGAACAACCCCTCGACGGCCTGCCCCAGCCGCTCGACCTCGGCGGCCAGCGCCGCTCGCTCCGCCCGGTCCGGTGCAAGCGCCTGGTCGATGGAGGCCCGGAGGTCGCGGGGGGCCGAGGGCGACGGGTCAGCCGACGGGTTGGCGCCGGGGCGGTCGGAGACCATCCAACCGGCCACCGCACCGCCGAGGACGGCCGCGACGATCAGCACGGCCCACTCCGCCATGGAACGACGAGACTCAGGAATGGCGGTGCTCCCTCGGCATCCAGGGTTTCTACCACGAAGGATCCCCGTGCGGGTATGCCTCCCCGAGGGAAGTGCGACGGGCCGCAGGTTGAAGAGGTTCCCAGGGTGCCGCACCCTCCGGCCCTGCCGATCGGCTCGAGGAGGTCCCGGAAGCTCGGCCTCGATCGCGCATGTGAATCGCGCCAGGCGACGCCCGCGCTGGTGAGGAGGGTCGCCGCCTGTGCTCCACCCCATGAACCCGAGTCCCCCGGCCCTGCCGGGTGCGGGTCGGCATGGCCGGCGGCAGGCTGGATGAGCCGGACCCGCCTCGTCCTGAGCCGGCTGCTGCCGGCGGTGGTCAGCCTGCTCGTGCTGGGGGTCGTGTTCAGCAGGTTGGACCTGGCCACGGTCTGGCACCACATGAAGGGCGCCGACCTCTCCCTCTGGCTCCCCTTCCTCGTGCTGTATGGCGTCGGTTGCGTGGCCTGCGACGGGATCGCCGTGCGGGTCGCCATCCCTGCAGAGCGCCGGCCCAGCCTCTGGCAGGCCGCGCGGCTGCGCGCCGCCACCTATCCCCTGGGCCTGCTCCACTATGCCTTCGGCTCGCTCGGAACGATCGCCTTGCTCCGACGGCGGGTCGGTCTCGGCGTGATGGAAGCGACGGGCCTCGTCGGTTTGATGGCCATGATCGACCTCGGCCTCGTGCTCGTCTTTGCGGGGGTCGGCGCAGCGTTTTTTGCGACGCGCCCGCCCCCGGTCGATCGGGCCGTGTTCGTGGGCTTCCTCGGACTCGCCATCACGGGCTTCCTCGTGCTCCGCTTTGCGCCCGCCGGGCCGCTGCGTACGCTCGCGGAGCGCGACGTATTCCGGACGCTTCGAGAGATTCCGCTGTCGAGCCTCGCGGGTCTCCACTTCGCGCGTCTCGGCATCCTGTGCCTGTTCCTTACGCTGGGCGGCGTCACCTTCGCTGCGTTCGGCGCGCACGTCCCGACGGCAGACCTGGTCGTCAACCTGGGCGCGACGGCGCTGGTCGCCGCATTGCCCATTGCTCTCTCGGGCCTAGGGACCACGCAGGCGGCGATGGTCTACCTCTTCAGCCACTGGGCGGATCCAGAGGTCGTGCTCGCCGTCAGCCTGACCCTCTCCGCCGGCATCATCGTCTCCCGCGTGGGGCTCGGGCTGCTCTTTGCCGGGGAGTACACGCGAGCCGCCTACGAAGACGTCCACCGCCAGGAGGAGGCGGCGTGACTTCCTACGGCCTTCCGCGTGCGGGCGTGAGGGCGATGCGGGGGCTCGCGTAGTAGCCGATGGACCTGGGGATCGTCGGCTCGTCGGTCGGCTGGAGCTCCAGACGCAACGTGACGTCCTGGCCCGCGAATCGGGAGAGCTCGGCTTGCATGGAGTTCCAGCGCCGGAAGTCGGAGCCGGGTCCCATTGCCGGCAGGGAGACGAGGGGCTTGAATCCGTCCCCGGCGTCGATGGAAACCCTCATCCGGACCCTCTCGGGATGGACGTAGATGTCCTTCGCCCCGCTGACGACCCACAGTCCGACATCGGCCTGGAACACGGACGGCTCTTCCGGAATCCGCAGCCGATAGTCGAGCCCGCCGCCACCTTCGTCGAGGTAGAAACCGACGGGACGCCGGTTGTACTTCGTGGGAAGGACGTCGGTGAATCGATCTGCTTCCGCTTCGATGCCCTCCGCGTTCCGGGTCCACGCGGTAGCAGAAGAGGAGCGCTCCACGAGATCGATGGCGGTCGGTCCGCGGTCGCGGCCCTTTTCGAGCACCACCAACCAGTGAACCTGGCCTCCGAGCAGGGAACGGGGGATGTGGTAGAAGCGCTCGAGGTGGGCCTGGACCCGGGGCAGGACGTCCCGGTAGTAGGTCATGGCGGGCTGGTCGACGTCCGACATCACCACGAAGCGCACCCTCTCGAGTGCCTCGAGGATCACGTCCTGCTGCTCCTCCTGCATGCCGGGGATCACGCCCAGGTACGGGGTCGGATTCGTCGTGCCCGTCGCGAAGTACAGGAGCGGCTCGGCACGCGCGACGAAGATGGCCTCCCCCGGCTCGACCCGTTCCTCGAGGTAGCGGATGACACGGGTGACGGGCTCGCCGCGCAGTCCGAGGCTCACCGGTCGCAGCGGCACCCGTTCGCCGAAGGTGTTCGGGTCGGCCTCCCTGCGAATCAGGGCGTTCGACCACCAGACACCACCGGCCGCCACGGCGATTGCGAGGGTCGCGACCCCTCCGACGAGAGCACGTCGTCCCCGGGATGGCGCGCCCGAGGTCGATCCGAGCAGCAGGAGCTGGGTCATGGCGAGCGGGAGCACATGGACGAGGTGGCCCCAGTCGGTTCGCGGGAAGAGGTTGCTCATCCAGGCCACCAAAAGCGCGAGGTGGAACCAGACGGCGCGAGGCACGCGCGACAGAAGGGGTCGGAGCACGGCGCCCAGGATGGCCGCGAGCGGTACGGCGAAGAGCACCTGGGTCAGGAGCAGCATCCACCACTTCCGCTCGACGAAGAGACCCTCGATCAGGACGAGGAAGTACGGAAAGTAGAAGGTCTCGCTGGCGCGGATCTCCGGCGCCAGCTCACCCGGAGGCCAGAGGTTGGGGTACGGGGACGTGTAGATCTCGTCGAAGGAGGTCGGCAGGGTCACCAGCGCGAAGAAGAGGTCGTCGAGCCCCCCCGTCACGGCGAAGCCCGCCAGGGTCAGCAGGGCGACGCACAGACCACCCGCCGAATACGCGATCACGCAGCGGAGACGCTCGCGGCCTTCGACCGAGAAGACGAGTGCAATCCCCAGGGTCACCGCGAGCGAGGCCCCCACCGTCTGCTTGCAGAGGGCGACCGCGGCCACGAGCGCGCCTGCCGCGAAGGCGGCTCGACGCGACGAGATGCCTGCCACGGCCGCCGCGACTGCAGCGAGCGAGAGGTGGAAGGCCAGCGTGGTATAGAAGAAGATCGAGAAGAGCGGAAAGAGCACGAGGGGCGCCGCCGCGGTCATGGCCGCCGCGGCATGGGACAGGGATCCGGCGGCGGCGCGTCGCGCGATCCAGAAGGTCGCGCCGGTGGCCAGGCCGTGGGTGACGGCGATGGCCGCGCGGGCGACCGCGATCTCCTCGCCGAAGACACGGAAGAGCAGGGCCAGCAGCTCGTAGGGGAGCGGCCCGGTAAAGATGAGGACGTCCTGGTAGAGGTGCTCGCCCTCGGCCAGGCGCTGGGCGATGTGGACGACGATCCCCTCTTCGAGGAGGTTCGGCTCGAAGCCTCGCAGCGACCAGCAGGCGAGCGCGCCGATCATCGCCCAGAATGCAGTGGCGATGGCATCGGACCGGCTGCCGGCCCCCGCGGATGCGTCGACGCTCAAGCTGCTCTCCCCAGGGCCTATTCGATGTATCCCAACGCGCGCAGCTTCTCCTGCTGCGCCGGGTCGACCGCGGCGGGTGCGTCGTCGGGAGCGACGCCGGCGGAGAGGGTCGCATGGGTGCGGGCGGCCTCGGCCTCATAGGCGTCCAGCATCCCCTCCAGCTCGGCCACCTCGCCGGACGCCGGTCGGCGGCCGGATCTCTCCTCGGGGTCCGCCTTCAGGTCGAAGACCAGCCGTTTCACTTCGCCCTGCTCCGTCCATCGGATCAGCTTGCGGTCCCCCTTCCGCACCGCCAACGCCGGCGCTCCGAGCCCGTCGGGGAGGACCCAGGTCGCGGCGAACAGGGGGCGGGACGGCGAGGGCGGGCCCGTCCCCTTCATGAGCCCCGCCAGGCTGCGACCGGGGAGGCCGGGCGGGGTCGGAACCCCGGCCAGTTCCAGCACGGTCGGGAGCAGATCGACGTGATGTACGGGCTCCTGGATTCGTCGGCCTCCCGGAAGCCCCGCGCCGAAGACGACGAGTGGGATATGGAGCACCGTCTCATAGGGAAGGGTGGCATGCCCTCGACTTCCGTGTTCCTTGAACTCCTCGCCGTGGTCCGAGAGCACGACGAACAACGTGTTCTCGAGCAGCTTGTTCGCCTCCATGAAGCTGATGAGCACACTGAGCTCGTCGTCCACCATGCGGATCTCCGCATCGTAAGCGTTCGCTTCGGGGATCGGGTCGGCGGCGAGTCCGTCGTCTCGAAAGAGCCTGGCGTATCGCTTCGGCGGTGAGTACGGGCTGTGCACCTGGAACGTGTGCAGGAACAGGAAGAACCGGGAGGAGCCGACGCCGGCGAGCCACTCCTTGGCCTGGCCGAAGGTCTTGTCGACCTGCCCGCTGGGAAGCAGCAGGGACGTGCTGCGGTTCTCGACGTACCGGTCGAAGCCGATCCCGAAGCCGCGTTGCTGTGCGAGGGGCCCGTTCTCCGTGAAGGCGGCCGTCTCGTAGCCCTCGGCGCTGAGCAGGCTGGCCAGCGTCTCCGCCGGGATCCGGATGGGATCCAGGAAGCCGTGGACTCGATGGACCAGGGCGGGGAGCCCGGTGAAGAGGGTCATGTGCGAGGCGTCGGTCGTGCTTGCCTCCGCCATCGCCCGATCGAAGACCACGCCTCTCGACGCGAGGTCTTCGGAGAGAAAGGGCGCGGTCGGCCGCGGGTGTCCGTACAGATCGATCCGATCCGCCCGGAGGGTGTCGATCGAGAGGATCACGACGTTCGGTCGCCGCTCCGTTGCAGCGGCGACAAGACGCGCGTTGGCGATCGTCGGCAGGATGCGGGCGGGCGGGGCGCTCGTCGCCTCGAAGCGGATCGCCGCATGCTGGCCGGCGAAGCTCCGAAGGGACACGCTGCGAGGCGACCAGGGAACGACTCCTCCCTTCTCGCCAGGCAGAATGGTCTCCTCGAACACCTCCGCGCATGTCCCCTCGTGGCAGACCGACGCCGAGAAGCGGATCGGTGGGAGGCTCGCGTCGGCACCCTCGTTGCCGAGCGCGAACTCGAGGCGCGCCTCCTCCGGGATCGTCAGCGCGGCCGACTCGACCCGCAGATTGGTCGTCGGGAGGATTGCGTGGACCGTCGCCAACCCCGTTCCAGGCTGCGCAGCGATGATCCCCCGAAGCTCCGCTTCCACGCCGCCCCCCGACTTCTCCCGCACCGTGGCACTCGACATCGGCCAGCGTTGCCAGGGACCCGACCCTGGCTTCAGGTGAGCCTCGAGCAGCACGGGCTCGCCCGCCGGGAAGCCGGGGCCCAGGGGCAGGAAGATCGAGACGTTTCCACCCAGGCCGATGGAGAACTCCTGCTCGAAGGCCACCAGATGCCGGCGATGCTGGGCGAGAACGGATCGCGTGTCGTCGCCGAGGCTCGCCTTGAGCGCGGCAGCCGCGCTGCCCGCGGGAGTCGGGTAGCCGACGACCGGTGTGCCCCCGAGGTAGGCCGGCTCGGGCGCACCGCGAACGCCGTCGGCGTCGAGCCGCGCCTCGATCCGATCCTGTGCGGGGAGGGAGGGCCCGCAGCCGAGTACCAGGAACGCGAGGCTCCCCACCGCCAGCGCTCCCAAGCTCGAGGAGCGCCGACCCGGTCGGCAGGATCGGAGGACGGCGAGCAACGGGACCTTCGATCAGCTCGGGGGGTCGCGGTGCGGCAGCGGGGCCGAGTGCTCGACTGCAAGGGCCTCGGAGGCCGGCCGCGGTCGCTCGCTCCGCAACTTCCCCCGCAGCCGTTCGAGGCCCGTCCACGAGACGTGGGCGATCGCCTTGAAGATTTCGGCCCGGTCGATCTTCGACCGCCCGCGGTGTCGGTCGATGAAGCGGATCGGGACCTCGCGGATCGCAAAGCCTGAGCGATGGGTGAGCCAGGCCATCTCTTCCAGGAATGCATATCCGGACGCGCGGACCCGGTCGAGATCGATCTGCTCGAGAACCGATCGGTGGTAGCAGCGGAAGCCGGACGTGCAGTCGCGAACCCCGAGGCCGAGCACCCATCGCGTGTAGAGGTTGGCTCCCCGGGAGAGGATCCGTCGGTGCAGGGCCCAGTTGGCGATCGACCCGCCCGGGACGTAGCGGGAGCCGATGGCGAGATGAGCGGTGTCCATCGCCGCCAGCAGCGCAGGCACGTAGGCAGGGTCGTGGCTCTGGTCCCCGTCCATCGTCAGCACGAACTCGTAGCCCTTGCCGAGCCCGTAGCGAAAGCCCTCTCGGTGCGCGGAGCCGATCCCGAGCTTGCCGGGCCGACGGACGAGCTGGATCCGGGAGTCGCGTACCGACCACTCCGCAGCGAGTTCCGCCGTGCCGTCGGGGCTGCCGTCATCGACCACGAGGACGTCGAGATCCGGACGCAGCGCCAGCAGCGCTGTGAACAGCGCGGCCAGGTTCTCCCGCTCGTTGTAGGTCGGGATCACGACGAGGGAGCGCAGGGCGCCCATGACGGTCGACTCTCCTCTCCACCCTCCCTGGGGGGCCACCTTAGCACCGTTCACGGGGTCCCCGGCAGAAGTTGATGGACAAATCGGGTGGAAAAGACAACGATCATGCGTCGTCATCCGCTACAAGATGGAACCCCCCGCGGGGATCGACAGAAACGGCCCCCTGGGCCTCAGGTCGGCATACTAGACCTCCGCGCCGCCCGATGCGCCGGAGTCGCTCGTCACGTTGGATCGCTGCCCCCTCTGCCAAAGCCAGGACGTCTCGCTTCTCTACGCGAGCAACCTCCCCGAGCAGCGTTCAGGGTCCCGCTACGACTGCACCTCCTTCGGCCTCGGGCTCCATCCGGACATCTTCCGCTGCCGAAGCTGCAGCTTCGTCTTCAACGAGCCGGCCACCGGCGAGCTGGACCACCTCGAGGAGTACGCCCAGACAGAGGATCCGGACTATCTCGACCAGAAGCTGTCCCGCCGACTCACCTACGATCGCGAGCTCGAGCGGATCGAGGCCCACGCGGCGGGCCGCGAGCTCCTCGACGTCGGCTGCTACGCGGGCTTCTTCCTCGAGCAGGCCCGGGAGCGGGACTACGACGTGGCCGGCGTGGAGCCGAGCATCTGGGGCGCCCGGCATGCTGCAGAGAAGCTCGGGCTCGACGTGTTCAACGGCCCGATCGAGGCCTTTCGCACCGAACGGCGCTTCGACGTCGTGACGATGTGGGACGTCATCGAGCATCTCGAGAACCCGCTGGAGGTGCTCCGCACGGTGCACCGACTCATGCATCCGGGCGGCGTCCTCGCCTTCACCACGCACAACCTCGATTCGCTCGCAGCCCGTCTGATGCGCGGCCGCTATCCCTTCTTCATGGAGATGCACACGGTCCACCTCAACGATCGAACCCGAGACCTTCTGCTGGCGAAGGCGGGTTTCGAGCGGATCGCCGTGCTCCCCCACCGGCGCGCCCTGCGCTTGGGATACCTGGTGAGCCGGCTGCGGCGGCTGGGGGAATGGCCCGTCGGCGCGGCAGACCGTCTGGCGCGAGCATTCGGGGTCGTCGATCGGATCGTCTGGGTCGGCGGGGTGGGTCTCGAGACCATCCTCGCGAGGCCCCTGGAGCGCTCGCCATGAGCCACCCAGAAAGCACCGACGGCTCCCGCCGCCAACGTGACCAACCCCTCGACGCGGCGTCACGATCCGTGGTAGACACGAAGGCCGTGGAGAGCGATCGAGTCGGTAGGACCGAGCGCGAGCGCCGGCACTTCGAGCACGTTGCGGCGACGCAGTCTGAGCTCTACTGGGCGGATCGCATGCCCGCGGCGTCCCGCCGCCAGGCGCAGCGCGCCCGTCTCCTCGCCGACGGAGCGGAGGCAAGCCAGGGCGACCTGATCCTCGACATCGGGTGCGGGACCGGCGCCTACTCCCGTCCCCTCGCCAGCTCGACGGATGCGACCGTCGTGGCCATCGACCTCTCGGCGGAGATCGTTCGCGGAGTCCTCCAGGATGCACCGGCGAACCTCACGCCAGCCGCGGCAGATGCGGGAAGGCTCCCGTTTCCGGACGGGACCTTCGCAGCCGTGGTCGGCAACGGCGTCCTGCACCACCTGCCCCTCGATGCCGTGCTCCCCGAGCTGCTCCGGGTGCTGCGGCCCGGCGGCTTGCTCTGCTTCGCGGAGCCGAATCTCCTCAACCCGCAGGTCTTCGTGGAGCGCCGCGTGAAATGGATCGGGCGGCTGCTCGACAACTCGCCGGACGAGACGGCCTTCGTGCGCTGGCGGATCTGCGAGACGCTCGGCCGACTGGGGCTGGTGGAGGTCTCGGCGCGGCCCTTCGACTTCCTCTATCCGCTGACGCCCAGGCCGCTTCTCGGCGCGATGGAGCGGCTGGGTCGGGTCCTCGAGCGTACACCCCTGCTGCGGGAGATCGCGGGCTCCCTGCTGATCCGCGGACGCAAGCCAGAGGAGCGCGTCGCTCAGAACGCCTCGTAGATGAAGGTCGGGATCTCGCTGGGTCCGAAGACGACGAGCGATGCGATGGCGACGCCGTAGGCCATCGCCAGCAGCAGGACCAGACCCCACCGGACGGCATCGTCCTCTTCAGAGCGCACGCAGGATCTCCGGAGCCACCCGGCGCTCGAAGCCCGACAGATCGGGAAGCAGATGGTCGAGGTCGATGAAGGCATCGATCCCCATCCAATGTCGGGCATCCAGTACTTCGACTCCCGACGCGGCCGCGATCGAATGGATGCGAGCCAGGTTGGCGAGATCGAGCTCTTCGTCGTGGAAGACCTGGTCTTCGTCCTCGGCCATCACAGGATTCTCCGGCAGCAGGAGAACGAGCGTCGGGGTCGTGGTGCTCGCGCGGGCGACCAGACGACGCAGGTTCTGCGCCTGTCGCTCGAGGTCGCCCGACACCCGGGCCTCGCGGATTCGGTGGCGGACATCGTCGATGTGGGGCGCCTGGCCGACCCGCAGGTAGGCGAGGAAGCTCGGCAGGCCGGGATCCGCCACGAACTCGCGGTACTTCGTCTCCACCGCCGGTCCCACGCCCGGGCGGGTCGCCGCGAAGAGCTCGGCCGTCGACGTGAAACGCTCGGGCCGCGGCGGGTTGTCCACCATGGGATCGAGTCGGTCGCGGATCGCGGCCCTAGCGAACTCCCGGAACCGGGCCAGCCTCCAGATCGAGCGCAACCACCGATCGATTCGCCGGCTCGCTCCCTGCTCCTCCAGTCCGTCGTCGGCCCAGCCGCGCGCGAGCAGTTTCGGAATCGGGTGATTCGACTCGTAGTGCAGGGGAATGCCGAGATCGGAGGGGGCGATGGCGAGGATCGCCAGGGCCGCATCGACTTCTACGAGGTGTCGGCTCAACACTTCCAGCGCCGCCGGGCCGGCTCCGAACACGGCGAGATTGTCGATCCGGACTCGAGGGCCCGGGTGCAGTGAGGCCAGGGCCTCCTCGAGAGGCGCCTTTCGCAGGCCCAGGCGCGCCCGCGAGTTCCCGAGCACCAGGACAGCCCGATCCGGCTCCGACTCCGGCCAGTAGATCTTCCGCGCGGCCTGGAAGGTCTGGGAGAAGTTGAGCCGGGAGAGATCGGATTCCTCGAACGAGGTAGGTGCCCACAGGATCGGTGTTCTCGTCACGGTCGCGTCGAGGGCCAGGAGCACGAACGGGGTCAGCAGCCAGGCGAGTGCCCGCTCTCTCGCGCCGGGTTTCCCATACGGCATGGGCAGAGGGAATCCCAGACCTTCTGCGATCGCCAGCACCGCAGATCGGTCTGTTGCTGCGCGCTGCGGGCGGGTCCATCATCTGCCGCAACGTGCTCATCGCCGTCCTGATCGCGACCGCGTTCGCCCTGCTGCTCCCGCTCGTGACACCTCGCTGGCGCGCGTCCCTCGCGATCGTGCTGAGCCTGGCCGGGATCGGATGGTTCGATCCGAAGCTTCTGGTGGCGATGGGGCTCGTCATCGCAGCGAGCCAGCTTGCGATGCGCTTGATCGGTATCTCGGAGGGTCGGGCGCGCACCCTGTGGACCGTGCTGGCCCTCGCCGGAATCGGCGCAATCTTCGTCTGGCACAAGACCGGTGGAGGTGGGGGCGTCCTGCCCTCGCAGACCGGTCTCGTGTGGGTCGGCTTCTCCTACCTCGCCCTGAAGCTGTCCGCCGCGATCGTGGACACCCATCGCCGCGCTCATCCGGCCGTTCCCGCCCGGGACCTCGTCGCATGGTCGGTCTTTCTCCCCACCTTTTCGAGCGGCCCCGTGGAGCCGCTGGACCACTTTCGCCGTCAGGCCATCCAGCCGACCCTCTCCCGTTCGCTCGCCGGGCTCGAGCGCGTGCTCTTCGGACTCGTCAAGACGCTGCTCCTGGCCCGGGTCCTCGGCGAATGGTCGCAGCCGATTCTGTCGCAGGCCGGCGCCCATTCGCCCGTCGAGCTGCTGATCGCTGCCTACGCCTTCACGCTGCGCTTCTACCTGGATTTCGCGGGGTACAGCGACATCGCGATCGGCGCAGCGGCGATCTGGGGAGTCGAGATCCAGGAGAACTTCGATCGTCCATTGATCCAGCGAAATCTCGTGCAGCTCTGGCAGAGGTGGCACATGACGCTCACGGGCTGGCTCCGGAGGTACCTGTTCGTCCCGATCAGTCGCCGCTTGCTGCGCTGGGAGCGCTCGACGAGGAACGCGCCGGCGGTCGTCGCCCAGCTCACCACCATGCTGGTCTGCGGCCTCTGGCACGGGATCACGCCGGGCTTCGCCCTCTGGGGCCTGATCCAGGGGTTGGGCCTCGTCTTCGTGGGTGTGTACGCGCGCCAGCTCGGCCGGCGGATCCCCCACCGATGGCTCGTCTGGTGGCGGAGCTCACCTGCGGCCCACGGCCTCAGCGTCGCGCTCACGTTCAACTTCTTCGCTCTCGCGAACGTGTTCGCGGTTCTCGAGCTTCCGCGAGCCCGGGAGTTCTTCGCAGCGCTGATCGGTCTCTAGGAAGCCGAGCAAGCCCAGAGCGCTAGTCGAGCGCGCCACGCCCCGTGGCGTAGGCGACGATGCGCTCGAGGGAGCCGAAGTTCTCGTCCGAGACGTCCTGGTCGGGGATCTCCACGCCGAGGAGATCCTCGAGATGTGCGGCGATGCGCACGACATCCATCGAATCGATGTGTCCGTTCTCGATCAGCGGCTCGTCCGGTCGAACGGGCGCGATCGCGAGCTCGAGCTGCTCGCCGAGGTAGCGCTGAAGCCGCTCCACGAGATCCGCGGTGTTCACGGCTGGCCCTCTGCTTCGAGCTCCGAACGGTAGCGACTGCGCGTGCCACTCCGAGAGAGCTTGCCGCTCGTGGTCTTCTCCACCCCGTTCGGGGGCGTGAGGACCAACACGCCGAGGCCGAGTCCCGTCGCGCGCGTCACCGCCTTGCGGATCGCGGCGCGCAGATCCTCCTGCTCGTCGGGTCGGCTCGCCCGGGTCTCGACGACGGCCGCCAGCTTTTCGGTTCCCCGCTTCTCGTCGGCAACCCCGAAGACCGCGACGCAGCCCTGCCTCACTCCCTCGACCCGGTTGATGACGGCCTCGATGTCGTCGGGGAGATACTTCTCCCCGCCGATCACGATCACGTCCTTCAGCCTCGATACGAAGAAGACGTAGCCCGCCACGACGTATCCGCGATCTCCGGTCCGGAGCCAGCCATCGACCACGGCCCCACTCGTTCGCTGGGGATCTCCCTGGTAGCACTGGAAGAGGGCGTTCGACCTGAGCCAGATCTCCCCGACATGTCGATCCGCGAGCACCTCTCCCGCTTCGTTGCGCACCTCGAGCTCCACGCCTGGGATGCACCGTCCCACCGAGACGCAGGAGACGGCCTCGTCGTCGGCCGTGATCCGCGCGACGTCCTCCCTGGCGAGTGCGGTCCGGTCGATCAGCTCGCAGATGGGCTCTTCCGTCGGGGGGTGGACGCTCGCGAGGACCGTCACCTCGGCAAGGCCCCACGCAGGAGACATCGCCCGGGGGTCGAAGCCGTAGGGTTCGAAGCGGTCCGTGAACGCTCGGACGGTGGACGCGAGGACCGGCTCGGAGCCGTTCAGGGCCAGTCTCCAGCTCGAGAGGTCGACCCCCTCGATCTCCTCGTCCGAGAGCCTGCTGGCGCAGAGGGTGTACGCCATGTTGGGCGCCCAGCTGAAGGTTCCTCGGTAGCGATCGATGCACCGGAGCCAGAGGCTCGGACTTCGCATGAAGTCCTCCGTGGGCATGATCACGGTCTTGCAGCCGCAGAGGAGAGGAAGCAGGAAGGCGCCGAACAGCCCCATGTCGTGAAAGAGCGGGATCCAGTTGACCGCGACGTCCCCCGGTACCACCCCGAAGGCGTCGCGCATCGAGCGCAGGTTGTTGAGGACGGCGCCGTGGCTCACCAGGACGCCCTTCGGCGAGCCGGTCGTGCCCGAAGAGAACTGGATGGTCGCGATCGCGTCCGGTGAGCAGGGGACCGGGGCGGCGCTCTCGCCGCGTTTCGAGCCCGCCGTCGACGGGTCGATCAGCCGGGTTCGGCCGAGGAGCCCTGCTTCTTCCCGTAGCAGCTCAGCCACGGGACTCTTGCAGATCAGCGAGTGTGGCCGAGCCGTCGAGACCACGTGCCCGACCCGTCCCCTGAAGACGGAGGGGTCCGAGACCCTTCGCGAGGGAGTCGACAAGAGTGCCGGGACGCCACCTGCCATCAGGGTTCCGAAGTAGGCCGAGATCAGATCCCTGCTGGTCGGCAGGACCAGGACCACGACATCGCCCGGCTTCAAGCCCTCGTCGAGGAGCGTGGCCCCGAAGGCGGAGGCCGCCGCCCAGAGCGGTTCCGCCTCGACGATCTGCTCAGAGCCACTGCGATCGAGGAGCACGACGGCCTCCGCGTCGGGCCGAAGGTCGACGAGCCTGCGAAGCGCGCCGATCAGGGTCTCCGCCTCGTCCAGGAGATCCGGTCCTCGAGACGAGCCGACCTGCTTGGGCATCGGGTCCATGGTACGTACGCGCCCATTCCTATTCAACCGAGGCGGCGTTCTGCGAGCTCGCCGAGGTGTCCGTCTCACCTAGCACCGAGCGGATCTCGCGCTCCATCACGTTCGCGGCTTCGTCCCACGTGAAGCGCCGCGCCCACTCGCGGCCCCCGGTACCCAGGCGTTCTCCGAGCTCTTCGTCCTGCAGGATGCTCGCGACCGCCTCGGCGACTCGTGTCGAGAACCCCGCTTCGGGCCGGTCCGAGACGAGCAAGCCCGTCCGTCCGGGGCGAACCGCATCTCGAAGGCCGGGCGCATCGGTCGCCACCACGGGCACGCCATGCGCGCTCGCCTCCACGACCGTGATTCCCCAGCCTTCCTTCATGGAAGGGCAGACGCACACGCGGGAACCCGACAAGAGACGATCTCGTTCCTCATCGGGCACGAAGCCCGTGAAGCGGGTTCTCGCACCGATGCCCAGTTCCTCCGCGACCCCAGCGAGACGCTCCCTCTCGTCCCCGCGGCCGATCACGACGGCTTCGAGATCGGGGAACCGGGGGACGAGGTGGGCCACCGCCTCGAGAAAGATCTCGACGCGCTTGTAGGCTTCGAGCCTGCCCACGTAGGCGAGTCGCAGGGGCCGGTCGGCGAACCTCTGGCGCTCGAGGGTCGGGAAGCGGATGCCGTTGTAGACGAGCCCGATCCCTTGTTCCGGAAGTCCACGCTCGACCAGGTCCTGCTTCGAGCTGGGCGAGACCGCCAGGAAGCGGGCCTTTCGGTAGGTGTAGGGGAGGGTGCGCTCCAGCATCACGACGCCAAGTGCGATGGGAAAGGCCACCTGGGCGAACGCGCTGGTGCCGAAGAGATGGTGGTTGACGGCGATGACGGGCACGCGGGAGAGGAGCGGCGCCTGGA
Source organism: Deltaproteobacteria bacterium (assembly GCA_029261775.1). Lineage (GTDB taxonomy): Bacteria > Myxococcota_A > UBA9160 > UBA9160 > UBA6930. The sequence goes on along the minus strand of JAJDAR010000082.1, from coordinate 45,813 downwards.
AGGGGACCTTGTTGAGATGCTCGACGACCACGTCGAACTCCCCAGACCGTGTCGCCCGGTAGATCCGGCCCGGAAGCCGGCTGTAGTACGAAGCCAGCCCACCGAGCCGGACGACCTCGATCCCGGAGACGCGCTCGGATGGGGAAGCCCCTGGAAAGCTCGCCGCATACTGGGTGAGCCCGAAGCCGCGCTCGGAGAGCCTGCTCGCCACCTCAGCCACGTGCACCTCGGCCCCGCCAGCCCTGGGGTGGAGCGGGTCGCGCTCGTTGAGCAGCAGGACTCGGATGTGTTTGCTCATGTTCTCGGCCACCTCTTCGACCGTCCGGATCCCGGGTCCGACGCTAAGGTCCCGCCATGGGTATCGAGCAGCGAGTTCGACTCCCGGCAATCGACTACCTCAAGGCGGCTTCGATTGTAGGTGTCGCCCTGATCCATGCTGGCCGCCCTTTCTGGGATCCGCGGCATGGGCCCTGGGACCTGTGGATCTCGGCCTTCCTCCCGCAGTTCGCGGTTCCGGCGTTCTTCTTCGCCTCCGGCTTCCTGTATCAACGGGCGGAGCCGATTCCCTGGAGCGACGTCTCGCGGAGGCTCCAGAGGGTGCTGGTTCCCTACCTGGTCGCGTCGGGGGCCGTGATGGCGCTGGGTTGGGCCCAGACCCAGAAGCCAAGGGCCATCGTGGAGGAGCTCCTTCCGGCACTGAGCGAATCGCCGCTAGCCCTGCACGCGTTGACCGCAGGGATCCAGATCCTGACCGGGTCGGCGCTCGAGATCTACTATTTCATCTTCCTGATCGCCCTGCTGATTCCGACGATCTTCCTGCTCTCTCGCCTCGCCACCCGCACCCTGGTTCTTGCTCTGGCCTCGCTGGCTCTCGTGCCCATCGCCATCGACGCCTCGTTCGCGCTCGGGCTGCGGGAGGCGAAGCCCTCGGGAATGGACCTCTTCTGGGCGGCGCGAAACCCGTTCCTCGGGGCCGCCCCGATGTTCCTTGCTGGCTGGGTCGCTGCCATCTTCCGGCCCGAGATCATGTCCTGGATCGACGCAAGAAAGCCCATGGCGGTCGGACTCTGTTTGCTTCCCGTGCTGCTCCACGCGCGCACGACCGCCGCAGCGGATCCCTGGATTCCGCATCTGACCGTGCGCTTCACCTTCACTCTCTCCGTCATCGCCCTGTCGTTCATCTTCGCAAGAGCTGCATCTCCCGGAAGACTCGTCACGGAACTGAGCGACTCCTCTCTCGCGATCTACCTCTACCACTTCTTGTTCATCCTGATGGCGCTGCCCTGGCTCGACTCCCTTCCTTCGGGCTTGCGGCTCCTGGCGCTGGCCACGCTCGCTCTCGTCGGGTCGATGACCCTGATCGCATCCGTCCGTCTCGCTCTGGGAGCCCGAGCGCGTACCTGGCTGGGAGCTTGAGGTGACGCGGGAAGCCAGGCACATCGTGGCACTGACCGTCCTGGCCGCCTCGATCCAGCTGCCCTTCCTCGACGAGGGCATCTCGCTCCTCGACGAGGGCTCGATCCTGACCATCTCGAGTGAACTCGCCGCTGGCGATGTGCTCTACCGGGACCAGATCACCTTCGTCGCGCCGCTCATCAACGAGCTCCTGTCGGCCCTGTTCAGGATCTTCGGCGAGTGGCTGGTCGTGGCGCGGCTGCTCCAGGCCAGCCTGTTCGTCGCCACGGTTCTCCTCGGCTACGCGGTCCTCCGGCCCGCCCTCGGCTCGGGCTGGGCTTTCGGCAGTGCAGTCGCCGTGATCGCCCTCAAGCCGCTTGGGTTCCCGCTCTACACGATCGTGAACTACTCGCAGCTGGGGATGGCGCTCATCCTCGGTGCCCTCGCGGCGGGCCTGCGATTCACCGAGACGGGCAGGACGAGGTGGCTGCTGACGGCCGGGTTCCTCTGCGGCTTCTGTCTCCTCGCCAAGCAGAACCTGGGAGTCATCTCCGTCTGTGTCGTCTCCACGGCACTGCTTCGCGACGCCTGGCCGGGCTCGTCGTTCCGAGCGCTGGCCGCGCAGGGGCTCATCCTGCTCGGCGCTGCCGCGGTGCCCCTCGTCGTCGCGGGCGGCCTCTACGCCTCGGCCGGTGCACTCGGAGAAGTCGCTCGGCTCGTCCTGATCAGGGCGCTGGAAGCCCACGAGGATTGGATCATTCCGGTTCCGCCCCTCTGGCCCTGGGGAGGCGGTCCCGAGGCGGGAGCCCTCCTGTACGCCTACCTGCCTGGGACACTGGCCGACTTGCAATTCCAGGGCCTCCTGAAGGTGGGCTCGTTCCCTGCCCTGCTGCTGGAGTGGGCGGTCAAGCTCGCGTACGTGGTGCCTCTGGCGGCCATCGTGGGCCTGGGCGTACGGACCTTCCGTGGCCGAAGCCAGGCGACGCGGCGCGAGGTGCTCGACGCATCGCTGCTGGTGGGCGCCGTGCTGGCCTTCATGAGCATGCTCTACCGGGCGGACTGGGCGCACCTGTCCAACATCGCGCCACTCCTCATCCTCGCGACCGCCGCCGCGGCCTCGCCCCGCCGCGCTCTCGGCGTGTCGGCGCTCACGGGCTGGCTCGCCCTGGGCTTCGTCGCGGCGGGCGCGATGGGGATCAGTCAGCGACAGACGGTGGATACGCCTCGGGGCAAGATCGCGGGGCTCGTTCACAAGGCGGACCAGCTCGAGCGCGTCTTGCGCTGGAGCGAGTCGGTCGACCCGGAACGGAGCGTGGCCTTCCTGCCCGCTCAGCCACTGCTGCACTTCCTGAGCGGACGATCGCTGCCGCTCTCCGTGGACCTCATCGTGTCCTGGACCGTCAAGGAGCCCGAGGATCGACGCCTTGCCGAGGAGCTCGCGAACGTCGACCTCGTGGTGTTCGATCCGCATGGCGTGCCCTGGGTCGGCGGAGAGCTCCTCGACTTCGCGCCGCGGTTCGCAGAGGTGATGGCCCGTCGGTTCGAGCCGGTCGAGGTGGTCAGCCCCGCGGCCATCGTGCTGGAACGACGCGAGAGCGACCCGCCGTGGGCCATGGTGGTCGATCTCTGGTCCCGATCGCCGCAAGACCAACGCGAGGTATGGCTGGCGTACCGGACGATCGCTCCACCGATCTCCGAGGCGGCGCCCCGAAGTTGCGTCCGCCACGCGCTCCGGCCGCAGCGCCGACACGAGCTCGTCGCACGCCCCCTCTTCGATCCGAAGACGTGGGCGCGGGACTACCGCGGGATCTGGTTCCCCGACCCGGCTGCAGCGCGATTCGAGATCCTGGTCGACTCGGAGGATGGGAGCTCCTCGGTCGAGTATCGAGAGACCCTGGAAGCGGGCGTTCCGCCGCGCGCCGTCTCTGTACCGCTCGGCCGCTGGGCTGGAGAGACCGTGGAGTTGGCCCTGTGTGTGGAGCTCGAGCCTGGATCGAGCGGGTTCGCGCCCGTGGGTTGGGCCGAGGCCGCCGTCGTCGAGGCTGCGGAGACGAGATGATGAAGCGCCAGGGCTTCGCCTATCTCTCGATCGTCGTAGCTGGCTTCTCCGCGCTGGCGGTCGTCCTCCTTCACCCCTTGTCCACCGATCCCTCGGCCGTCCTCTACGACGCGAGGACCTTCGAAGGCGGGTTCTTGAACCAGCCCGATGTGACGCTGCACGCTTGGATCCTCGCCTGGGACCATCACAAGCTCCTTGCGGGTGACTGGAGCAGCTGGTTCGATGCCAACATCTTCTTTCCCGCCCCGGGCGCGCTCGCACACTCGGATCACATGATCGGCGCTTTGCCGTTCTTTGCTCCGTTCTTCGCTTCGACCGGTCAGCTCGCTCTCTCCTTCAATCTCTGGGTCCTCTCGACCTTCGTCATGAGTGGAGTTGCGGCATCGCTCGTTGCCTTCGCGTGGACGCGAAGCCGTGCTGCGGCACTCGTCGCTGGTGTGGCCTTCGCCTTTGCACCTTGGCGGTTCAATGAGCTCAGCCACCCTCAGCTGCTGTCGGTCCAGTTCCTTCCAGTCATCGCCTTTCTCTGCCTTCCGGGGGCTGCTGCCGCGAGCTGGGCCCGCGCGGGGCTGCTCGCGGTGGCCCTGGTACTGCAGGGCACGAGCTCCGCCTATCTGGGCTACCTCGGCTTCCTGATCGCGGGTCTCTGCCTCGCGGGCCAGGCTCTTGCGCATCCCCGGTCCGGGTCCGGGCGACTCGTCGCGGGCCTGATCCTGGGAGCGCTTCCAGTCGCCCTGCTCAGCCTGCCGTACCTGGATCTCGAGCAGTCGGGCGTGATCGTCGGGAAGATCGAAGTCCGCGAAGCGGGCTGGGCTCTGCTCGGAAACTATCTCTTCCCCCCAGCCGCAGGGCACCACTGGATGGCGTGGTGGCTGCTGCCGGTCTTCGCCGCCGTGGGTTGTGTCGTGGGTTGGACCCGGCCCCAACTGCGGCTGCGCATCCTGGCGCTCCTCGCCTGCGCGGTTCTCTCTTCGCTGTTTGCGGTGAGTCAGGCTCGGGAGGTCTGGGGGCTTCCCGTCGGCAGGATCGACGACGCCGTCGGCTGGCTGATCCCCGGTTGGACTGCCCTCCGCGTGATGACACGGTTCGGCATCGTGACCTGGCTGGCCCTTTCCCTGCTGGCCTCCTTCGCGTTCGTGGGAGGGCGCAGCCTGCTCCTGGATCGGATGCGCGCGACGATCGCCATCGCAACCGCTGTGGCTCTCTTGCTCTCGGCCTCGGCGCTCGAGATCAGGGCCCGCCCCGCTCCCGAGATCGCACGGGACCTCGCACCGTACGAGTGGCTGGCCGCGAACGGAGGCGGGGCTCCGCTCCTCGAGTGGCCGGCAAGGCTCGGCTTGCAGCACAGCGAAGCGCAGTACATGAGCCATCTCCATTGGCTCCCGATGGTGAACGGGTACAGCGGCTACACCCCGCCCTGGAACGAGCTGATGAAGTCCCTGGCCCAGGGCATCTACGAGCCGGACGGGCTTCGAAGCTTCACCGAGCTCGGCTGGGCGCGGTGGCTGCTCGTGCGCCGACCGCGGAACGGCGTAGGCTTGCAGGGATGGGACGCCTTGCCGGAGGCGGGCGCGAAACTGGTCACAGAAGGCGAGGACCACCTTCTCTTCGAGCTCCCGTTCTCGGGAGAATCGAGGATGGATCAGCTGCTGCAACCATCGGAGACCCGCACCCTTCTTGGCACTCGTCTCGACCTGCTCGGTGGGCAGGATCTCGAGGGATCGGTCGAGCCGGCCGTCCGTGAGATACGCGGGCCCCTCGGCCTCGGGCCTCACCTCCGCTTCGACCTGCACAATCGGTCGCGGCGCACCTGGCCGGGCGTGGCGGTCGGGAGGGACCGGCTGGTCGGGGTCGAGCTCCGAGCCCGTCGCTCCGGCTCGTCGGATCGAGGGGTCTCGGTCGGCTTCTTTCGCCTGCCCACCGACCTCGAGGCTGGGTCCCACACGAGGGTCTGGACTCAACCGATGGGGATTCTTCCAGAGGGCGGCTGGGAGCTGGTTCCCTGCCTCGTCCAGTGGGGCGGCGAGGCCGAGCGGTGCTACGAGACCGGCAAAGTCCGGCTGGCGGTTCCCGGCGCGTAGCGGGCACGCGGTCGTCGGAAGCTGGCCAAGGCCAACGTTCTCGGGAGCTTGCGAGTCCAGCTGCCGGACGGCTGCATGGCCGGTGTCGTCGATCCTGTGAGGCAGCGATCGTGGTATCATCGCGGGTCGCTCGAGAGACGGCACAAAGGAGAGCGCGTGGCCGCGACCCTTGACATGAACCTGGCGCGCCGGATCGACAAGTGGGGCGGTCTCGTCTTGTGCGAGCTGCTGTTCCGCTGGTCGCGTCTGCGAGCCTCGCTCGGAGGCGCGCCGCAGCCGCCGCGCAGGGCCACCACGCCTCCGAAGGATGGCGCACGTGCGCCGGCCCCGCGTCGCATCCTGGCCATGAAATTCTACGGGCTCGGCAACATCGCGATGCTGATCCCGGTCCTGGGAGCGTTGCGACGAGAGTATCCCGACGCGGAGATCGACTTCTTGACGATGGCCGCGAACGGTCAGCTCCTCGAGCGCTCCGACACCGTCTCCCGTGTCCTGCCAGTGGACGTCGAAGGCTTCGTGCCTCTCCTGCGCAGCTTGTTTCGCGTCTTTCGCAACACCCGGAGCCGCCCCTACGACCTCGTCATCGATTTCGAGCAGTTCGTGAAGCTCTCCACGATCCTGAGCTTCCTCTCCGGGGCGCCTCGTCGGATCGGATTCAACACGGACGGCCAACGGCGCGGCCCGCTCTATACCGATCGCGTCGTCTACACGGACAGCGAGCATGCGTCGCGGATCTTCTCTCGACTCCTTCGGCCGCTGGGGATCGACACGACCCCTGCGGCGAGGAAGGTGGCGACGACCTCTCTCGAGGACGAGGCCGTGGACGAGTTGCTCGAGGGCTTCGCGGACGATCCCGCCGACGCCCCGATCGTCACCGTCCACGTCGGCAGCGGGCCCAACTTCTACCAGGTGCCGCTCAAGAGATGGCCGATCGAGAACTTCGCCGCGCTTTGTGACCAGATCGTCGCCAAGCACGGCGCGAGAGTCGTCCTGACCGGCAAGGGCGACGAGGAGGCGGCCCTCGTGCGCGAGGTGGCCTCGCTCATGCGAGAGCCCGCGCTCGACGCGTGTGATCGTCTGGGCGTCATGGAACTCGTCGCGCTCCTGAAACGCTCCCGTCTGACAGTCGTCAACGACACGTCGGTGATGCACCTCTCGGCCATGGTCGGAACGCCGGTGGCTGCCTTCTTCGGTCCGACGTCTCCTCTCAACTACGGACCCGGCAACGACCACGACCTCGTGCTCTACCGGGATCTCTACTGCAGTCCCTGTGTCACGAACTACAATCTCAAGGTCAGTCGCTGCTCGGACCCCGTCTGTGTGCGCGGCATTCCGGTCGACCGGGTGATGCGAGAGGTCAGCGAGCGCTACCTGTCCGATCCCTCGAAGGCGTTCGCACCCGGAACTTCGCGGGCACGGACTGCGGACGAGTGACCCGACTTCGCAGCTACGCAAAGCTCGCGCAGCGAGCGGCGGCGGCCAATCTGGGGCGGCCCTCGTTTCCTTTCAAGCTGACCTTCTGCATCACCTACTGGTGCAACTACAAGTGCAAGACCTGCAACATCTGGAAGATGACGCCTCGGGACGAGCTCAGCCTCGACGAGATCCGTGAGTTCTTCCGGAAGTCGAATCGTTTCAGCTGGATCGATCTCACGGGTGGAGAGGTCTCGCTGCGCAAGGACTTTCCCTCCATCTGTGAGGCCGCGATCTCGAGCTGTCCGGACCTCCTGCTGCTCCACTTTCCTTCGAACGGCTACCTGACGGACCAGGTCGTCGCCTACACCAAGGACATCGCGGCGATGGCGCCGGAGAAGCTGATGGTGACCATCAGCTGCGACGGGGACGAGGCGACCAACGACGCCATCCGCGGCATCGAAGGCGGCTATCGCCGACAGATCGAGACCTTCCGCCGGCTTCGCGAGATGCCGGGAGTGGAAGTGGTGTTGGGGATGACCCTCTCCGCGGACAACGTGAACCACTTCCCGGCCGCCTTCGCGGCCGCGAAGCAGGAAATCCCCGGACTCGAGTACACCGAGTTCCACGTCAACATCGTGACCGAGGGTGAGCACTACCTCGGCAACCAGGAGCTGGGCCTGCGCAAGGAGGTCTCCCCCGCCGCGCTCGCGGAGGCCACGGAATCCTATGCGCGGCTTCGGGGCTTCGGCTGGTCTCCTGTCAACTACCTGGAGCGGGCCTATCTGACCCGAGTCCGGTCGTACCTGGAGAGCGGCCGCACGCCGATGCGATGTCACGCGCTGCGGTCGTCCTGCTTCATCGACTCCTGGGGTCACGTGTTCCCCTGCACCGTCTACGACCGGAAGATCGGGAGCCTGCGCGAGTCCGACTACGACCTCGCGCGCATCTGGGCCTCGGACGAGGCCCGAGACGTGCAGGCGGAGATCTGGGACTACAAGTGCCCGCAGTGCTGGACCCCCTGCGAGGCCTATCCGAGCATCATGGGGAACTTCTTGCGCGGCGACGCGTAGTCAGCGCGTCCTTCAAGAAGAGCGGGCGAAGCAGCAGTCGGGTGACCCACGCGCCTCCTTCCGGCGAGAAGTGGCCCCCGTCGGGTCGGATGACCCGTCCAACGATGCGCTCCGGGCATGGGGGGCCTTCTGGGCAGATGAGCGCTGCAAGGTCCACGAGGGTCACGTCCTCCGGATGCTCTTCTGCGAAGCGGCGCAGGAGGCCCTGGTAGCGCGCAAGATACCCGTCCGGGTCCGTGGCGGCCTCGGCACGGTCGCTCGCGGCGCGCTCGGCGGGGATCAGGATCGCGACTGGGATCCCCTGGCTGCGAAACCGTCCGAGCAGGTCCTCCATCGATTCCAGAAGCACCCGATCTCCTTCGGGCGTTCCGAACCGCACGTGACGTCCGTCGATCAGCTGGTCCGCGAAATCCCAGCTGCTCAACCATAGAACCAGCGTGGGGCGGTGCGTCAGCAGCAGCTCCACCCGGCGGTCGATCCTCTCCCCGCAGCTCTCCGTCCAGTTGAAGGGGACGCCCGTGCGGCGTACGGCATAGCGCACCGCGAAGCCGCACCCGTCGATGGAGTAGTCCACGACGCGGTAGCCGAGCGGCTTCGCAACCGCGGTGACACCCTCGGCGAGGCTCCCTGCGACCGAATCGCCCACGATGCCGATGATGGGAGGCCCATCGGGCCGGACCACGGCGGGAGCCGAGTCCATGTCGCCCGCCCGTTCCAGCCCGTCCGCAGGTGCCTCGCTCGGGCCCGTGGTCGCGACGAGCAGGATCACCAGGAGCCCCGCCGCCGCGCCGAGCCCGTGGATCGGGGTCACCCGGGCCCGCAGCACTCCGTGACGCACCGGGCTTTCGATCAAGACGTACGAGGCCCATGACAGGACCAGCGTGGAGGCGACCTGAAGCGAAGCGAGCGCGTGGCCCTCGAGCCCGGTCCTGGATCGCGTCATGAGTACGATCACGGGCCAGTGCCAGAGATAGATCCCGTAGGAGATACGCCCAAGAGCACGCAGCGGGCGGAGCGCCAGCACGGACTGAAAGGGCATCCGGTCGCGCTGCGCGGCGGCTACGACCACGAGACACGCGGCGAGGGCGAAGAGCAGGGAGCCGCCGTGGTAGAAGAAGGAGTCGTCGTCCCCGAGCCATGCGAAGCCCGCCACGCAGACGGCAAGCCCGAACGCGCCCGCAGCATCGAGCGGTACGCGCCAGCGGCGCAGAGCCTCGTCCCTGCCGTGCAGGCATACGGCGCAGAGGGCTCCGACGAGCAGGGTGTGCATGCGTGTCGCGGTCCCGAAGTAGGCGCGAGAGGCGTCGACCGGGTCGTAGGCGAGAGCCATCCAGGCTGCCGAAGCGAGACAGGCCACGACGCTGAGGCATCCGAGCAGCCGCGAACCCCCGAGCTTCCGGCGCAGGATGGCCGCGACGAGAATCGGCCAGACGATGTAGAACTGCTCCTCGATCGCCAGCGACCATGCGTGTCGCAGGGGCGACGGAGAGCCGTAGAGATCGAAGTAGGTCTCTCCCTGGAAGATCAGCCACCAGTTCTGGACGTAGAGCAGGGTCGCAAGCGAGTCGCCGCGGAACCGGGCGAGATCGATCGGGCTTCCCGGCAGCAAGGTGGAGGCGGCCAGCGCGAGCAGGACCAGGAAGATCGCCGGCAGCAGGCGCCGCGCGCGTCGTCCCCAGAAGGCCCGGAGGTCGATGTGCCCGGTCGCCTCTCGCTCGCCGAGCAGGAGGGACGTGATCAGGAACCCGGAGAGGACGAAGAAGACGTCCACTCCCATGAATCCACCCGGTGCCCAGTCGTAGCCCAGGTGATAGGCGAGGACGGCTCCCACCGAGATCGCGCGGAGCCCGTCCAGCGCCGGGCGGTAGACCAGGCCTCCCTGCCGGCGGGGCTCAGAACTCACCGGCCCTCTCCGATCGAGTTCGACGGATCACGGGGGAGAGCCCCCGGCCTTCCGGCCGGTCGCGACGACGTAGGACCAACGCTTCGGACCGATCCATGCCCCGATCGCTCGCTCCCCCAGGCGGAGGAAGGACACCAGTGCGGACAGGCTGCCGAGACGCGGCGCGCCGAGCCGGTAGTGGAAGAGGAGCCTGCGCAAGGGGAAGGGAACGCCGGTGCGGACGCTCACCTGGCTCAAGGGAAGCTCCGCGATCCAGGTCTCCAGCAGCTCGGGCCGGAATCTCCGTGCGCCCGCCTCCGCTGCGACGAGGTGCGTCTGGAGGCGCACCAGCGGGTTCCGAGCGTTCGGCTCGAGGACGAAGAGCCGGCCGCCGGGACGCAGGACCCGGACTGCCTCGGCGAGTGCGGCCTGCGGTCGCTCGAGATGGTGGAGGAGATCGCGAACGAGAACGCTCTGGAAGGACTCGGCAGGGAAGGGCAGGCTGGACCCATCCCCGCAAACGAACCGCGCCTCCGGCAGGGCGCGGGCGGCGAACGCGAGCTTCTTGCTGAAGCGGTCCACTCCCGTCCAGCCGCGCCCACGTCCGAGCCGCACGAGGTTGTTGCCCTCGCCGCAGCCGATCTCCAGACCTGGGAGCGGCGCTCCGACGACGGGCCGTAGAGCCTCCTCTTCGAGATCCGCGAAGCCGGGCCCGGCAGTCGTCCACGCGTAGCGCTCTTCATCGGCGCGCTCGAAGTAGGCGCTCTGCACCCGATCGTCGAAGTCCGGCGGACGAGGCGGCGCCACGACTCCTCCTCAGTCCTGATCCGCGGCCCGTGCGGCGATCCAACGCCAGGGCCAGAGGTGATTCAACAGACGCACCAGCGGGTGGCCGGGCTGCCACACGCTGGAGCCCGACTCGACGTACCAGTCGTAGGCCTCGCAGGTCATGCGCAGATTGTCGAAGAGCGGCTCGAAGCCGAGCTCCTGTCGGGCGGCTCGGATGTCGAGGACGAAGTCGCGGTCCGCGAGGATGTAGTGCTCGGGGACGATCGGAGACAGGCCGAACAGATTCAGGCTGCGTGCTGCCGTCCGCAGCAGCGAGGCTGGAATCGGCACCACCGGCGCCGTGGACGACCCGTGGGCGGCCAGCGCGGACACCTGATCGATCACCGAAGGGATGGACGCGGGATCGGAGCCGATGTTGAAGGCGCGGCCGGAGAGGCCCTCGCGATCGGCGGCGAGAACCGCGGCGTCGGCAACGTCCCAGGCGCTGACCATCTGGACGCGGTTCCTCCCGTTCCCCAGCACGTAGATCGGGGTCCCGCTGCGGACCCACTCGAAGAGCATGACGAAGACGCCGGTCATGTGGGGTCCGAAGAGACTCATCGGGCGAAGCATGACGACGTCGACACCGTCGGCGGCGGCCTCGAGGCAGAGCTGCTCGGCCTCGAGCTTCGAGCGCCCATAGGCGCCGAGCGGCTCATGAGGATGGTCCTCAGCGCAAAGCCCTCCGCGCGGAATGCCGTAGATGGCCGAGCTCGAGATGAAGACCACTTTGCCCGTGCCCCCGCCTCGAGCGACGTCCAGTACCTCGCGAACCCCGCCCAGATTGCGCTCGTAGACCTCCTCCTCACTCCATGAGGCGAACTGCGGCTTCATGCGCTGCGCTGCTGCCAGGTGGTAGATGACGTCCGGATCTTTGGCGGCCTTGGCGACGGCTCCAGGGGCGGAGACATCCGCGCGGGAAAACGCCTCTCCAGGCGGGACGCCGCCCCGGGGCTCGACGAGGTCGACGTGGAGGATCTCGTCGCCACGCTCGCGAAGGCGGGAGACGAGGCAGCCTCCGAGCACCCCTGCGCTTCCCGTGACCAGGCACTTCAATGGGTTTCTCCTCTTCGCAGGTCGAAGATCCGGATGATCGGGCCCGTGCGCTCCACGCTGTCGAATCCATGGAAGGGCGCGTAGTAGGCGTCCGCCTTCTCGTAGAGCCCGGGCGCCCGATCGGGAACCCTCGGATCGAACTCGACGAGCAGGGGAAGCTCCTCCCGAAGACGGGAGGCATCGCGAGGGTCGATGTGGGACGAGAAGACGCGCTCGTGGTCGTGTGTGAGCAGGACGTCGGCGTCACTTTGGAGGCTCGCCTCGAGCAGGCCACCGGCTTCGGCCGGAACGGCCACGGGCCGCATGCCCGGAGGGAGCATGGGCTCGCCCCAAGGCCAGAAGACCTTTCCGGCGATGGCCACCCGGCTTCCGCTTGGAAGCTCCTCGGCCAGCCAGGCGGTAGCGAGGTTTCTCGTGTCCATTCGGCCCACGAGCTGGTTGAAGCGCAGCGAGTCGAGGAGCGACGGACCCGTGAGGAGGAGCGCAGCGATCAGGAAGACGCCGCGCCCAGCTCGCGGACGAGCGGCCGCGATCTCCCCGACCAGCCAGGCGACGAGCAGGACGATCGCGGGAACGACGGGCGTCAGGTAGCGGGCGTACTGCTGGACCGAGGAGGAGATCACCAGCAGCCAGACGACCAGCAGGATCGCGGATACGAAGGACAGCGGATTCCGACGCCAAAGGGCGAGACCGACCGCGGGCAGCAGCAACGCGGTCGTCCCCGGCCCGACACCGTGCCAGAGCGAGACCTTCAGGTGGTACAGGAAGGAGTCGAAGGCGCCTGGGGCATCGGTCGCCGCCTCGCTGGGGATCGGAATCACGTCGGGGCTCCCCAGCTGAGGAAAGACGACTGTCAAGCCCCGTCCGAGATAGCGCAGCATCTCCTCGTCGAAGAGCAGAAAGGGCGACGTAGCCAGGAAGACCACGCCTGCCAAGGCGCCACCCGCGATTGCCGGTGCATTCACGACGCGCCGCCACCCGCGACTCGGGCTTCTCATCCAGCTCGCTGCGTAGAAGGGAAAAAGGAGGAGGACGCCGGGGTACTTGACGGCCATGGCGGCACCCACCGAGACGCCGGCTGCCAGTCCGCGGCGGAGAGTGGTTCGCTCCCAGAGCCAGGCCGACGCGCCCAGGGAGACCAGGACCGCGAGCGAGAGGGCGACGTCGGGCTTCACGGTGTGGCTGTCCCGAGCGTGCAGGAAGCCCGTGGCGAGCATCAGACCCGCGAGCAGAGCCGGGCCCGTGCCGAAGCGGCGGTGGCACAGCAGGATCATCACCAGCACCGCCAGGCTGCCCAAGGTGGCCGACAGCGCACGGCCCATCCACAGGAAGCTCGCCCGATGGCCGCGGTAGACCTCCGGGTAGTCGCCGGCCGGCAGCCGACCCGTCGCCTGCGCGATTCGCAGGCCCCCCTCCGCCCACGCCCAGCACGTGTAGACGAACGCGGGCGGGTAGACGGACCAGCCGAGATCGAACTCGCCCGCCGCGGGAAGGACGGTGTGCCGGAGGATCGGCTCTTCGTCGGGGCGAGTCCCCCAGTGCGGCAGGCCGGCGTCAAGGGACTGGAAGCGCAGCACGATGCCGAGCAGGACGATCGCTCCGGCGGCGATCGGGAACGCGAGCCCGCCGAATCGAGGCGAGCCGTCGCCGCGGGGCATCCGACTCACGGCCGGCTCGCGACGGCGAAGAGTTCACCGATGCGGAGGTGCCAGAGCCGCTCGCCGAGCCCGCGAGGGAGGAGTCGGATCGCGGCACAGGCCGCCGCTCCGAGGCGTGGATTGAAGACGCGGAGATTCTCCGCGCTGTAGCGGAGGGAGAGCGGCTTGGATGCCGGTCGGATCGAAGCGACCTGGAGGCCCGCCGTCCCGAGGGATCGCTCGAGCGTGCGCTCGTCGAAGTAGTAGAGGTGCTCCTGCGGGGCGTAGTAGAACCAGTGCCGCCGCATGACGAAGCGCGGAAGGATGCTCCCGACGTCTGGCACGGCGAGGATCAGGTGACCGCCCGGGCGCAGCCAGCTGCGCAGCCGGCCCAGCATCGCGAGCGGCTGGCGGCTGTGCTCGAGCACGTCGAAGGCGGTGATGACGTCGAAGGCGGCGTCGGGCTCGAAGCTCTCGACCGAGGCCTGCCGGGCCACGAAGCCTCGTGCGCGCGCGCGTTCGACGGCGCCGGCAGCGAGGTCGATGCCCTCGGCTCGAATCCCCGCACGGTCTGCGGCGTCGAGGAAGTCCCCGGAGGAGCAGCCGACGTCGAGCCACCTTCCTTCGGACGGCACATGGCGAAGGACGGCGTGGAGCCGGTCGTCCGCGATCGCGCCTCGGATCGAAGCGGCCCGGGAGAAGGCATCGTACGCCCCGTCGTCGTATGACGCGGCGTAGTGTGTTTGCAGCTCTTCGACGCTGGGGAGCGGCGCCACCCGCACGAGACCACAGGAAACGCAGCGCAGGAAGTCGCGCCCACCCTTCTCGAAGAGCTTGCGAGTCGTCCGCTCAGCGCAGAGGATGCACGGCTCGGCGCTTTCGTGCTCTGCTGCCGGCGTCACTCGACGTAGCCCAGCTCCCGGAGCTGGTCCCGGATCTCGGGGCGGACCTCCGGCGCCCGCTCGTCCTCGGGCAGGGGCTCCAGATCGGCCAGGGAGCGATCGAGCTGCTCGAGCAGTCCCTTCTCGCGCTCTCCATCGGCGAGATCGTGAGTCTCGGAAGGGTCATGGTCGAGCCGGTAGAGCTCCGTCTTGCCGGGCCGATTCGCGATGATTTTGTATGGCCAGGCGACGGCTGCATCGACATCGCGATCGAGCTTCCAGAGCTTCCGGAACAGCGGAGACGCGTGCTCCTCGGCGAACAGAAGCTCCCGGGTCCCCGGAGGCCGGCTGTCCACGCCGGCTGGAAGCTCGATTCCCGTCGCTTCCGCGACGATGGCCAAGACGTCGACGAGGGAGATCGGATCGAGGTGCCGCGCGGGTTCGCCGCCGGGCCTTCGCACGATCATCGGAATGCGGATGAGGGGTTCGTAGAGCCACATCGCGTGACCGACCGCGCCCTTCTCGCCGAACGCCTCGCCGTGATCGGCGGTGATCACGACCAGGGTGTCGTCCAGCCCGCGGGTGATCTCGAGGTGGTCGAGCAGCTCACCGATCTGGTGGTCCATCCCGCGGATCTCTCCGTCGTAGAGTGCCAAGGTCCGCTCCACCTTGTCGGCGGCGGTTTTCGCCTCGTCGTCGGCGGCAGGGTCCTCCGAGACGGGCAGCTCCTCGGACCAGAGGTCGAACTCGGGGAGCGGGCGATACGGGTCGTGAGCATCGAAGTAGTTCACGAGGAGATGCAGCGGCTCGTCGGCCGGGATCGTCTCGATCCATGCCTTGGCCCGCGCCGTGATCTCTGCCGCCGGGATCGTTCGCAGGTTCTCGGCGTCCTGGACCTGATAGCCCTGGAGCAACCCGAACTCGGGTGCCAGCCATCCCGCACCCGCGAATGCGGCCGTCGCATAGCCCTCGTCCCGTAGGATCTCGGCCAGGGTCACTGCACTCGAGGCCAGGTGGGCCGGGTTCTCTCCCAGCGAATCGAAGGCCAGGCCCTCCTTCATGTGGGCGCCGTGGGCGCTCACGTAGCGTCCTGTCAGCAAGGACGCGTGCGAGGGAAGGGTCCACGGTGAGGTGGACCAGGCGCGTTCGTAGACCTCGCTCTCCCGGGCGAACGCGTCGAGCCGAGGCGTGGTGTCCCGATCGTGCCCATACACGCCGAGCCGGTCCGCTCGCGTGGTGTCCATGACGATCAACACGACGTCCGGCCGCCGAGTTCCACCGCACCCCGCGGCCGAGCCCAGACCCAGGAGTCCGGTCGCCACGAGACCGATGGAAAAGGCCAGCCGTGCTTTCGATCCTCGCCGAACCATGCGCTCCAGTCCCAAGCGACACCCCTCGAGTCGAGCCGTCGCGATCCCGTCTCGGTGGGTGCCCCCTGGGGATCGGAAGTGACGGGCCAGCTATCCTAGCTCGCCATGTCGGACTCCACGCTCGCTCAGGCAGGCGGCTCCTGCGGGCTTTGTGGGGCCCCCACCCAGCCCTGGCATCGGATTCGTGGCTACGAGCTCGAGCGCTGCTCCGCCTGCGGCAACGGCTTCCTCGCGGCCCATCAGGTCCCGGATGACCTCGAGAGCCTCTACTCCGAGGCCTACTTCTCCGGCGGCGAGGAGACCGGCTACCCGAGCTACCTGGCCGATCTTCCGCTGCTCGAGCGCAACTTCGCCGACCGCCTCGCCTGGGTGGAGCGCTCCTGCCGACCGCCTGGCCGGCTGCTCGACGTGGGAGCCGCCTACGGGGTCCTGGTCGACGTCGCCGCGCGCCGGGGTTGGGATGCCATGGGCGTGGAGATCGCTGCGGACTGCGCAGCCGAGGCCGAACGGCGAACCGGTCGAACCGTCGTCGCGGGGGACTTCCTCGACCTCGACCTCGGCGGTCCCTTCGACGTCGTCACCTTCTTCGACGTGATCGAGCACATGAGGGATCCAGCCGCCTGCGTCCGTCGTGCGTGCGAGCTGCTTTCGCCCGAGGGCTGGCTGATCCTGGAGACCGGGGATCGCGCCAGCCCGTGGGCACGTCTCCTCGGCGCGAGCTGGTACTTCCTGGACCCGCCCCAGCATCTCTTCTACTTCTCGTCGGACGGGCTCGAAACCCTCGCTCGCGAGGGAGGCCTCACCGGACCGGTTCGCAGGCGTCGCCTCGGGCGGCGTGTCAGCTTCGCCAACGCAGTCTTCAAGGCTCGAGCCGTGGCCACCCGATGGCCCCGGGCGCTGCAGAGCCTTGGGAACCTGCCGCTCAGTCTGTACGTGAACTTCGGCGACGCGCTGACGCTAGCCATCCGCCGGAGCTGAGCGGTCTGTCGTCGCCAGCGGCGCAAGCCCCCTCGCCCGAAGTACCGCGACCTCCTGCGCCAACAGGAGGTTGTGGCGGATCAGGCGAGAGACCACCGTCGACAGGTACAGGAGCATCGCGAAGGCCATCAGCAATCCCAACGCGAGCAGCAGGGACGGCTCGTAGATCACCCCGAGCGATCGGGCGAAGCCACCCCACGTGCCCGTCGAGAGGCTGAGGAAGAGGGGCGCGGCCGAGAGGGCGAGCCAGGGCAGCCACAGCTCGTCCTGGATGCTGCGACGCCGGATCAGCTCGAGGACGATCCCCACGAGGCCGATCGAACCCAGGGCCGCGACGGTCTGGAAGAGCTGGAACTCCATTCGGGTTCTCCTACCGCGGTGTGACTCGCTGCATCAGGAGCGCGAGAGTGACCTTGACCATGTAGAACAAGCTGCGAGGTCCTTGGATCGACGAGACGCCACCGCTGCGGGGCTTCATGACGACGGGAACCTCGACGATCGCGTGGCCCTTCCGGTGCAGATAGACCAGCGAGTCGACCTCCGGGTAGTCGCTCGAATACTGCGCCAACAGGAGCTCGGCAGCCTCGCGGTCAGCCGCCCAGAACCCGGAGGTCGGGTCCGTGATGGTCAAGCCGCAGACCCAACGAAGCATCAGGGAGAACCACGCGATACCGATGCGGCGCGCCCTCGTGGTCTGTAGACCGCCCTTCGAGAGATAGCGTGATGCCAGCACCAGCTGCGCCTTCTGGGAGACGAGCACTTCGACCAGCCGCGGGATGTCGTCCGGGTCGTGCTGGCCGTCGCCGTCGACCCGGACGACCAGATCCGGCGCGTCCTCGAGCGCAAAGCGGAGGCCGGCCTGCACGGCCGCTCCAATTCCGCCGTTGAAGACCAGCGAGAGCACCGTGGCTCCGGCAGCGCGGGCCTCCTCGCCCGTGCGGTCCCCCGATGCATCGTCGACGACGATGACGCGGGGAGCGAGCTCCAACGCCCGCGTCGCGCGCACGACGGCACCGATCGACGCTTCCTCGTTGAAGGCCGGAATGACGACGGCAACCCTCATGCTTCGCGTCGCCTCCGCAGCCAGGGGTGGACGAGAACGCCGACGAGGAGAATGCCGGAGAAACCCGTGCTCGCGAGGCCCCAGCGTACGGACCAGGGCCGATACAGGAACTCGACGACATGCGGGCCCGCATCGAGCTCCACCGCGCGCACGAGGTAGTTGCCGCAGTGGACCGGCTCGTCGACGCCGTCGATCCGGGCCAGCCACCCGGGAAAGCACGAGTCTGCCAGCACGAGGATCCCGGGCTCCTCGAGAGCGACTTCGATCCTGACCTCGGTCGGAGAGCCGTACACGACCGGGACCGCCCGGGCGGGTCTCGACGACCGGAAGGGATGGGTATGCCGGGTGGGCTTCTCGAGGATCACCTGCGACCGGGCGTCGAAGTCCGGCGCCAGGAGGGCGTCGAGCGCTTGCGCGGGCTCGTCGACGGCATGAACGCCGTGCACCACCCACGCGCGACCGATCCGCCCGGGGTTCCGAAGTGCGGTCCAGGGGCCTGGCTGGGACCCGTCGCGGGTCGGTTGGAAGCCAGCATCCAGGAACGTCTTCTCCCACGGCCGCGGAACGACGAGGAAGGCGACATCCAGCGTGTCGAGGTAGCCCGGTGACGACGCCACCGCTTCCCAATCGGCGTGTAGCGTGCCGACGACGAGCCCGAGCCGTCGCTCGACGTCGCGGTACCGAAGGGGCGGAAGGCTGCCTTCGCGTCCCGAGGTGTTCTCGATGCGGTCGAGGAGATGGAACCCGCCGCGCGCATCGTAGAGCGAGAACACCCGGCCCTCTGCAAGCACCTCCGGGGGCACGAGCTGCAAGGACCGCGAGGGTCCGGGCAGGGGGGGGAGTGGCCAGATCGGCCGCAGGCTCGGGTAGCTCGACAGCTGCCCGACCGCGAGCAGGCAGACGGCCGCGGCGACCCAGGCCGCACCGGTCGCACGCGATCGCCATGCTGCTGCCAGCATCAGCCCGCCTCCTGCTCCGAGGCCCATGTGCAGGAGGGTGCCCGCCGACGGCGACGCGATCTGCATGGCGCGCCCCAGCTCCACGCCCCAGCTCCGGTCGAAGGCCAGCGGTACGAGCAGACACGCGAGAGCCCAGAGAAGCCCCCCCAAGCGGATCATCTGGCGCGCGCGGCCCTCGCCGGACATGCCGCGCCGTACGCCCTCCGCCGCCAGCAACGCAAGGGGAAGCTGCATGAGGTAGGGGTAGGAAGCCGGGATCCGGATCGACGAGTAGATCGGCAGCAGGCGAAGCAGCTTCCAACCGCCGAGAACCAGGAACAGGCAGGCGAAGAGCACGCCGACCACGGCCACGGAGTGGCGGCGGATTCCTGCCAGGACGAAGCCGTAGAGGGCGACGAACCCCGTGTGGAAGAGGAGGAGGAGCTCCAGGCTCGAACGTGGGCCCTCCATCGCAGCGATCTCGGACGCGTTCTCCAGGCGACCGCTGATGCCGACGAGTTCCGCGAGCGGAAAGACCTGGATCCCCGCGACGAGCGCCGAGGCAGCGAACGCGGCCGCGATCACCGGAATGCTCTTCCAAGGCGGCACGGTCCAGCGACCCTCGACCCAACGGCCCAGCGCGAAGACCGCGAGAAGGGGGGCCGTGTCGATCACGAACGCCGGGTACCCGGCCGTCAGCTGGATCGCGAGCACGAGGACCAGGAACGCGAGGGCCGTCGCCCTGCGATGGCTACCCCACTGGTCGACCATCAGGAAGACGAGAGGTGTCCAGGCGAGGTTCGAGATCTTCACCGGGTGGCCCACGCTGCCCAGCATGGTCATGCTGAAGCAGTAGAACACCGCTCCCACGGTGATGCCGAGCGTCGGAAGCGCGAGGCTGCGCCCCAGCAACGCGAAAGTGGCGGCAGCCAGGACGTAGTGGAGGACCAGGAAGAGCTGCAGCGCCAGCGTGGGCTCGAGCCAGCCGAACAGCGCGATCTTCGGGAGGTACAGCGCCGCCGGCTGGGCGGCGGCCGCGAGGGGATAGCCGGCGAACTCGAAGGGGTTCCAGATCGGAAGCACGCCTCCGAGGAACTCCGCCGAGCCGTAGACGAACTTCGGCAGGAAGTAGGTCTCGAGGTCCCATCGGGCCAGGGGACCGAAGGTCTTCGGCAGGTCGCGGGTGGCGACGGGGAGGATCCAACCCCAGAAGATGGCCATGCCGGCTGAGACCGCCACGACCGGCGCTGCGATCGGCATCCAGGAGGAGGCGCGGCCGCGCGCAACGGGTGTTCGAGATTCTGCGCGTGCCATGGGTCCCAAGCGGGGGCTCGATCCTGGCCGGGGAGCGTATCACAAGGGCTGCGAGCTCCGAGCGGATGGTTTCGGCCCGAGGGAGACTCGAACCGGCCGATGGAAGCCGACGGGGTGGCTACGCGTCGGCTGGTGGCGAGGTCGCTCCGGATCGGTCGCGGGAGCAACTCCGATTCCAGGGCGCGACGGCCCCTGGTGTATACTCGGGTCACTCGCGCGTGCTCGCGGCGAGGTGCGAGGCCCGATGCCGCAGAACCAAAGAGCCGTACCCCGCCGCCGGCGATCCTAGCCGCCACCGCATTCTGTCATGCGACCTGTGCTGCGTCGGGCTGGAGCTCCTGTTCTTCTTGCGGTGATCGTGGGAAGCCTGTGGGCGCACCGCATTCACGTCCTCGCGCCCCAGTTCGAGGTGCTCTCGAGCTCCGACGTGGTGCGTTACTCGTACCCGACCGCGGTCTTCCTGCGGAACGAGCTGCTGGAGGGCCGGCTCCCGCTATGGGACCCCTACCAGCTCGCTGGCTTCCCCGTCCTGGCAGCGCAGGCGACCGGCATCCTCTATCCGCCGAACCTGCTGCTCCTTGCGGCCATCCCCGCCGAGGCGGCTCTTGCCTCGCACGCGGTTCTTCACATCTTCCTGGCCGGCCTCTTCGTGTTCCTGCTGCTGCGAAGGCTCGAGCTGCGGCGTGGGGCCGCGTTGGCTGCGGCCATCGCGTTCGCGCTCTCCGAGCCGGTCCTGATCCGCGTCTACACCGTCTTCTATCTCTCGACACTCGTCTGGGCGCCGGCCCTGTGCTGGGCACTCGTTGGCCTGGCGAAGCGCCCGCGGCTGCAGGAGGCGGCGATCGCCGCCTTCTGCGCAGCGATGGGTTTTCTCGGAGGGGACGCGCAGGGTTTCCTCTACGGAAGTCTGCTGGCGGCGTTCTTCGCAGCTGCGCTGGGTCTGTTCCTCGTCGGCCAGCGTCCGCGCTTCGTGGGCCTCTCGTTGGTTGCCGCCGTCTGGTTCCTCGGGTGGATCGCGCCTCAGCTGCTCCCCACGCTCGAGCTGAGCCAGCTGGGCGCGAGGGGCCTCGACGGGCTGAGCCTGGCAGAGGCGTCGTGGGGGTTCTTGCCATGGAGATCGATTGCGCTCGCGCATTTCATCCCATGGGAGGGCTGGATTTCGAGTGCTCCCCACGGCCAGCTCGCTCCCCGGGTGACCTGGCTCGCGCTCGCGGCTCTCCCTCTGGCGCTGTGGCGCAGGCCGAGGTGGCTCGGGCTGACGTTCGCCTCAGCGGCGCTCCTCACAGGGCTCTTCATGATGGGACCCTCGACGCCCGTCTTTCGAGTGCACCACGCACTCCCGCTGGGTGACCTGTTTCGCAGCCCGGCGCGGATGGCGCCCTTCTACGGATTGATCTGGTCGATCCTGCTCGGACTGGGCTTGGATCAGCTCCTTTGCTGGGCTTCGGAGCGCACCCGCGTCGCCAGCCGCCTGGCGAGTGGTCTCGCGGTGGGCCTGATCACCGTCGATGCCTGGGTGATGGCGGCTCTTCCCTGGGCGGTTCCGATTTCGTGGGATCACCCACGCACGGGTCCCCCCGAGCTCGTTCGCTTCCTCGAGCAACAAGGTCAGGAGTCGAGGACGTTCATCGAGGATTGGGGACACATCCGCTCCCTGGACCTGCTCTACAAGCTGGGGATGATGAATCGGGTCCCGGTCGTGCCCGACTACCAGCCGATGATTCCGGGGAGCTATGCCGACTACTTCGGAAAGCAGCACCTCTGGCATGGTGGGCTCTCGGTTCTCGAGACCCCGAGGCACCCCTCGGATCCGGAGCTACCGAGGCTGCTCGACCTCATGAGCGCCCGCTACTGGGCGGCACAAACGGCTCGAAGCGGTGTCATCGAGGGCTTGGCGCGGCTCCAGACGACGGAGAACGCAACGGCTCGTCGCGTCGGCAACTCCTCGCTCTTTCTCCGTGAAACGGCCGTCCCCCGGGCTTACGTCGTGGGCCGGACTCGAGTCCTGGCCGATGCTCGGGTCGCCCGCGAGCACATCGTGGCCCCGGACTTCGATCCGCGGGCGGAGGCGGTCGTCGCGGAAGGTCCTTCCCTGGACGGCGAGCTGCGCGGCTCGGTCGGTGCGGCCCGGATCCGCCTGGTGAAGCCTCACCGCGTCATCGTGGACGCTTCCTGCCACGCTGAGTGTCTCCTCGTCTTGACCGACCTCTAC
Organism: Deltaproteobacteria bacterium; assembly: GCA_029261775.1. Taxonomy (GTDB): domain Bacteria; phylum Myxococcota_A; class UBA9160; order UBA9160; family UBA6930. The sequence goes on along the minus strand of JAJDAR010000082.1, from coordinate 23,633 downwards.
TATCCAGGGTGGTCTGCCCGCGTCGGCCACGAGGAGGCTGCCATCGTGCGAACGAACGCGATCTTCCGTGGCGTCCGGCTCGAGGCCGGGCGGCACCGCGTCGCCTTCGTCTACCGGCCCAACTCGTTCCGCGTTGGCGCGATTCTGTTCGTGCTCTCGACGGCGATCGCCCTGATCGCTCTGCTGTGGGCACGCAGGTCCGAACAGAGCGCGAGGGCCTGAGATGTCGGGAGCTGGAAGGGCCGGGTCTCCCGGGGCGAGTCGGTTGCGGGACTGCCTGGCTCTGGCGGGCCTCGCGCTCGTCACCTTGGCGTTCTGGAAGCTCCGGATCCTGGATCCGGCCAGCGAGTCGCCGCTGGTGCGCAACCTGGGCAACGTCGACCTGTTCACGTACATCGTCCCTGTCGCTACCGGCATCCGCGACAGCTGGCTCTCCGGAGAGCTGCCCCTGTGGAATCCCTACCAGGGAGCTGGCCATCCGGCGTTGGCAACTCTTCTCCCGGGGAGCCTCTACCCGTTCAACTTCCCGTATCTCCTCTTCGAGGCGCGCATCGCTGTCGAACTGGTGGCCGTGCTTCATCTGTCGATGGGTGCGGTGTTCATGTACATGCTCGCGCGTGTCTGGGGGCTCGGTCGGATCGCCTGTGTCGTGGCTGCGACGACCTTCGTCCTGTCGGGCTTCGTCGTGTCGCGAGCCAACTGGTTCCCCCCGGCGCTGGCCGCAAGCATCTGGTTGCCGGCAAGTCTGCTTGCCGCGGACCGGGTCGTGCGTGGCGGAGGATCGCGGTGGGTCGTCGCCCTGGCCGCGTCGATCGCCATGCCGATCCTCGCCGGATGGCTCCAGCTGTGGACCTACTCGATGTACGCCCTGGTCCTCTATTGCGGCCTTCATTGGATCGCCGCTGGAAGGGTCGTCGGGTCCCCGGGAAGGCTTCGCATGGTGGGTCTGCTGGGCCTCGGAGCCGGGCTGGGCCTGGCCCTCGCGGCCGTCCAGCTCCTTCCGAGCTTCGAGCTGCAGGCCTTGAGCCCTCGGCGAACCGGCTCCCTCTCGACCTCGGAGATGATGCTCTTCGGCGGTACGGCACCCGGCCAGCTCATCGCGTCTGCCACGAATGCCGTCGTGGGGCCTCCGCGATGGACCTACCTGGGCATTCCGGCCCTGATCCTGATCCCGCTCTCCCTGCTCGCCCGGGGGATGGGGGTGAGGCTGGCGGCCCTCTGGTCGATCCTTGCCCTGGGCGCCGGCGTCGCGCTCACGGTGCACACCGAGTGGGGAAGGGCGTTTCTCTCCGTGCCGAGCGCCCAATGGTTCCGCGAACCGCAGCGCATCGTCTTCCTCTACGCCTTTGCCGGGGCGGCTCTCGCCGGCGTCGGAACGCACGTGCTCTCGTCCTTGGATCGAAACAGGCATCGACGATGGCTCGTCCCGGTGGTGGTCCTGTCGGTCGCTGCACTCGTCTCGCTGAGCCAGCGACCTTCGGGGCCGACTCACGCCCTGTTGTGGTCCTCGGCGCTGCTTGCGTTGGCGGGCAGCCTCATCCGGAGTCCGGGCCTGCATCGTGGGATCGTCGGAGTCCTGGCTCTGCTGGCCGTTGCCGACCCTTTCCTCGCGACGCGCAACACGAATCGGCATCCGTTCCACGAGCCCGGGCTTCAGGACCAGGAGCAGTCCGTCTTCGCCTACCTTCGATCGCGCCAGGGCCTGGATCGAAGCCTGCTCCTCGGAGGAAGCCGCCTCGATTTCGCCATGATGGCGAAGCACGGAACCCTCGAGCGCATCTACTCGGCGACGGACTACGAGCCCCTCAGCCTCGCACGCCGAGCTCGGTTCTTCCGGCTGCTCGACCGCGATGAGAGCGCGCGCAGCAGGAGGCCCTTCAGCGGATGGCTCGATCCAGACATCACTTCCTCGAAGTTCGACCTGCTCGACCTGATGAGCGTCCGGTTTCTCGTTCTGCACCACCTCAATCGACGTCTTCGCTCCGATCTCGCCGAGCGATCGCCCATCTGGTCGCTGGCGCGCCCACGCAAGGGCGGCCAGTACGTCGTGTACGAGAACCGGGGCGCACTCCCGCGAGCCTATCTGGCGTTTCACGGCGAGGCGGCGGCCAGCCAGGATGACGCGTTGTCGGCCCTGACTTCGGCGGACTTCGATCCCCGCCAGAGCGTGGTACTCGAGGGCCTGTCTGCCACGGTTGCGCTCCCCGCGCTGTCGGGGGTCGCGATCGAGCCCGTTCGGATCGTCCGATACGAACCCAAGCGGGTGATCGTAGAGGCGGAGCTGTCACGTCGGGGGGTCCTGGTGCTGACGGACACCGTCTACCCCGGCTGGATCGCCCGGGTGAACGGTACCCATCACGAGGTCCTCACGGCGAATGCGCAGTTCCGCGCAGTCGTCCTGGAACCGGGGAAGCATCGGGTCGAGTTCGTCTACCGACCGAGCAGCGTGCGCCTGGGCGGTGCCACCACTCTCGTCGCGCTGGTCGTCGCGGGTCTGCTCTACTTGCGGCAGCGAAGGTAGAGATCGTTACCCAGGAAGAACCGGACGGGCGCCAGCCTGCCCAGGGACCCGGCCAGGCGGACGAGCCTGCTTGCCGAGAGCGCCTGGGTATGGCGATGCTGGGAGGATCGGAGCACGTCGCTCCCGATCCAGATCCGTGCATTCCGCAGCCCCGCCCGCCGGGCGACTCGCCGCAGGCTGAGCAGGTTGTACTCGTGGACGTGTACCGACTCGTTGATCTTCATGTGGTCCTCGAGGGTGTCCACCGCTTTCGAGTCGATCGCGCGCAGCAAGGGTTTTGCCAGGGGCAGGACAAGGCGCGTGAACACCGTGTTCGGAGCCGTGTGGAGGAAGATGAAGCCGTCCGGTGCGAGCACCCGATACATCTCGCGCAGCATCTGGACGCCGTCCTCGAAGTCCACGTGCTCCAGGACGTCCCCCGAGTAGACGCGGTCGAAGGAGTCGTCGGGAAAGGGGAGGTCGCGGCAGTCCGCCACTCGCAAGTCGGCATCGGGGAAGTCGGCAAGGGTCTCCCTGCCGATCTCGAGCGCCGCTTCGGAGTAGTCGATCGCCGTGAGGGCGGCACCGCGTAGGGCGCATTGATAGGCGAACTCTCCGCGCCCGAAGCCGACCTCGAGGAGGCGGATGCCCGGGGAGAGCTCGAGTCCATCGATCTGCTGCTGCTTGATGAAGCTCAGCCGGCCTTCCTGGAACTCCTGGAAGCCTTCGGTGTTGTCACTCAAAAGGTATTTGCGGTCGTAGCGTTCCTGCGGAACCTGCCGCCTGGTTGCCATGGCGCGTCTCCAGCCCGCCCTGTGATCCGGGCGACCAGTCGGGATATCACTTCCGGCCTCTGCTTGGCAAGGGCGTCCTCGGGAGTCGTACCCAGCCCGCCGATTCGTAGTAAACTGGCTGACCCACCTGGAATCGACCCGGAGCCAGCCCTGAAACGCCAGTCGAAGATCCGCCGCCTGTCGGCAGGCCGCAGACGCGTGGTCGACGAGATCGTGCAACTGCTGACGCCCGATGATCCGGTCCTCGCGCCGGCGGAGCGGACTCGCGTCCAATCGTCGGTCAGCGGTTTCGTGGCGTCCCAGGTCGAAGGGCTGCCCTCCTTCATGGCGATGCCTTATCGGCTCGCGATCAGCGCCTTCGGCTTGATGTCGGTGCTCCGGTACGGCCGTGGCTTCTGCTCCCTCGAGGATTCGAGGAAGCGGGCCTATCTCGCGCTCTGGAGCGAGTTTCCGATCGGCCCTCCGAGGGACTTCGTCAAGCTGATCCGCGGCTGCGCTCTCCTCGCCTTCTTCGATCATCCCGACGTCACCCGCGCCATGCTCTCGGAGCTCGCGGCAGAGGCCTCACCCCATGTCTGAGTCCGGTGAAGCGGCCGGGCCTGGGGCGGGCGGCCACCCGCTCAAGGCCCAGGCCATCGTCGTCGGTTCGGGAGCTGGCGGAGCCTTGACGGCTGCACACCTCGCCGAGCGCGGGTACGACGTGCTCCTGCTCGAGGAGGGGCCGAGGGTCGATGCGACCTCGATCCGATCGAACTCGACGGAAGCCATCTCGCGGCTGTACCGCAACGGCGGAATGACACCCATCCTCGGCAACCTGAACATGGCCTACGTCGAGGGTCGCTGCGTGGGAGGATCGACCGAGGTCAACAGCGGTTTCTGGCACCGGCTGCCGGCCGACTCCTACTACCGCTGGAAGGCGGACTACCTTCTCGACGAGTTCGAGCCGGATGCCATGGACGGATACTTCGACGGCATCGAGGCGGAGCTCTCGGTGTCGCGTTCAGGGACGGACAAGGAGGGTCGGGGGTCCGCGGTCTTTCGCCGTGGCATCGAGAAGCTCGCCTGGAAGTACGAGGAAGTGCCTCGCTGCATGAAGGATCCGAGCGCGAGTGCATTCTCGCCGGGTCAGAAGCAATCGATGGCCCAGACCTACATACCAAGGGCGATCCGCGCCGGCGCGCGGCTCATCTCCGGCTGCAAGGTGCGCCGCCTCGTGGTGGAAGGCGGGCGGGTCGTCGGCGTCGATGCGCTCCTGACCGACGGGGCCGAGACCGCCGAATGGCGAATCCGCGCGGAGCTCGTCTTTCTCTGCTGCGGTGCCGTGCAGACCCCTGCACTGCTTCGTCGCAGCGGGATCAAGAAGAACGTGGGGGACAACCTTCGCATCCACCCGATGATCAAGGCGGGGGCCCTGTTCGAGGACGAGATGGAGACGCGGGATGCCGCCATCCCGATCTACCAGGTCAAGGAGTTCTGGCCGACGATCACGATCGGTGGCTCGGTCTTCTCACCGGGCTTCCTGGCGATGCTCCTTTCCGACAACTGGACGGCTCACGCTGGAGCCATGGATTCGTGGCACCACATGGGGCTCTTCCATGCAGCGACGAGGGGTCTGAATCGCGGGAGCATCCGTGTTCTCCCGGGGGTCCAGGACGGCGTCGTCGTCCGATACCGGCTGAATCGCGCGGATCAGCGGAACCTGAGCATCGGCTTCGCACGGCTGGGTGAAATCCTCTTCGCGGCAGGAGCAAAGGCCGTCTACGGCTCGCTCCGGTCCTTCCCCGCCTTCACGTCTGCCGACCAGTGTCGGAGCTTCTTGAAGGCCGACATCCCCCTTTCCTCCATGAGCCTCTCGACCGTACACGTCTTCAGCAGCTGCCCGATGGGAGAGAACCCGGACCTCTGCGCGACGGACTCCTTCGGCCGGGTGATCGGCTTCGACAACCTCTACGTCAACGATGCGAGCCTGCTTCCCGACTCGCCCGGCGTGAACCCGCAAGGCACCACGATGGCGATCGCGCGTCGCAATCTCGACTACTTCTTCGAGGACTCGGACCGCCGGCGCCGCTCACCGCAACGCTCGCCTCGCTCCGAAGGGCGTCCCTCCATCCTGGTGACGGGGGCCACCGGGTGGCTCGGGACCCGGCTCGTCGAGAGGTTCTACGACGAGGAACCCAAGGGTGGATCGGGCCGAATCGGAGGAGGCGTCCGGTGTCTGGTTCCCCACGGCATGGACCCCTCGAAGCTGACGGCGGTCGACGAGGGAGTGTCTCTGACGCCCGGGGATCTCCGCGATCTCGATTCCCTTCGGGCCTTCTGCAAGGGCGCGGAGGACTCGACCCTGGTGCATCTCGCCGGTGTGATCCACCCGGGTCGCGTCGCGGAGTTCGAGGAAGTCAACGTCGAAGGCACGCGGAACCTGCTGCTGGCTGCGCGAGATGCGGGAGTCCGAAGGGTCGTCGTGATGTCCTCGAACTCGCCGATCGGCTGCAACCCGCACCGGGATCATCTCTTCGACGAGGATTCTCCGTACCAGCCCTACATGGGCTACGGGCGATCCAAGGTCGCGATGGAGAAGCTGGTCATCGAATGCCAGGCGGTGGACGGGTTGGAGACGGTGATCATCCGCGCGCCCTGGTTCTATGGACCGCATCAGCCGGCTCGTCAGACCCAGTTCTTCCAGATGATCCGGGCGGGGCGGTTTCCCATCCTGGGCGATGGCCGCCAACGACGTTCGATGGCCTACGTCGACAATCTCTGCGACGGGCTGCTGCTCGCGATGACGCGAGCCGAGGCGGTCGGTCGCACCTATTGGATCGCGGACGAGCGACCCTACTCGATGAACGAGATCGTGGACACGGTCGAGGATGTGCTCGAGAGCGAGTTCGGGATCGCCTGTTCGCACGGCCGGATGAGGCTTCCCTCCGCCGTCGGCGACCTGGCGCAGGCCGTGGACTGGTCGCTGCAGAAGGTCGGTCTGTATGAGCAGCGGATCCACGTGCTCGGAGAGATGAACAAGACCATCGCCTGCAGTGTGGAGCGGGCAAAGGCCGAGCTGGGCTACGCGCCCCGCTTCGAGCTGCGCGGAGGAATGATCGAGTCGATCCGCTGGTGCCTGGAGAACGGTCAGCACATCTGATGGGCGGCTCTCGCACGGCGTTGATCACAGGAGGCTCGGGGTACTTCGGCTGTTCGCTGAGGGACCAGCTCCTTGCAAGGGGATGGACGGTCACCGTCTTCGACCTGGAGGATGCTCACGATCGTCCAGAGCGGGTCGGGTTCGTTCGAGGCGATATCCGGGATCCCGAGGCCGTTCGTTCGGCCTGCCGTGGTGTGAGCGTGATCTTCCACAACGTGGCCCAGGTGCCCCTCGCGAAGGACCGTGAGCTCTTCTGGTCGGTGAACTTCGACGGTACGAAGAACCTGCTCGACGCAGCGCGGGCCGAGGGTGTTCGCAAGGTCGTCCACACGTCGACCAGCGCCGTGTTCGGCGCGCCGGAGGTCAACCCCGTCGACGAGTCCACGGAGCCATCTCCCGACGAGGCCTACGGCCACGCCAAGCTCGAGGGAGAGCGGCTGGTCTTGTCGCGCGTCGAGTCGGGGGAGATCGAGGCCACGATCATTCGTCCCAGGACGATCGTCGGGCACGGGCGTCTCGGAATCTTCCAGATCCTTTTCGACTGGGTGGAGTCCGGGACCAACATCCCCGTGCTGGGCCGCGGCGACAACCTCTATCAATTCGTCCACGCGGACGACCTGGCGGACGCATCGATTCGTGCCGCCGAGCGTCCGGGCTCTTCCGTCTACAACATAGGGGCGGAGCGATTCGGAACGATGCGGGAGACGCTCGAGGCCCTGTGTCGGCATGCGGCGACCGGGAGCAGGGTGCGTTCGATCCCGATGGCGCCAGCGGTCGCGCTGATGCGCGTGACGAGCGCGCTGGGACTCTCGCCCCTCGGGTCGTACCACGCCCTCATGTACGGCCGGAGCCTCTACTTCGATGTCAGCCGGGCCAAGCAGGAGCTCGGGTGGCAGGCGAAGTGGTCGAACGAGGAGATGATCTGCCAGTCCTACGACTGGTATCGCGAGCACAAGGAGGAGGTCCTCGCACCCGGCCAGGCCTCCCCGCACCGATCCGCGGTGCGGCAGGGCGTCCTCTCCCTGGTCAAGCGACTCTTCTGAACCGCGGGGCTGCTCACGAGCCGGAGAGGCCGTTCGTGCCTTCGGCCCCGGGCCGGGTCAGTCCAGGTAGCCGAGAGCCCTCAACGCCTCCCGCTGCGCCTCGTCGAGAGAAGCCTCAGGCCCCGAGGGTCGCTCCGTCGCCATCACCTCCTCGAGATGACCGGCGAGCCGGGTCGAGACGTCGGGATGGAGCGCCGCGATGTCCTCCTGCTCCTCGGGATCGCTTGCCAGGTCGTAGAGTCGATCCAGGGGTCCCTCGGGGCGCGGTGTGCGCACGAGCTTGAAGCGATCCGTGCGAATGGAGCGCTGCTTCCCCTCGACTCCTGGAAGGTGTCGCTCCGGGTCGACACCCATGAAGGAGCGACCCGTCTCGGAATAGGCCCAGAGAGCTGGCATCTGCTTCCCCTCGAGGAGAGGGAGCAGACTTCGGCCGTCGAGGCCCTCGGGGACGGGAAGGCCGAGCGCATCGAGAAGGGTCGGAGCGATATCCACGACCCGAACCAGCTGCTCGACGACGACGTCGCGCCGATGGGCGGGATGCCCATCGGGCAGACGGACGACGAGCGGGACCCGAAGCACGGATTCGTCGATTCGCGGTCCATGCTGGAGATAGCCGTGCTCGCCGAAGCTCTCGCCGTGGTCCGACGTCACGACGAGGACCGTGTCGCTCATACGGCCCAGTGCATCCAGACCGTCGACGATGTTCCCGATCTCCTCGTCGCTTCGCCGAAGGGCCGCGTCGTAGTGGGCGATCATGTGCTCGCGATCTTCCGGCTTCAGATCGGCGTTCCAGATCAGCCGCCGATGCGCCTGTTCGTCGCGAATCTCGATGTCGCGGCCTCGGACCGCGAGGCCGTAGCTGCCCTGGTTGAAGCTGTGATCCCGCCCCGCGCAGCTGTGCTCGTCGCCAAGCCAGGACAGATCCGCGACATAGGGCCAGTGAGCTCCGCTCATCCGGACGAAGGCGAAGCTGGGGCGCCCCTGGCCACGGCTCATCCACGAGACGACCTGCTCCGCGAGCGCGGCGTCCGACGCATCTGCGCCGATCCGACGTGCGGCCCGCGCCAGGGTGAGGTCGGGGAGGTAGTGCTCCTGGAACTGGGCCCCTCCGGTCATCTGCTCGATGAAGGCCATCGTGTCGAAGGCTGCCGTCCGGTAGCCCCGATCCCCGAGCCAGGAGGCGAGGGTCGGGATCTCCCGCTCCAGCGGTTCGTCGAAGATGTGTCGCACACCATGGTGCGGCGGGTAGAGCCCCGTCAGGATCGATGTGAACGACTGCCAGGTGCGCGGGGCGACGGTCACCGCCTGGGCGAAGCTGGCGCCGTCCGTGGCGAGCTGATCGAGATGCGGCGTCGTCGGGCGGGAGTAGCCGTTCTTCGACACATGGTCGGCGCGAACCGTGTCGGGCACCAGAACGACGACGTTCAGCGCAGGCGAGGGCTCCGCAGGACCCTCTCCGCAGGCTGCGCAGAGGACGAGGAAGACCAACAGGAAGTGGGTGACCCCGGTGCAACGCGGGTCCCGGCGAGCCATGGGCGGCGAGGATAGCTGGGGGCTGGGTCCAGGGGGCGGCGGGGAGCCGAATGGGCGACCTCCCAGCCGGTACCAACCCCGATTCTGGCGTTCCGAAGCTCCCTGATGCCCCGCGGGTGAGGCCCCGCGGCCCCAGTTTTCCCTTGATTCCCCCGGACGGGTGACGCACTCTCATCGGGTCGCTCGGCTGTCGGGCTCATCTCTTGAGGTGCGGAGGGAAAGCGCTGTGGGGTCGTTCATGTTGATTCGAAGTCGTTGTGCCCGGGTCCTTGCCGGAAGTTTCGTATTCGCGCTCGGTCTGTCCGCCGTGGCTGCGGGTGCCGAGGAACCCTTCGCCGATCCGGAGCTGGCAGCCCTGCTTCCGGGCCAGGTACTGGCCGACGAGGAGCTCCAGGAGATCCACGGCAAGGGCATGACCATCACCGTTGGCGGCTCCCTCTCGTTCGACGAGGTTCCGTTCATGAAGCCGCCGAACCTGCGCAAGTCGATCATGGGTGGGATGAAGAGCGCTGGCGTGCGTCCGAGCCTCAACCCGGCCGGTCCCAACGGCATCGCCGGTGGCGGCGCCATCCCGATTCCCCAGATGCCGAAGATGACGATCCGGGTCCCCATGCCCAGGTTCGGTGGCTCGGGCGGTTCGGGCAGTTCGTCGATGAGCGGTAGCGGCAGCTAGCTCCCGAATCGTTCGCCCGCCCAAGAGTCAAGGGTGGGTGGGCTGTCGAGGGCGTGCGATCCTGAGGGCCGCCGGGCCTAGCAGCTCGGCCGCGATGCGATCGGCCGCCTCGGTCGAGAAATGCACCCCGTCCGGGCGTGCGTGACGTACCCCGAGGACCGTCGCGTCGAAGCGGCCCGCACGGCAAACGTGCTCTGTCAGGTCGTAGAGTTCGAACGCGCCCGGGTGGGCCGCGAGCAGGCGACCCAGGAGTTCCACGTTCAGGTGGCGCAGTCGCTCCGGGTCGAGGGCTGCCGTGTCGCCGAGCGGGCCCTTCGCCACGTTCTGGCCGGGCCGCGGCGAGATGCAGGGGTAGGTGAGCCATTGCACCTCGGCGCCCGTTTCCTTGGCGGCCGCGAGCGCTTCCGAGAGCTCCCCCAGGAGCCAGCGATCGAAGAGCGGGTCGCCCGGGCCGCGCGTCGCGCTCCACTGGGGAAGCTGCCGATCCCGTAGGTCCCAGAGGCCCACCATCACGAGCACCACGTCGGGCTTGAAGCTTGCGAGCGGGATGGCCCACCAATCGGCTGCCCGCCCACAGCGCTGGCCCGCGGGATGGCCTTGGCGATTCAGAGCGCCGATGCTGTGGGTGACCCCGCAGCCGAAGCTCGCCAGGTTCCAGACATTGGCTTCGCCGCTGCTTCGACCCCACCGGGCGAGGCCCTGGCCGAGGGTCCATGCGACCGAGTCGCCCAGGACCGCGATGCGGGGCTTGGCAGCGTCGTCGCCGACGTCGAGTGGCATGGCAGCCCGTCCGAGAAACGGGTGCTGGACGGACGGCGGGACGACGGGGTTTCTCGTCACGGCCACGAGTGCGAGCGCGACGAACCCGACCGCGAACGGGGCGACGGCCCACAGGCTCCGTCCTCGGAGTCGGGTCCCGTTTCGGATCGGATGCTCGAGCAGCCTGTAGGACAGGCTCGCAGCGACGACCGTCGCCCCGATGCGCATGGCGAGCAGGCCGGGTCCCTCGAGGCCGGTTCGCGCCTCGTCGAGCCAGACGTAGAGCGGCCAGTGGTAGAGGTAGGCCCCGTAGGAGACCAGGCCCAGGCGGCGCAGCGGCTCCCACGCCAGCGTGCGGGCAAGGGGCCCGGACTGGAGCGCGGCGCGGATCCACAGGCTGACCAGCAGCGCATGGACGAGCAGGCCGCCCTCGAAGAGCCATCCCGAAGAAGGAGATGCCAAGGCCCAGATCGCCAGGGAGGCGGCAAGGCCCACCCAGCCCGCGGCCTCGATGGTCGGGCGGAACCGGCAGCCGAGCCCCCCCGGCCTCATGGCGACGGCGAGCAGCGCCCCGACCAGCAGTTCCGCGGCTCTCGTGTCCGTGCCGTAGTAGACCCGGCTCGTCGACGCCTCGGGCTCGTGCAGCAGTGCCGAAGCCGCGACCGATCCCGCCGTGAGCAAGGCGAGGGCGCACCCGACGAGGCCCCGGCGCCCTCTTGCGATCCATAGGATGACGAGGAGCAGCGGTGGGTAGAGGAGGTAGAACTGCTCCTCGATCGAGAGGCTCCAGAAGTGCTGGACCGGTGACGGCCGCGCGAAGAGCTCCTCGTAGGCCTTGCCCGAGAAGTGGAACCACCAGTTGGAGCCGTAGAGCAGCGCGGAGATCGCGTCGCCTCGCAGACGCCAGAGCTCATGGGGCTCCGCGCCCAGCCCGCCATAGAAGGCGATGGCGAGGAGGGCCAGGAGGCTGGCCGGCATGAGCCTCCTGAATCGGCGGGTCCAGAAGCGCGAGAGATCGATGCCGCCCGTCGCTTCGTGCTCGTTCAGGAGCAGTCGCGTGATCAGGAAGCCAGACAGCGTGAAGAAGGTGGAGACCCCGAGGAAGCCCCCGCCGACCCACGAGACCCCACCGTGGAAGAGCAGCACTCCCGACACCGCAACCGCCCGGATGCCATCGAGCGCCGGGACGTAGGGCATGCCGCCCGACGGCGTGCCCTTGATCGGCTCCGAGTCGAGGTGAACGCGAGCTCCGGAGGGCTCTTCGCCCACCTAGGCGGTTTCCGCTTCCGCCGGGACGCGCGCCACGACGCGCATGTTGGCGCTCCGCCCGAGCAGGCTCGGAACGAGGTCGATCGCGTAGAGAAGGGCCAGCCAGGCCGGATTGCGGTCCGAGAAGAAGGCGGTGGCCCGCTCGCCGAGCCCGAGCTCCTCGACGACGTGGCGGGTCGACCAGGCTCCGAGGACCGCGGAGTTCGGGGTGGTGACCGATCGGATCTCGAAGCCCGTTTCTTCCAGGAGCCGGATCAACGTGTCCGGCGTCCAGAGGGTCCAGTGTCTGGGAAAGTGATAGCCGCCCCACGTCTTGCGGCGGAACAGCTTTCGGTCCCAGCTCGCCAGGTTCGGGGTCTCGATCAAGAAGAGGCCTCCCGGCGCCAACCGGCGCCGCACCGACCGGAGGACCTCCCTCGGCCGATCGACGTGCTCGATGGTCTGGATCATCAAGGCGACGTCGCAGGAGGCTGCATCGGCGTCGAGGTCTTCGACCCGGCCTACGACCCCGGGGATTCCGAGCTGTCGGAGGTTCTCGATCGCCCGCTCTTCCAGGTCGATCCCCGTCAGGTGGTCGGGGGGAACGCCTGCGCGGACGAAGGCCTGGAGCAGTCCGCCGTCACCCGGCCCGATCTCGAAGACACGCAGCTGCGCAGGCGGACGCGAGATCAGCTCGAGCAGGCTGGCTGCCTTCCCATCATTGCGGCGTTCGCGCATCCGCCGGATCACAGACGGCTCGCTCTCCGCGAGGCCGTAGGCGTAGTACTGCTCGCTGTCGTAGATCACCGGGAGCATCGCCGCCGTCGGGCGCGGATTCAGGTAGCAGACGTCGCACTCTCGGCAGCGCACGAGTCGGAACTCCTGGTCCCCGCAGAGGTGCTCGTCGTAGTCGGGTCCCCGCGCTACCTCCACGCCGTCCCGCCCGCCACAGTCCGGGCAGGGAACCTCCTCGACCTCGATCGGGCCGCTCACGTGCCGCGGGCAGCGGAGGGGGCCGAAGGGCCGACGCCCACCGGAGGCGTGAGCTCCGCGCCGAAGGTCGGGTCGGTCGACAGACGCCAGAGGGTCCGGAGGTAGCCGTCGCCGACCACGACGTCGTCTCGCTGGAAGCAGCCGCGCTCGGAGAGGAGGCTGTGAAGCTCTCGCAGCCGGTGGTGGGGTACCCCCGGAAACGCGTGGTGTGCCACGTGATACGAAAAGCCCAGAGGCGCGATGCAGAGGCGCCCGAGCCACCCGTAGCGAACCGAGCGAACCACCGGTCGGATGCGGGTCAAGCCGTCCTCGCAGACCCGGGCGTTGGGCTGGTGCTCGGCGATGGTTCGCAGATTGCCGATTGCCAGCGCCAGGGTGAAGAGCGGCGCGACCCAGAGCAGGAAGTAGTGGTGCCACTGGCCCTGCAGGGCACAGGCTGCGAAGAGTGCCCCGTTGACGGAGAGGAATCCGATCACGGATGCGGGTGAGCGCGGAGGGAGATCGCCGTAGCGCTCGTCGCCGCTCCGCTGTCGATAGCGGAGCACGACACCCAAGGCGTAGAGACCTGCCATGTGGCGCAGGATCTGCTTCGCGAGCTCGGTCCCCCGGACGCACGACCACGCCATCAGATCGACTTCCTGCTCCGGGTCTCCCAGGGCGCGGTGGTGGCGAAGGTGCTGCCAGCGATAGCCGGCGACGCTGATTCCGGCCGGCCCCGACACGAGGAGATCGGCCAGCACGTCGTTCCATCCCCGCCGTGATCGGGAGAGGCCGTAGTGGGAGGCCTCGTGGGTCCACAGGATCAGCGCGTTCTGGGCGCACCCGATGACCACGAAGGCGGCCACGTCCAAGAAGGGGCTGGAGGCGAGGATCCCCACCTCCATCGCGATCAGGATGGCCGCCCAGGTCCCGATGAGTCGGAGGACGACCTGCCAGGGGTGCGGCCGCGTCAGCGATTGGAGCTCCTCGCGAGTGATGAGCTTGCGCACGGCCGCGAGACCGTCTCCCGACAGCTCTCCTCGGCTGGCGAGCGGCTCTCCCTGGTTGCTGCTGCTCATTTTCAGTCCTTCTCCAGACCGACGCACCTGCGGAAGCAAACCCGACCATCCTACCAGAGAGCAGGCGGTCCCTTCCCGGACGGAGGTGGGTTCGGCGCGGCGACAGGAAGCAGGGCGGCAACGGGCAGGAAGCCGGTGATCCCAAGCCCCTCATCTTGCTCAGGATCCGAGCTCGGCGGAACGCGCCTGCGTTCGCCACGGTGCACTCCCGTGCAGCGCTGCCCCGCGATGTAGGGGCGATGCATAGCGGCTACCCTTGCGCGTCGTCTTCTGCCTCCCTGTTCGGGGGCAGGGGTCGGAGGGATCGGGAGCATGTCGATGTCGGACGGACCGGGCGCGCAAGAGCGGGTTCGAGGGCGGCTCAAGTCGCAATTCACCCGCCCCGTCCAGGGCTCCGTCGCGATCGAGCTCGGCTGGACCTACGCGCTCCTCGTCGCTTGTCTCGGCGCAGCCCTGGTCTGGCCCGCGGTCTGGGTCTGGGCTCTGGCCTTCGCGGGAATCGTCTGTGTGCAGACCCGCATGGCGGTGCTCATGCACGAGGGCGCCCACTGGCTGCTTCACTCCGAGAAGGCTCGCAACGATCGGGTCGCCAACCTGCTCACGGCCTTCCCGATCCTGATGACCGTGCAGGCGTACCGGGCGAATCACCTGCCCCACCACACCCGTCTCGGAACCCCAGACGACCCGGACTACCGGAACCTCTGTCTGCCGCCGATGCGGAGGGGGCTCCTCTTCTCGCTCGCGGGGGCGCTCTTCGGGATGCGCCACCTCCAGTTGTTGCAGAAATACACGGGTGAGCCCGATCGCTCCGTCGGGGGGCTCGACCTCTCCGGCCTGGCAGGGCGCCTGCTGTGGCAGATCGCACTGCTCGGGGTCTGCGTCGCGGCGGGCTGGCCCGCCGCCTACTTCGTTCTGTGGCTGCTTCCGCTACTCACGGCGTCGGTGTTGATCAACGAGCTGCGCAGCATCCTCGAGCACACACAGCTTCCGGACGCCCTCGGGGCGCACGAGGCCCGCGCTCTCGCGCCGGTGAGCCGCACGGTTCGCCCCGGTTGGATGGGCCGGGCTTGCCTGGGGCCGATCAGCTTCTGCTACCACCACGAGCACCATCTCTTCCCGAGCGTGCCTTTCGCACGCCTGCGCGAGCTCCACGAAGAGCTCTGCGCCGAGGGCTACTACGACGACCACCCGGACCTGGTCTGGGACGGTTACGGCTCGCTGCTGCGCCGCTTGTGGTCGGCCTACGGGCTGCGCGGAGTGCGCCTCGAGATCCGGGAGGTCGAGGGAAGCTATGTCGCCGAGCGCATCTGAGCGCTGGGTCGACCGTGCGCTCACGGACCGACCGCACCCCGAGCTCCAAGCCGGTCGATGCCCGTTGGGTCACTCAGCCGCGGGGGTCGAGGCAAGCCGAGGCTTCGACTACGAGTACCACACGCTGCGCAACGAGCTGCGCGGCGTCCGCTGTCCGGAGTGCGGTGTCTGGTACCTCGACCCACGACCCGGTGAAGAGCACTTCCCGCTGATCTATCCCGACGACTACTCCGCCTACGAGATGAGCGACGGAAGCGGCCAGGCGCGCGGACTGGCCTTCCGCGCCAAGAGCCTCCTCGAGCGTCTGAAGATCCGGCAATACGCGAGGTTCATCGACGGTCTCGAGGGAGACATCCTCGACGTGGGCTGCGGCGACGGCCAGCTGCTCGAGGGCTTCCAAAAGTCGGGCTTCTCCCGCGAGGAGATGGTCGGGATCGACTTCCATCCCACGGCGACCCGTCTCTGTCGGGGCAAGGGCTATCGCGTGCTCGAGGGGCTCTTCGAGCACGTCGACCCGGGCCTGGACCGATACCGTCTGGTCGTGATGAACCAGCTCATCGAGCACATGGTCGATCCGCTCTCGGCGCTCAAGAAGCTGACGCGGATCCTGGTCCCCGGTGGCGTCGCCTTCATCGAGACGCCCGACACGGCCTGTCTGAACGCACGCCTCGCGCCGAAGCGCTATTGGGGCGGCTACCACTACCCGCGGCATCTCCACCTCTTCGACCCCCGTTCGATGACCCAGGCACTCGAGCTCGCGGGTCTCGAGGTCGTGCAGATCCGCCACGTTCCCTGCCCGATTCCATGGATCACCACAGCCCAGGCGTGGCTGCAGGAGCGCCGAAAACCGCCGGCAGCTCTGCTTCGAGCCGTCGACTGGAGGAATCCCATGCTTCTGGCGTTCTTCACCGCCTGCGATCTGCTGCTCCTCGGCCTCGGAACCTCCAACATGCAGATCGTTGCGCGGCGCCCGGTCGATCGCGGACCGGCGATCGCGCCCCACTGAGATGCCGTGCAGGACTGCTGATCCGTCCAAACGCGTCGTAGGCCTCTTGTTCCTCTCGGTATGCCTTGCTCTGGGATGCGCCGCTTCCCAGCCGACCTCGCCACCCGACGTTCTTTGGATCGTGCTCGACGCCGCAGCGGCCTCGGAATGCGGAGACCGCGCTGAGACGCCCCACCTCCAGCAGTTCGCAAAGGAAGCCCTCGTTTTCGAGCGTGCCTACGCGCAGGGACCCCAGACGACCCTCTCGGTCGCCTCCTTTCTGACGGGTCGCTACCCACCCTCCGCCTGGGTCGACAGACGACTTCGCGGTCCCACCGTCGTCGAGTACCTGCGAGAGACGGGGTACACGACGGTCGCATTCTCCGAGAACCCGTGGGTCTCCGAGAGCTTCGGGTTCGAGCGGGGCTTCTCGGAGTTCACCGTCGGTGCTGCACCCTCGGTAGCGGGTTTCGATGCGGACCAGACCCTGCGAGACGCCGCTGCCCTGATCCTCGAGGACCGTGAGGGCCCGATCCTCACGTACGTCCATCTACTTCCGCCTCATTCACCTTATCGTCCACCTGCCCCGTTTCGGGCAGATCACGCGCCGAGGGACCTTCCGCCCGGCCCGCAGGCCGGCTTCATGAAGGTGGCTCTCGGAGACGAGAAGCCGACGAGGGAGGACTACCAGGACCATGCGACGGTGTTCTGGGGGAAGGCGCATCTGAGCGAGGGTGATCTCGAATACCTGCACGTCAGGTACCTCGAGAATCTGGCTTTCGCTGATGCTCGTGTGGGAGCCTTCCTCGGCGTTCTGGACCAGCAGAACGCACTGGACGACACATTGGTGATCGTTACGTCCGACCATGGAGAGGCCTTCGGGCAGCATGGCCACGTTCTTCATTCGACATCGCTGTACGACGAGCAGATCCGCGTGCCACTGATCATCCGGGAGCCGATGCGGTACCGGCGCCCGCCGCAGGTGGCGAGAGAGGTCGTTCAGCTGGTCGATCTGGCGCCGACGCTGCTGCGACTCGCCGGGCTCCCCGTCCCCGACGCCATGGAGGGGCGGGATCTTCTCGAGCGACGGGGTCCGACCCCGGCGCTGAGCTTCATGAGGGGTGGGACCCAGGCGGTCGTCTCGGGGCGCCTCAAGCTGATTCGGAGCGAGGAACAGGACCTGCTCTTCGACCTGGTCGCGGATCCGGAGGAGCTCGAGGATCTATCGGCATCCATGAGCCGGGAAGTGGAGCGCCTCTCGGCCATCGCTGAGTCCCGACGTGCCCACCCGGGCGAAGCGGGAACCGCCATCACCGCGGACCCTGAGGTCCAGGAGCAACTGCGGGCCCTGGGCTACCTGCTCGATGGACCCTAGGGTGGCTTTCACGAGCGCGGCGTCGTACGGGGAGACTTGAAGCTCATCACCAACCCAGCCACGCCGACCAAGCCCGACGAGCTCTACGACCTTCGCACGGACCCGAAGGAGCAGCGCAACCTCGCTCTGGCCGATGCCTACAGCGAGCATCTCGCCGCGTTGCACACCTCGGCAAAGATGTTCCTGGTGGGTGGTGCGACGGACCAGAGCGTCGATGCCGCCGCCTCGTCCTTGCCTGAAGCCGTTCGGGAGCAGTTGAGAACATTGGGCTATCTCGAATAGCGCTCCGGTTCGACATCAGCGCCGAGCACGGACCACTCCGAAGTGCTTGCAGGTGCCCCAGCGGATGAGTGTCCGAGAGCGATCCACTGGGCAGACGACCTGCCGGTCGCCCCCAACAGGGCCTGCTGGGTCAGTGACAGGCCGGTCAGCAACAGCGTAGGAACCAGGCCCCCGTGGATGAAGCTGACCGGAGGGAAGAGCAGGTTTGAGAGTCTGCGGCCGAACAGGCCGATTGCGAGAGAGTGGAGGGTCCAGAAGGGAAAGGCGGCGATTGCGTAGTTGCCAGAGCCGACCACTTCGAGATCGACCCTTCCGGCCAGGTGCCGAAGCGACTGCCGGTCGAACAGGTACCAATGCCGGGGGGCGTGGTATCCGCCCCAGTGCCGCTTCTGGAAGAGCCGGAAGCCCAGGCTGTCGGTGTCGGGGGTCTCGATCATGATCGTCCCGCGCTCGGCGAGGAGATCCCGGCATCGCTCGATGAAGCGGTCGGGTCGGGCGACGTGCTCGATCACGTGGAGCGACACGATGAGGTCGAAGTGCGCCGATGGCAGATCGAGCTCCTCGAAGCGGCCGACGTAGCCGGCATGGCCCTGTCGGCGGATGGCCTCGATCGCGGATTCCTGAAGGTCGACCCCGTGACCCTCCATCTCGAGGAAGATCTCGCGGAGCATCCCGAGGGTCCTCCCGGTGCCGCAGCCGATGTCCAGGACACGCAGGGGTCGCCCCTCCGGCAGGATCACGAAGGGCTCCACCCGGCCCCGGAGTAGCGCGACGTTCCGTTGGTGGATCCGATTCTGCAGCCAACCTCGGCGCTGCGGGTCCTCGGCGGGCATGTGGTAGGCGTAGTACTGCGGCGGATAGAGAAGTCTCAGCGCCGACTCGGCCGGCCTCGGGTTCAGGAAGACCAGCCCACACCGGGGGCAACGGACCACTGGAAACTCCACCCGTGTGGTGCTCTCGTACTCATGCTCGCGGGCCACACCCAAGGCACCTGCAGGAGCGGCTTCACCGCAGACCAGGCAGGTCGGGTTCCAATGGACCTCGAGCCGTTCGTGGTCCGCTTGGCGCTTGGCACGCTCGAAGAGGTCCATGACCCTTTCTCGCTAGGACGGGGGGACGGCCGAGTTCGACGGCGGGGTGATGGAATTAAGAGTGCGGAAGAAGGACCGGCTCAGGACTTCCGGATGGCGCTGATAGTGGCCAGCGTCCACGAGGATGCCGTGCAGGGCGGGAAGGCTCGAGTAGGGAGCCCGCGGGAGCAGGTGGTGCTCGTGGTGGAAATTGAAATGGAAGGGCGCAAACAGGAGGCGTTCGATCCGCCACCATGGCGCGCGGTACCAGGGCCGAGAGTCGAAGGTCGTGCGGGCGCTCAAGATCTGGTGCGACGGAGGCAGGTCGACGACCGTCAAGCCCCCATGCTCACCGAACATCCGGAAGGAATTGAAGAAGCGGGAGATGGTCAGGAGCGGTCCCAGCCAGAACACGAAATAGCTCCACCAGGCGCCCGTCAGGAAGAAGAGCAGGAAGAGCGCTCCCTGCGTGAGTGCGAGATGGAACGCGAAGCTCGCCAGGCTTCCCTTTCGGCTCTCGGTCGGATCAACACTGCGCTTCAGCTTCGTCCGGAGATCGGAGAAGGCGAAGCCCCGCTTCAACATGTAGGCCAGCGCCGAGGCCACCGTTTCTGCCTCGGATGGGAGCTTGTACTCAGGTCCGTCCGGGTCACCGTCCATTCCGTAGGCACTGTGGTGCCGGAGATGGTGGTCGCGGACGATCTGGAACTCGGAGAGCCCCGCGGCAGCCAGGGTGGCGCCTAAAAACTCGTTCAACCCGCGGTGACGGAACAGCCCGAAATGGATGGCCTCATGGACGGCGACGAGCAGATAGTACTGCATCACCGCGATCGCAAAGAAGGCCAGTCCTCCGCCGAGGATGGGGGACCGACCGGCGATCCAGGCGGACGCCACGATGACGAGCCCTGCCACACCGAGCCACGCACAGCTCTGGGCGTCGGAACCCCGGAGCAGGTCGGGCTCTTCCAGGGCCAGCTCGCGGATGCGCCGGATCAGCTCCGGTGAGGACGAGAGGTCGGGTGTTCCGGGATCCGCCGGCATCCGAGCTGCTACGGCGCCGCGCGCATCTGCCGCAGCTCTTCCTGATCCCACTCGATGTCCAGCGCGTCGAAGGCCTCGTCGACCTCGACATCCAGGTCCTCGAGAGTGAAGAGCGTGTACTCGCGCTTCTCGAAGTCGAGCCGCTGCGCGGGGTCGTTCGTGAGGAACACGTTCCAGAGCGGATCGATCGCCGAGGAGTCGCCGATGTCGGCGAGCGCGTCCATCACGTCGGGCCAGAGCTCCGGATCGTCCAGCATCCCGACCAGCCTCGCGACGGGCAGCCCGGCGAGGTCGGGATCGGAGAGCGCCTGGTCGCTGATCGCTCCAAGAGCGCGCTCGCGGGTGGCGAGCGGTGTCGAGTCGTCCTCGGCCAGCGAGGCGAGTGCCTCCGTCTCGCCGAGGCTGTCGAGAGCGTCCACCCCAGCGCGTCGGACCCGCGGGTTGGGGTCGAGGCGCGCCACGTCGCGGGCCACGAGGGCGAGATCGTTGCGCCGGCGCTCCGCGATCTCTCGCAGCCGCTCGGCTCGCGCTTCGGCGGAAGGCTCCTCGAGGATCCTGCGGACCTCCGGGCTGGCGTCGCCGGGGATCCGGATCCGGGAGGTCCTGGCGCCATCCTGCCCAGCGGCCTCCTCCCGGGCAGCCCGGGCGGCCGCGCGGGTCGCTGCGACTCGCTCTCGCTTGGCATCTCGTCCAGGATCGGCGGGCACAGGGCGCTTCATCTCGAAGGGCGCAGCGGGGGATGGCGTGCTTGCGACCGGCGGCAGCTCTCCGGCAGCCCGGGCACCGGGCGGCGGCGCGGCGGCGACGGCGGGCGGGGCTTCGACGTCCTTCCGGAGCTCCCAGGTGACCAATCCGGCGACCAGGGCGCAGGCTCCGATCGCGATGAAGATGACTCGCTGCATTGTCGCCTCCTAGGTTGGGCCTTTCCGTGGGTGGACGGGCGGACTCGAGAGGTTACGCCGGACCCTCGATTCCGGTCCAGACCCTCCCAGCTGCCCCCGCGCGGTTGACAGACCTCCCCTCGGCGTGGTCCGATCCCCGGCTGGCGATCACGAGGTCGACCGTTGTCCTGCCGAGAGAGGCGCTGATGCCCGGGTCTCGAGAACACGAGGGGGCCCGTGGGTCCCTCCCTGGCCTCGGGTCGGGATTCGATGCGGGGCCCCCGGCAACGCGGCTCCTGCTCTGGGTCGGGCTCCTCGCGCTGTCGCTGGCGCTTGGCTGTGGCCATGACTCGGCGCCGCGCAACGTGCTGCTCATCTCCCTGGACACCTTGCGCGCCGATCACCTCGGGCTCTACGGGCACGTCCGCGCCACCAGCCCGCGGTTGGACGGCTTTGCCGGGACGGCGATCGTGTTCGACCGGGCGGTCGCACCGGCCGCGAACACCCCGCCATCGCAAGCTTCGATGATGACCTCGGTCGATCCCGGCCGACATGGATTCACCGGCAACGACGATCGGCTTCCCGATCGGTTTCCGACCCTGGCCGAACGCCTTCAGCAAGGCGGTTGGAAGACCGGCGGCTTCGTGGACGGGGGCTACCTCAGCGCGAGCTTCGGTTTCGACCGGGGATTCGAGGTCTACGACGACCGGGCTGGGGGCTTCGCTGCGATCCTTCCGAAGGCACGTCGGTGGCTCGAAGGGGTCGGCGACGCGCCCTTCTTCCTGTTCCTGCACACCTACGACATCCACGCGCCCTATGCGCCGCCACTGCCCTACCGCGACATGTTCCACGAGGTGCCCTTTCGGGGCTCCTTCGAGCCGACCGCGCACAACATGCACCGGGCCTTCGAGCGGGACCTCACCCTCACGGAAGCCGAGCGCCGCCACGCCGTACTCCGCTACGACGAGGGCATCCGCTACGTGGACGATCTGCTGGGGGATTTCCTGGACGAGCTGGAGCGGCGTGGAGTGCTCGACCAGACGCTGGTCATCGTGACGTCCGACCACGGGGAGGAGTTCGGCGAGCACGGGAGCTACCTCCACTGGCAACTCTTCTACGAGCCGATTCTCCGGGTTCCCCTCATCCTGCGCCCACCGGGAGGCGTGTCGGGGGGCCGCCGCGTCGGCGATCTCGCCGAGCTCCTCGACGTGGCTCCGACGATTCTCGATGCGGTCGGCGAGTCGATCCCGGAGGCCATGCAGGGTCGAAGTCTTCTCGGCGAGAAATCGGGCGCCGACGGACTGCCGGTTGCCTTGGCCTGGCCCCCGAACCCGGCCACGATGTCGATCCGCTCGCTGATCCACGGCCGCTATCAGCTGCGATTTCACGCCAAGGGGTCACCACGACTCGAGCTTTACGATCTGGAGGCGGAGGCTGCCAGTCGCACGGATGTGGCAGCCCTTCGCCCTCGGGTCGCAGAGGCGTACCACGAGCGAGCCAGGGAGCTTCTGGGTCGGACGGCGACCCACGAGCCGGCGGCCCAGCCGATCGCGGAAGAGCTGAGATCCCAGCTGGAAGCCCTCGGCTACATCCAGGATGACTGAGGTGCCTGACGCCGGGTTGACAACCCCCCGCCACCCGTGGTCCGATCTCCAGTTGCGATCCGTGTGGATGTAGGAACTCGAGCCGTCAGCGGAGGGGATCGGAATTGGCACCGACGGGGAACGGCCAGATCGGAGCGAGCGTGGCGCGGGCCGCCCGCGGCCTGCTCCACGTCTCCAGCGCGATGGCCATGCTCGCCGTGGCGACCGCGGCCGCCGCCTTCGTCACCATCGCCGTCGACGCCGGCTCCAAGTGGGACGACCGCAATCACGGCACCCCCGCCGTCGTGACCTGGGGCTTCGTGACCGATGGGACGACGGTCGACGCCAGCCTGGCCGGCGACATGACCGGCGGCAGCCAGATCTCCCAGATGAGAGCCACCTACGACGCGCAGTACGGCGCCGGTGCCTACGACGCCGCCATCGCCCGCGCGTTCGACACCTGGGCCGAGGTCGCCGACATCCAGTTCGTAGGACCGGTGCCGGATGGCGGCGGCCCGATGGGCACACCGGGCTCGAACGATCCCGACATCCGGATCGGCGCCTTCCAGCCGGTGCCGGGCTCGGGCTTCTCCTTCGCGGGTGCCTTCGGCTTCGGGCCGCCCGGGGACGACCTGAACTTTCCCGATGCGCTCGCAGGCGACGTGTTCTTCAACGTCGTCCAGCCCTTCCTCGAGGCCTCGGGTGCCGAAGACGATCTGATCGCCGAGATCGGCAACGACCTCGAGAACCTCACGCTGCACGAGCTCGGCCATGCCGCGATCGGGTTGCTGCACCCGCCTTTCGGACCGGGCATCGTGATGTACGTCGGCATCGACTGCTGCGACCGCATCAACCGCGAGCTCGATCCCGACGACATCGCCGGTGCCCAGACGGTCTACGGTCCGCCGCCAGGCGACTCGGACGGAGACGGAGTCGCCGACACCGCGGACAATTGTCTGGATCTTCCGAACGGCCCCTGGGCCGGCCCCCACGACCAGCTCGACACCGACACAGACGGCATCGGCAACCTGTGCGACTGCGACTTCGATGGCGACGGCTTCTGCTCGATCGGCGACTTCAACGCCTTCCTCGTCGATTTCGTGACGGGCAGCGACGGCGGATCGGGCACGGACATGGATGGCGACGGATTCGTGGCCATCTCGGATTTCAACCAGTTCCTGCCAGGCTTCGTCGCAGGGGTGCCGGGACCGGCCGCGCTCTGAGGCCAACGCGAGCCCCGCGGGGGGTGCCGGTCGCCGGCCAAGCAGGCATTCCGCTGTTGCACCTCCCCCCCCGGCCGTGGAACCCTACGCCTGGTCGCCCGGGGAAGGGGTGCCAAGCCCTCACTGGGGGATCCTCATGACC